>JACQZT010000326.1 GCA_016213755.1 Acidobacteriota bacterium | reverse complement strand
TGCGTGGGCGTGTAATCGGCCAGGCCGGCCAGCATGCGCGTGAAGGGAAGCGTGACTTCGTGCTGCGCATAGGGCGCCCCCATCTCCATGCCGCGGATGCCTTCCATGCCGATCACGTTGGGCCAGGTGCGCTCCTGCCCGGTGGGCTTGTTCGAGCCGTGGAAGTCGAGCACCAGTTTGTGCTCGGCGGCCGCGCGCGACAAGGTTTCATACAGGCCGACGACGTCCTTGTGCTCGTGGTCGAAGAAGTCGATCTTGGCGCCCGCCACGCCAGTGCGGCTGCACATGTCGAAGAAGTCGCGGATGCTCTTGGCGTCTCGCAGGGCGTTGCTGTGTTTCCAGATGATGATCCGCACTCCCAGGCCGCGCGAGTAGTCGGCGAGTTCCTTCAGGTCGCGTTCGGGCCAGCGGGACCAGAAACCTTCGAGCAGGTTGTACTCGAAGCTCAACTCCTTGGCCAGCCGGGAGAACTCTTTCATGCCCTCGAGCGTGTTGTTGCCGCCGTCGAGATAACTCCACAGGGAGCGGCCGGGCTTCACCCACTCGGTCTTCAGACCCTCTGGAAACAGCTTCGGATCGGGCGGCGCGGCCACGTTGTGGACCACGTCGGCATTGACCAGGGCGTTCAAATCGGCCCCGATGAGAACCACTCTCCAGGGCGTGGCGATCGTGCCGTCGATGGCCGCCGGCCGGGTCAGCCGTTCCACGTCTTGTGCATAGCGGAGCCGAAACGGATAGGAGGCCGGCACGGCGTGGCCCAGGCGCGCATGCAGGCCGCCGTTGCCATCGCCCTGGAACGCCAGGCCGCTGTAGTTGCGCAGCGCTCCCTCGGTGATGGAGGCAAACCCGGCGCCCTTCGGCAGCATGAACGTCACCGGCGGCGCGAGCCACGCGCCGGGCGGCACCGCCCGCAGCGACTTCCGCATGTGCTGCGCCTCGTAGTGATCTTCGAGGTTGTGGTACCAGAGCGTGCTTCCATCCGGCAGGCGGAACACGGTGGCTTCGTCCGGCACGCGCGCCCCGGAACCCGGTGCAACGTGGCGGAAGGCGATGCCGTCGTTGTAAGCGCGAATCTCCAGCGTGTACGAGGCGCGGGACTTCAAATGCGTCAGCGCCACCCGCGCGCCGTTCGAGTGGTCGGTGGCCGTCGAATGAACGCCGTGCCAGGGATAAGTCTCCTTGGTTTGGTACCGGTCGATTTTGCCGGTCTCCGCGCCTTGGGCCAAGTTGACCCGATCGACCGTGATTCCAATTCCGGAGGTTTCGATGACGGGCTTGCCCTGAAAGGTCACCGTGTATTCGAGATCGCCCTTGGAATTGGCGGCCAGCACGAACCGGACCGCGCCATCGGGGCTGGCCACCGCGGCGATCTCGGCGGCCGCGACAGGGAGGGACAGAAGCAATGCGAATAGGACTCGTAGGGACATGTTCTTGGACTCGCTATCCAGTTTGCACCACAAGCGAGTCTGTCTGTTGAAATCCTCTGGATCCGATCGGACCGACGGGCGGCGCACCGTCACTTCTTGAAGATCATCGCCAGCAGTACGACGACGGCCATCATCAGCGCCACGAACAGGAGGAGGGCGGACGCTACCACCCAGAACCACCACGGCAGGCCGCGGCGGCGCTGGTAATCCTTCAGTTCTATCCGGGCTTCCTTGGCCTCCTCGGTGGCCTGGACGAGTTCCCACTGAGCGATGGCGCTGGAGTACTCGCGCTTGGCGTCGTCAATCCGCTTCTGGCTGCGGTAGATGCGGGCCAGTTGGAGGTGCATTCCCGCGGCCCGGTAGTCGTCCCGCAACTCACCGAAGAGCTGGACGGCAGTCTCGGCGGTCTGCACCGCCAGGTCCACGCGCTGCTGGCTTCGATACACCCGGGCCAGGTTGCCCAGCGTGCAAGCCCGGCCGAGGGTGTCGCCCGCCTGTTCCTTAATCTCCAGGCTTTGCCGGTAGTAGGACTCGCTCTTGTCCCACTCCGCAAGGTCGGCCCGCACCGCGCCGAGGTTGTTGTACACGGCGGGCTTCCCGAAGCGGTCGCCAAGCTGGTCCAAGCACTCCAGACTCTTCTCGTAGGCCCGGATCGCTTCCTGCGGCCGGCTCGATTTCCGATACAGAGTGCCCAGGCTGTTGTAGCCGCGGGCCATCGCCTTCGTGCGGCCGCGCGCTTCGGCCACCTTCAGACTCTCTTTGAGAAACCGCGCTCCCCGCACCAGGTTTCCGGAATCCCGCCACGCCGCGCCCAGATCGTGCAGCAGGCCCGGCAGATCGTCTTCAAAACCGGATTCGTGCGACAGATGGATGGCTTCCTCCAACCGCGCAACCGCTTCCTTCCAGCGGCGGAGCTGGGTTAAGATCAGCCCCAGCCGGCCCAGCGACTTCACCCGCACCGGAACCGGAGAGGCGGGATTGTCCAGAAGTTCGCGGAAGGCGGTTTCCGCGGCTTCCAGTTCGCCTTTGTCGTACAGGAGCTTGGCGGCCTGGTAGTCCAGCGCGGCGTCGCCGGAAGGTGATAGCGCTCCGGAATACTCGAAGGCCAGCCTCACCAGGGCTTCGAATTCGCCGGTCTGCATGGCGATGCGGGCGGCCCGGCACATCTCGCGGAGCGCCTGGATCCCTTCCGGTTCGGAGGCCCCAATCAGGTGAAACATCCAGCGCCGGGCACAGACGCGCTCCGCCTCGCCGCCGGCCTCCTTCCGGGCTTCGGCGTAGTGGCCGGCGAGGCGCCGGCTGAGGGCGGCAAACTCCGGCCGCCGCTCCGGCGCCAGCCACTGCCGGAACAACTGAGTGCGCACACCGTCGTGCAGCGCCAGCGACTCGCCCGCGGGCTGCATCACGGACAGGCGCGCGAACTCGCCAAAACGCAGCGCGGCCCGGTCGGCGTCCAGCTCGGGCGCCAGAAGCCGGAACACTCTCAAGCTGAACTGGTGAGGGATCGCACACCGGCGCAGGTGCTCGGCTTCCTCCGGTTCCAATTGCTGGTCCAGCAGCAGGCGAACCCGCTCGCCCGGGTCCCCTGCGCTTTGATAGGCATCCAGGAGGGCCTGGAACTGAACCAGCAGCGGATCGCTCACGCCGGCCCCTTCTTCCCCATGGTGAGGAACGTGTCGGTGAAGGCCGCCACCTTCATCGGCGAACCATCGCTCGCCGCCAGCAGCATGCGGGCCAGATCGTCGCACCGTCCGGGCTCGATTCCCCTTTTCTGTAAGTATTCGACGATGTCCGGGAGTTGAAGCGGCGGCAGTTCCGCGATCTCGACCAGAGACCTGAGGCCCCAGTCCAGTTGCGGCTGCACACGGCCGCACTGCACCAGCACTAGGTTGGGCAGCGTCCCCTGCCGGATCGCTCCAATCAGCTCCGACCAGACCCACTTCCGCGTCTCTTCCGTCATCTTCTCGACGGCGTCGAAAAAAAGGACCACCGGTGTGTTCCGCAGGAACGACACGAACTCGCCGAAGAACTGGTCCGTCAGGCGCGTCATCCGCTCCGGCTCCGGCATGTCCAGGTCGGGCCTCGGCACCACGAACATGCAGTCCCGCAGAACCACGCCGGCGATGTCGCCCACCTGGGAACCGCCAATTTGAGCTCCCTGCGCGACACTGATCGTCCCGCCGGCCGTCACCGCGACTTCCACCTTTACGCGCGGATCGTGGAACAGCGAGTTCGCCATTTCCGTGAATCCCTGAAAGCACGCCGGATCGAGATCGTCCCGGATCTTGCGCAGGATCGCCAGGTAGTTATGGTTGCGGGTTTCGGTCCAGACCAGCTCGGAACGGCGGATGCCGCGCAAGGCGCACTCGTGCACCATGCGGGCCAGCAGCGAGGACTTGCCCATCCCCTCCCCGCCGGAGACGAAGAAGACGCGCTTGTCGCCCAGGCCGAGCGTCTCCTTGAACCGCTCCATCTGGGATTCGCGGTCGACGAACTCCGCGATCCGCCGCTCGATTTCCGGGATCATGTCTACTCTTTGCGCGCGGAGCCTTCGTGCTTTTCTCCCACGATGTCGCCGATCTTGGAGTCTTTGATGGTGCCGCGCTCGAAGACTTCCACCACGCCGGCCGAACCGGCCCCCGCGGCGGCGCCCGTGCTCTTCACGCCGGCAATGTCGCCGGCTTCGACCTTCTCCAGTTTGGCCTCGGCGGCCACTTTGACCGTCCTGGGCTGAGCCGGTTCCTCGACGCTCACCGAAAGGCCGTCTTTGCTCTTGGTGACCTTCCATGGTTTGCCTTTAAGGGCCAGAAACACGATCACCGCCGCGGCGGCCAGGCCGAGCACGATCAGCACGGTCGGATTGTCGGGCACGCGAGTCCTCCTTTCACCTCTTCAGGTCCTCGGACAACGCGCGCGCATCGTAAGCTTCCTTGCGCGCGCGAAGGTCGAAATACAGGACGACGAACAGAATGCAGAATGGCAGGAACAGCGCATAAAGGAACAACGTCGTCGCCGGACCCAGCCACCAGGGCGGCTTCGCCGCGGAGTCCCCCATGGCGAACGCCAGTATCAGGACGCCCGAAACCAATAACGCGCTCTGGACAACCGCAAGGGCCAGACCCGGGCGCAGCATGTGCCACAGGAATCCCCGCGTCAGGAACTTGCTGCGCCTCATGGCCTCGAAGACCGAGCGGCCCTCCAGCACCACCACCGTGACCGCCATCCCATAGCGCAGCATGATCAGCGTGCCGCCCAGAAGCGTGCTCGTCAGAACCGCGCCCCAGAACCACACTTCGAGATTCGCGGACCATGCCCGGCCGCGAACCGCCGCGTCCGCAACCACCGTCAGCGCCGCCAGGCAGCCGATCGACAGTGCGGGGATCACGATGAGGAGCAACTGCAAAACCGAAACACCGGCCAGGCGGTATGCGTCCCTGCCGAAGGCCTTGCGCAGGCAGCGCGACAGGCTTGGAAGGTTCCGGGCGCACAGGTCTCCAATCAGCAGTGTGACACCGCCGAAGGCGAACCGACCCATGACGCTTCCCACCACGAAATCCAGATAGCCCCACGCGGGATGACGGGCCCCCTGGATCGCCGCGCTAAACGCAATCGCGGGAATCAGCGGGATGATATAAGTGCCAAACAGCACAAAGAAATGGTGGAAATAGATCGAGTAGACACTCCGAAACGCTTCGCCGGTGGACAACTCGCGTACGCAGCCCACAACCGTCGCTCTCCGCCTTCCGGGCAACCGGGCGGCCAACTTAGGACTATATTACGCAAGGTCCGCCGGCAAGTCCACTCTGTCGCGGTATGCAACGGCTCCCTGACGGGCCTTGGTTTGCCCTCTACCGCGAGGACCGGATCTGGCGCGTCAGGCGGGCGAAGCGCTCCCCGTACCGGCGGGCTTCCTCGATCTCCCTGGCGCCGATCCCCGGGTCCGACGCACCCGTGGTCGCTTCCGGTCCCAGAGTGCCAAAACCTTCGGATTCCACACCGCCCACGACCACGAATCGCATGGTGAGGAAAGCGGAGAGAATCGACAGGCGAGCCACGTCTTTGCCCATGGAGGCGTGGCCGCCGGTGCAGAAAGCCCCCGCCGTCCGGCCGTCTCCATTGGACTTGACCTTCCAGAGTGCATTGCCGATGCCGTCCAGGAAGCGTTTGGCCTCGGCGGAAACGTTTGACCAGTGTACCGGCGTGCCGAGCACGATCCCGTCGTACTGGACGGTCTCCTCGAATTTGAAGCCGGCGGTTTTTCGAAGTGTTACATCGACGCCCGCCACCGAAGCCGCGCCATCTCGAATCGCCTGCGCGAGTTTTTCGGTGTGGCCCGTCTCGGAGTGGTAAGCGACCAGGATTCGCGCCGGCGGCTGTTGGGCCAGAGCTGCCGCGCACGCAAGCGCAAGAAAGACGGATTTCATCTCAGCAGGTCCTTTGGTTGAAGTGTAGCTGAAACGCCCCCGGTCAATCCCCGTTTTGGGTGCGATCGAGCGGAACGGTTTGCCTTTTCGGAGGGGGCCTAGTAGGATGTAAGGTTCGGAGCGGGACTGCGCTCAGTCGTCCCGCCTGCTAAGGAGCACTTCCAATGTCCATGTGGAAGCGTCGTAAAGAAGAGGAAGAAGACTTCGGGCCCAGACCGGCGCCCGCACCGCCCACCACGGCGGATTTGACCAAGGAAGGAATACCTATGTCCACCATCCCCGGACGCTCGTTCGATACTGAAGTCCCGCGAGGCACGGCCCTGATCGGCAAGTCCGTCGTCATAAAAGGCGAGGTGCTCAGCCGCGAGGACGTGACCGTGGACGGGGAAGTGGACGGCACGATATCGTTGCAGGAACACCGTCTCACGGTGGGTCCGAACGGTAAACTGCAGGCCAACGTCAAGGCGCGTGAGATTGTCGTTTTCGGCACCATCCATGGAAACGTGGAGGCGGGGGACCGCATCGACATTCGCAAGGACGCCAAGCTGGTGGGCGATATCCGGACCTCGCGCATCGTAATCGAGGACGGAGCGTTCATCAAGGGCAACATCGACATCGTGAAGACCGAGGTTCCCAAACCCCCGGCCGCGCCCCGTCCCTCGGCGCCGCCCGCGGCAGCGCCGGCGGCGTCCGGTGTTCCGATCGTGAACGCCGACCCCGGCAAGCGCTAGGCCGGGGGAGAGGACGGCGAGGTTGTTCAAGGATCGGCTGAGAGCGATGCTCGGCGGCGGCAGGTTTGGATCGCCCTCCGAGGCCGCGCCGCCGGTGCGGAAAGAGAGTTTCGCCAAGGCGCCCACGGTCACCCGTCACAGCCCCAGCCTGGAGCAGTTCTTCAGCGCCTTGCGCGGCCGGGAGGGGCTCGCGATTCTGGACCTGGCGGGCGCCAGCCAGGCCAATGTGTCCATCCTCTCGAGTCTCGGCCACCGCATCTACTCCGACGACTTTCTGCAAACGCTGCAAGAGACGCTGGCCCGGGGCGAAACCGGCCCGCTTTCCGCCGAGCGGTTCCTGGACCAGTGCCTGCCTCTCGACACCGGCGGCTTTCACGGGGCCCTGCTGTGGGACCGCTTGCAGTTTCTGCCGCCCGCGTTTCTTCCTCCGGCTATCGACCGGCTGCTGGCCATGCTGCACCGGGACGCGATGCTGCTGGCCTATTTCAGTGCCGACGAAAAAACGGCCACGGCGCCCTGCTGTCACTACCGCATCGCCGACGAGCGGACGCTGCAACTGATCCCGCGGGGAGGACGCCTGCCCATTCAGCACTTCAACAACCGGGCGCTGGAGAACCTGTTCCAGCGTTTCGCCAGCACCAAGTTTTTCCTCACGCGCGATCATTTGCGCGAAGTCCTGGTGAAGCGCTGACTTCTCAGCGGTAGCGGCCCGCCCGCTGGTGCAGCCGGATGCGGACCAGGTCCACAAACGCATCCAGCCCGCGCAGAGCGCTCACCTTGGTGCCCTCGACGTCGCTCCAGCGCACCGGCACCTCGGCGCAGCGGATGCCCAGCCGGCGGGCGATGAAGAGCGCTTCGACGTCGAAGCCGAAGCCATCCAGCCGCTGCCGGAGGAAGATCTCGCGGGCCGCCCGCGCCTCAAAGAGCTTGAAGCCGCATTGCGTGTCGCGGAAGCGCAGGCCCGTGACCAGCCGCATCACCAGGTTGAAGAAACGCCCAGCGAGCTCGCGCGGCGCCGACTGGTGGCGCGCCACCAGGGAGCGGTCCAGGGCGCGCGAACCGATGGCCACCCGCGCGTCTTCGGCCCGAATGGCCGCCTCCAGTTTGTCGAGTTCCCCAATGGGCGAAGAGAGATCGGCGTCGGTGAACAAGATCCATTCGCCTTTGGCTTCCAGCATGCCGTGACGCACCGAGTACCCCTTGCCGCGGTTGCCGGGGTTGCGCACCAGCCGGAGCGCGGGCGTCTCGGTCGCGCGCCGCTCGACCAGCGCGGCGGTGCCGTCGGTGGAGCCGTCGTCCACCACTACGATTTCAGTGAATTGCCACGGGCGCGCGGCGAGATAGCCTGCCAGCGCGTCGAGAGTGGAGGGGAGTCGGCGCTCCTCGTTGTAGGCCGGGACCACGATGGAGATCGAGTTCAAGGGTCCATTATAATAGAAGGCTTCAGGGAGAACATATTGTCGCTCGAACAAGAGCTTTTGGAACAGCGTTTTGCGGCCCTCAAACAAATTGAGGCGCTGGGTTACCGGGCTTACGGCCGGCGCTACGAGTTTTCGCACGCCATTCCGGCCATCGTCGAAGAGTACACAGCCGCTCCAGCCGAACAACTGGAAACCGAGCGCGTCGAAGTCAAGATCTGCGGCCGCATTCAGACCGTGCGCCGCATGGGCAAGGCCGGATTCCTGCACCTGGAGCAGGGCGGAGCGCGATTGCAGATCTACGTCCGCAAGGACGCGGTTTCGGTGAAAGAGTTTCAGCTTTACCAACTCCTGGGCATTGGAGACATCATCGCGGCCGAGGGCTGCCTGTTCCGCACCCGCACAGGCGAGTTGAGCGTGCATGTCGAGCGCCTGGACTTCCTCTCCAAGACGCTGCTGTCGATGCCCGAGAAGTGGCACGGCCTGGAAGACGTCGAAACGCGCTACCGGCAGCGCTACCTGGACCTCATCGCCAACCCCGAGGTGCGCCGCGTGTTCGTCACCCGCGCGCGCGTGGTCGCCTCCCTGCGGCGGCAACTGGAGGAGCGCGGCTTCGTCGAGGTCGAAACGCCCATGATGCAGCCGCTCTACGGCGGCGCCACGGCGCGCCCCTTCGTCACCCACCACAACACGCTGGACATCGACCTGTACCTGCGCATCGCGCCGGAGTTGTACCTGAAGCGGCTGATCGTGGGCGGGCTGGACCGGGTCTACGAAATCAACCGCAACTTCCGCAACGAGGGCGTCTCCACCCAGCACAACCCCGAGTTCACAATGCTCGAGTTCTACCAGGCCTACACCGACTACCAGGGCCTGATGGACCTCTCTGCGGAAATGTTGCGGCAACTGGCTCTCGATGCCACCGGCTCGATCACGGTGGTCTACCAGGGGACCGAACTCGATTTCGCCAATGTCCGCCGCTTCACCATGCGCGAGGCGATCGCCGAGTTCTGGGAGGGCGGCGGCAAGCCCGCGCTGGAGGAGGTGCGCGACCCGCAGTGGCTCTCGCGCCACTCCGGCAAGAACACGCCGGGCGAGATGCTGGTCGACATTTTCGAGCAGCGCGTCGAGCGGCGGCTGATCCAACCCACCATGATCCACGACTACCCGATCGAGGTCTCGCCGCTGTCCAAGAACAAGCCCGGCGAACCGGAGATGGTCGAGCGTTTCGAGATCTACGTCGCGGGCATGGAGGTGGGCAACGCCTACACCGAGCTGAACGATCCGCTGGAGCAGCGGCGGCGATTCGAGATGCAGATCGCCCTGCGCGAGCGCGGCGACGAAGAGGCCCACCAGATGGACGAGGACTTCCTGCGCGCCCTGAGCTACGGCATGCCGCCCACCGGCGGCGAGGGCCTGGGCGTCGACCGCCTGGTGATGGTGCTGACCGATTCGCGCTCCATCCGCGACGTCATCCTGTTTCCGCTGCTGCGGCCGGAAGGCGAAATCGGCGTGGCTTCCATGTTGAAGGAACTCGAAGACAATACTGGCCGCGAATGAACGCGAATAATAGAACTCCTTTTCTTATGCGCGTTCATTCGCGTTCATTCGCGGCCAGTTAAGTTCAATGCGCAACTCGTTCGAGCTTTTCGTCGCCCGGCGCTACCTGATGGCCAAGCGCAAGCAGGCCGTCATCTCGCTGATTACCGTGATTTCGGTGGCGGGCGTGGCGGCGGGGGTCATGGCGCTGGTGATCGCGCTGGCCATCAACAACGGTTTCCGCAACACGCTTCAGCGCAACCTGGTGGGCGCCACCGCGCACGTCACGATTCTGGAGAAAGAGCCGGGCTACGGCATCCGCGACTGGCGCGAGGTGATCGCGCGCGTGCGCCGCGCTCCGCACGTCGTCTCGGCCGCGCCCACGCTCTACGGCAGCGTCTTTCTGGCCGGCCCGGTGCAGTCCTCGGGCGCGGTGCTCAAAGGCGTTTCCTTCGCGCCCGGCGCTCCGCTGCCGGGCTTCATCAGCCGGCTGAAAGAAGGTTCGGCGGCCGCGCTCGACGATGCCCATGGGCCGCCCGGCATCCTCCTCGGATCGCGCCTGGCGCAGAGCACCGGCCTGGTGCTGAACGCGCGCGTCAACGTCATCAGCCCGCAGGGAGAGCTGACGCCGCTGGGGCCGCGGCCGAGCTATCACTGGTTTCGCGTCGCGGGCATTTTCGAATCGGGCTTCTACGATCTGGATTCGGGCTGGGCGTTCACCGGTATGGCCGCCTCGCAGCGCGTGCTCGCGCTCGACGACGTGGTAAACGCCATCGAATTGCGCCTGGACGACATCTACGCCGCGCCCGAGGTGGCGCGCTCGGTCGAAGCCATGCTCGGCCCCAAGCTCGCCGCCACCCACTGGATGGAGCAGAACAAGCAACTGCTCGGCGCGCTGCAAATGGAGCGCGCGGTGACGGTGGTCACCATCGGGCTGATCCAGTTCGTGGCCGCGCTGAACATTCTGATCTCGCTGGTGATGATGGTGATGGAGAAACACCGCGACATCGCCATCCTCATGTCCATGGGCGCGCGGCGCGAGCAGATCCGCAACATCTTCATGCTGCAAGGCGTGCTGATCGGCGTCACCGGCTCGGCCATCGGCCTGGCGGTGGGACACACTCTGAACTACTTCGCCGACCGCTATCACTGGGTGCGCCTGAGCGAAGAGGTTTACACCATCGGCTTCGTCCCCTTCGAGCCGCGCTGGATCGACAGCCTGTGGATCGCGGGCGCGGCCATCCTGGTCAGCTTCCTGGCCACCCTGCACCCCGCCCGCGCCGCCACGCGCGTGGCCCCGGTGGAGGCGCTGCGCTACGAATAGCGGCGCCCATTCAGATCATCTCCAGCTTGACCGGATCGAAGCGCACCTTGCGGCCGGCATCGAAGGCGGTGGAGGTCATGCAGCCCGCCACGGCGTGCGAGAAGCCGGCCTGGATGTCGCAGCGCGGCGTCTGGCGCGAGCGCAGGCAGTCGAGGAAATTGCGCATGTGGGAATCGCCCGCTTCGGGCGCGATCCGGATGGTCTGCTCCAACCGGTCCGGCCCCTTGGCGCCGTCTCCGGAGATGGTCCACTTGTCCAGGTCCAGCGTGCCGCGCGTGCCGTGCCACAGGTTGCGGCTGCCGGCGGCGTTGGTGAGGCTCATGGCGAAGCTGAAAAGGATGCCCTTTGGATAGTCGAGCAGGCAGTGGAACACGTCCGCGGTTTCGCGCCCGTCCTTCCACAGGTAGACGCCGCCGCTGGCCACCGCGCCGGCGGGGTACGTCTCGTCCAGGAACCAGTGCGCCAGGTCGCTGAAGTGGCACAGCCACAGGCCCGCGATGCCGTTGGTGTAGTCGCGGAAGAGCTGCCACTCGCGCAGGCGGCGCGCGTCGAAGGGACGCCGCGGGCGGTTGAACAGGTAGCGGTCCCAAGCCACGTCGCTTTCCTGGACGCCGTGAAAATCGCGCCGCCAGCGGGGTTCGTGGAAATGGGCCGCGATGTCCACCCGCGTCACCTGGCCCAGGATGCCCGAACGCATCAGTTTGGCCGCGGCGATGTACTGGCCTTCGCTGCGGCGCTGCGTGCCGATCTGTACCACCTGCCTGCTCTGCTTCACGGCCAGGAAAGCGGACTTGGCTTCGGCGAAATCGACGCCCATTGGCTTTTCGCAGTAGACGTCCTTGCCGGCCTTCACCGCGTCTTCCAGGATCTTGCTGTGGCCGGAATCCGGCGTGGCGACGACCACGGCGTCCACCTCGCGCCAGGCAAGCAGCTCGCGGTAGTCGTCGGTTTCCCGGGGCTTGGCGCCGAAGGCTTTGGCGGCCACGGCGGCGGCTCGCTCGCGGTTGGGCCGGTAGACGTCGCAGACGGCGGTCACGGCAGCGTTCGAGCCCTTGCACCGGATGATCTCGGTGAGGTCGTACTGGCCCCGGCTGCCGACTCCAATGAGGCCCAGCGAGATGCGCTCGTTGGCGCCCTTTACACGAGCCAGCGAGGACGCCACGGCGGCGCCGGCAAACGCACGGCGGGAAACGGAAATCGGTTGCATGCGGAATCTCCTAAAGAAGAAGGTACACTAGATGTTACACCGATGAGTTCTCCCAACGATGCGCTTGCGGTCCAGGAAGTGGTGGAAGCCGAAGGGCACCTGATCGACTCGCACATCATGGAGCAGATCTTCGACGCGGTGGTCGAGTACGGCGGCCGCTTCGAGGTCGAAAAGTTCAGCATCGGGCGCACCAACAGCGAGCCTTCGCACCTGCGCATGCGCCTGAGCGCACCGGACCAGGACCGGATGCGCAAGCTGCTGGTGCACCTGCTCGGGCTGGGATGCTCGCCGGTGGATGCGGGCGACGCCGCGCTGGCCGAGGCCGAGAGCGACCGCTGCGCTCCCGAGGACTTTTATTCCACCACCAACCACCGCACGCAGGTCCGCGCCGGCGGCCAGTGGGTGGATGTGCAGAACCAGCGCATGGATGCGCTGGTGGTGGTTTCCGGCGGCGGCGCGCGCTGCCGTCGATTGCGCGACCTTCGCACCGGCGACCGCGTGGTGGTGGGCATGCGCGGCATCCGCGTGACGCCGGAATCCAAGGAGCGCGACCGCCTCGCGTTCGCCTTCATGAGCCACGGCATCTCCTCGGAACGACAGGTGGAGACCGCCGTGCGGCAGACCGCCGCGCTGGTGCGCCAGACCATGGAGAGCGGGAAGAAAGTGGTGGTGGTGGCCGGCCCCGTGGTGGTGCACACCGGCGGCGCGCCCCCGCTGGCGCGCTTGATCCGCGACGGTTTCGTGCACGCCGTGCTGAGCGGCAACGCGCTGGGCGTCCACGACATCGAGGCGGCGCTGCTGGGCACCTCGCTGGGCATCCGCACCGCCGACGGCCGGCAGGAAGAGCACGGGCACCGCAACCACATGCGCGCCATCAACGCCGTCTATCATGCGGGCGGCATCCGCCAGGCGGTCGAGAGCGGGCGTCTCGAAAGCGGCATCCTGTTCGAGTGCGTGCGCGCCGGTGTGCCTTTCGTGCTGGCCGGCAGCCTGCGCGACGACGGGCCGCTGCCGGAAACCGTCACCGACATGAACCAGGCGCAGGACGCCTACGCCGCCCAGCTCCAGGACGCCGGCCTGGTGCTCTGCCTGGGATCCATGCTGCACTCCATCGCGGTGGGCAACATGCTGCCGAGCTGGGTCAAAATCGTCTGCGTGGACATCAACCCGGCCGTGGCCACCAAGGTGAGCGACCGCGGCACGGGCCAGGCCGTGGGCGTGGTGACCGACGTGGGCCTGTTCCTGGAACTCCTCTCCAAGGCTTTGGCGCCATGAGCAAACGCGAATACACGCTGGATCACGCGCGGGCGGGGGTCGAGGCTCCGCTGCCCGCCATCGAGGTGTGGGAAAACCAGTACCCCGGCTACGAGATCGAGATCCGCATGCCGGAGTTCACCTCGGTGTGCCCCAAGACCGGGTTGCCGGACCACGGCGTCATCACCCTGAACTACGTGCCCGCCAAGTGGTGCCTGGAGCTGAAGTCCTTGAAGCTGTACATGCTGGCCTACCGCAACCTGGGCATCTTCCAGGAGAACGCCGTCAACCGTTTCCTGGCGGACGTGGTGCGGGCGGCGCGGCCGGTTTCGGCCACCGTGACCGGCGAGTTCACGCCGCGCGGCGGCGTGTTCACCAAGATCACCGCAAGCTGGAGCCGGAAACGTGGCCGCCGCGCCTGACGCTAAGGGAGAAGAGCTGCGCGCCATGATCGAGGCGCTGCGCGAGCGCGTGCGCGCCCGCTATCCCTCCCACGCCGGCGGCGCGGCCAACCTGCCGCTGGCCGACCTGCTGCCGGTGGTGCACGCGCGCGACGCGGCCGAGGGCAAGGTGGCCGCCATCGGCACGGTGAATCCGCGCGAGCCGGGGTTGCTCAACGGCCTGATTCAGGGTGTTAAGAAGCTCGTTGCACGCTTGTTGGACTGGCACGTGCGCGAGCAAATCGAGTTCAACCGCGCCGCGCTGGGCTGCGTCGAGTCCCTGCTGGATGCGTTGGGCGATGTCAACCGCTCGCTGGCCGCCCTGGCCGCCGACTCCGCCGCGCGTCACGAAGAGCTGCGCGCGCAACTCGAAGAGGCGCGGGCCGAGGCGCGCGAGCTGCGCGACATCCGCTCGCACTGGGCGGCGTGGCGCGCGGAATGGGAGCGCAAGCTATCGGTCAACGAGGTCCAGTTCCTGCGCAGCGTGGCGGATTTGCAGACCGCTTTTCAGCACCGCGTTTCGCTCATCGAAGCCAACTTCCGCGACATCGTGCGGTCGCAGCACCGCGACTTCACGACCGCGCTCGATCGGGCCACGCTCGATATCCAGCAGCGCCTGTGGGCCGATCTGGAGCGCATCCGAGCCGAATACGAGCGGCTGATCCACGAAGAGCTGCGCGTGGTCCGCCAGCGCATGGCCGCCGTGCAGCCGGCGCCGTCGCTTGCGGCGCCCGCCGCGCCCGCCGCCGAATCGTGGGACATAGACTGGCTGCGCTTCGCGGCCCGTTTCCGCGGATCAGAAAAACGCGTGCGCGAGCTGGCGCGGTTCTATGTGCCGCACTTCGCCGGCGCGACATCCGTGCTCGATCTGGGCTGCGGCCGGGGCGAGTTCCTGGAAGTGATGCGCGAGGCCGGCATAGCGGCGCGCGGCGTGGACCTGAGCGCGGAGTCCGTCGCCCTCTGCCGCGCCAAGGGTCTCGGCGTCGAGCGCTCCGATCTGTTCGAGCACCTGGCCGCGCTGGCGGACGCGTCGCTGGACGGCATCTTCTGCGGGCAGGTGGTGGAGCACCTGCCGCCGCCGCGCCTGCCCGAACTGGTGCGCCTGGCGGCGGCGAAGCTGGCTCGCGGAGGCGTCCTGGCCATCGAGACGCCCAATCCCGAGTGCCTGGCCATCTTCGCCACTCATTTCTTCCTGGACCCCACACACGCGCGGCCCATCCCGTCGTCTCTGCTGGTGTTTTACGCGGAAGAATGCGGTTTCGGAAGGATTGAAGTCCACCGCCTCTCGCCGGCCGCGGAATCCATGTCCTCGCTGGCCGGCCTGCCCGAAGACTTCCGGCAAGCCTTCTTCGACGGCCTGGACTACGCCGTGACGGCGCGCCGGCTGTAGATATGACCGCCAGGGAGCGGTTTCTTCTAACCGTGGCCGAGTTTCATGAGCCAGCCCAGGCCGAACAGGGCCAGCAGGAAGTAGCCGAAGCACTGCGCGCCGTAGACCAGGCGTTCGCGGTCGCTCTTCTTGGTGCAGATGCCCAGCACGATGGAGGTGAACAGCGCGAACAGGAACGACGCCTCGAAGTGAGAGAGG
>JACQZT010000330.1 GCA_016213755.1 Acidobacteriota bacterium | reverse complement strand
GAGTTTGCGCAACTCGGACCAGCGGCCGTCGCGCGAGCGCACGATGTACACCGGCCAGCGGCGCTCGCTGGGGCGCGTGAGCCGGTTGTCCTTGTAGTAGACGTTTTGCGCGATGGCCAGAATCGAGCCGGTGGGGGCGTGATGTTCCGGCACGGTGTCGCAGAAACCTTCTTCGATACCGTCCGGATGGCCGCGGCGGCCCATGCCGGGAACCGGTGCGGGCGCCGACCAGGTGAGGCCCAGGTCGAGCGATTCGGACCAGTGCACGGGTCCGTACACGTCGGAGCCGGTGATCGATTGCAGGGTCAGGAAGAGCCGCGGCCGCCCGCGGCCGGGCACGGCACAGGCGCGCGGGTGAAACCACGTGGTCCCGCCTTCCCGGCCTTTCCAGACGGCGATGCGTTCGATGCGGCCGATGGCGGCGCGGGAAGGGGCCGCCGCCGCGACGGCGGCCAAAACGAAATCGCGGCGGCGGAGCATTTTAAGTGAACCGGTACTTCTCGGTCTTCTCGTCCCAGTAGATCTTCTTGTCGCGGCGATAGGACAGCGTCGCCATGTGGCCGGGAATGGCGGCCATCTGTCCGACTTCGGGCGGCGCGATCACCTTGCCCTTGCCGCGGACGGCGTCCAGCCAGTTCATGAGGTGCGCCTGCACGGCCAGGTTGTCGTTGCCGGGCCGGTCGATGGCCAGGTCCTTGCGCGCGGCGACCTTGGCCGGCGGCTTGCCCTTGAACTTCTCGGGATAGAAGCGCAGGTTCTGCCGGTTGAGCACCTCGATGGTGCCTTCGTGACCCATGAACTGCTCGCCGTAGCCGGCCCATTCGTTGCCGAAGAAGCAGCTATAGTTCAGGTGGAACTTGTCGGTGTACTCGTAAATGGCGCTGAGCGTGTCGGGCACATCGCGATCGTCCGGCGCGCCCCACTGGTAGATGCCGCCCGAGGCCATGCAGGTCCGCGGCACGGTTTTGCCCAGCACGAAGTTCGAGATGTCGGTCTGGTGCACCAGCAGGTCGGTGGAGATGCCGCCCGAATAGTCCCAATAGTTGCGCCACTGGAAGTAGCGGCCCTTGTCGAAGCCGCGCTTGGGGGCGCCGCCGAGGAAGCGGGCAAAGTCGGTGTTCTCCGGGGCGGCGTCGGGCGGGATGATGTAGCGCCAGGCGGCGGGCACCGGGTCGGTCGACAGGAAGTTGCGGTACCAGAAAGCGCGCACGTAGTGGCACTCGCCGATCATGCCCTCCTTGACCATCTTCTGGGCTTCGATGTACAGCGTGTTGGAGCGATTCTGCGTGCCGACCTGCACCACCTTGCCGGCCTTCTGCGCCAGCTTGACGATCTCGGCGCCTTCCTCGATGGTGTGGGCGATGGGTTTTTCGAGGTAGATGTTCTTGCCCGCCTTCAGCGCGGCCACGGCCATAGGGTAGTGCAGGTGCTCGGGGGTGGCGATGATGACGCAGTCCACCGACTTGTCGGCGAGGATCTCCTGATAGTCGATGACGGCTTTGGGCGCGGTCCCCTCCTTGGTCTGGACCTTATCCTTGGCGCGATTCAGGTTGCCCTTGTAAGTGTCGCAGACCCAGGTGATGGTCACGTTCTCGGCCTTGGCCAGGTAGAACATGTCCATCAGGTAGTTGCCGCGGCCGCCGGCGCCGACGACGCCGAGGTTCGTCTTATTGTTCTGCCCCAGGGCGGAAACGATGGCGGCCCCGGCGGTCTCGTGCACGAAGTTTCTCCGGGAGAGGTTTTCGGACATAAATAGAGAATACCAGTCTTGCGGCTGGAAAAAGGTGACAGGCACCATTTTCGGCCCCGCAGGCTCTCGGGATCCAACCAGATCGGTGTGCCGAAAATGGATGCCTGTCACCTATTTCCGGCGGCGAGGATGGCGAGGGCTATGGAGCGGATCTTGGTGGCGGGCGTTTCGGCGCGCGAGAGCAGAATCAGCGGCACTCGGCCGCCCATCACGATGCCGCCCGACTCGGCTCCGGCGAAGTACAGAATCGCCCGGTACAGGATGTTGGCGGCCTCGATGTTGGGCGCGATCAGGATGTCGGTGTTTTCAGTTAGCGGCGATTCGACGCCCTTGCGGTCGGCCGCGAAACGGCTCAGCGGCACATCCAGCGCGATGGGTCCTTCCAGGTACGCGCCCTGGATCTGCCCGCGGCGGTTCATCAGGGTCAGCGCGGCGGCGTCGAGAGTCGAGGGCATGTGCGGGTTGACCAGTTCGAGCGCGCTCAGCAGCGCCACGTTGGGATTGGCGATGCCCAGCGCGTGGGCCACCTCGATGGCGTTGCGGCAGATGTCGGCTTTCTTTTCGAGGTCCGGCAGGATGTTGATGGCCGCGTCGGTCAGCAGCATCAGGCGGTCCATGGCGGGCGTCTGGAAGACCACCACCTGGCTCAGGTAGCGGCTGCCGCGCAGGCCGGTTTCGCGGTCGATCACCTGCTTGATCAGCGTGGAGGTGCCGATCTTGCCCTTCATGAGCAGGCTGGCCCGGCCTTCGCGGACGAAGCCGATGGCTTTGCGCGCCGCCGCGACGTCGTCCGGTTCGTGGACGATTTGCTCCTCGGGGATGTAGACCTTGGCTTGGCTGGCCAGGAGGCGGATTTTTTCCGCGTTGCCGACCAGGATGCACTCGGCCAAGCCCATCTCGCGGGCGGCGCCGAGGGCTTCGATGACGTCCGGGTCCTGTGCGGCGGCGACGGCGATGCGCACCGGTCCCCGCTGGCGCGCCATGGCCACCACTTCATTGAGGTTGCGGAACATGTAAACCGTAATTATAGCCGCGACGGCTTTCTGTGGTATGAAGGACTAAGTATGCATCGCCGCACGTTCCTCTCTCTGCCTTTGGCCGCCGAGGCCGCCAAAGCCGCCGCGCCGCGCCGTCCGAACCTGCTGCTGCTGATGGCGGACCAGTTCCGCGCCGATTGCCTGGGCCTGGACGGCAACCGCGTCATCCGCACGCCGAACCTCGACCGGCTGGGCCGCGAAGGCGTACACTTCCGCTGCGCGTATTCCTCGACGCCCACCTGCACGCCGGCGCGGGCGGCGCTGCTTACCGGCATGTCGCCCTGGCGGCACGGCATGCTGGGCTACTCGCGCGTGGCCCCGCGCTATCCGGTCGAGATGCCGCGCCTGCTGCGCGAGGCGGGCTACTACACGCTGGGTATTGGCAAGATGCACTACCATCCGCAGCGCAACCTGCACGGCTTTCACCAGACGCTGCTCGACGAGTCGGGTCGGGTCGAGACTCCCGAGTATCGCAGCGATTACCGCGCCTGGTTCTGGAGCCAGGCGCCCAATCTGGATCCCGACGCCACGGGCATCGGTTGGAACTCGCACCGCGCGGGCGTCTACGCGCTGCCGGAGCGGCTGCACCCGACCGTGTGGACCGCCGAGACGGCGGTGAATTTCCTGCAGGGCTACCAGCGGCCCGAGCCGTTTTTCCTGAAGGTCTCCTTCGCGCGCCCGCACAGTCCCTACGATCCGCCAGAGCGCTTCTGGAAGATGTATCAAGACGCGCCGCTGCCCGCGGCGCGGGTTGGCAAGTGGGCCGCCCGCTACGCTCCGAAAAGCGACGAAACCGAGAACCTGTGGCACGGCGACCTGGGCGCGGCCGAGGTGCGCCGCTCGCGCCAGGGCTACTACGGGTCGGTGTCGTTCCTGGACGAACAGTTGGGCCGTATCCTCGAAGCGCTCGAGAAGCGGAAGCTGCTCGAAGAGACTCTCATTGTCTTCACCGCGGACCACGGCGACATGACCGGCGACCACAATCTGTGGCGCAAGTCTTACGCGTACGAATCGTCGGCGCGGATTCCCATGCTCATGCGCTGGCCGGCGGGCCTGGTCTCCGCCCGGCGGGGGCAGGTGCTGGGGGAAACGGTGGAGATCCGCGACATCCTGCCGACCTTCTTGGACGCTGCCGGCGCGAGCGTGCCGGAGGCAGTTGACGGTCGCAGCATGCTCCCGCTGGCCGCGGGCAAGCGGGAGGGTTGGCGGCCCTGGCTGGACCTGGAGCACGACGTCTGCTACAACCCGTCCAATCACTGGAACGCGCTGTGCGACGGCCGGTGGAAGTACATCTACCACGCCCAGAACGGCGAGGAACAGTTGTTCCACCTCGAGAAGGACCCGGCCGAGTTGGACGACCTGGCGTCCGCGCCGGAGCACGAGAACGTACTCCGCCGCTGGCGCGAGCGCATGGTCGCGCACCTGGCCGAGCGGGGAGACGCCTGGGTGAAGGGCGGGCGCCTCGTGCCGCGGCCGAAAAGCATTCCGCGCTCGCCGAACTACCCGGCTGGCACATGATCGCCGGGCTGTGCGGATCTGAGATACTGGAGCCGATGAGGCTGACTGGTATAAGGCATGAACGGCATCGGTTTTCTGGAAGCGAACAACTCGATGACCGGCTCTTCCCGATCAAAGGGCGCCTGTACATCAAGTAGAATGAAAGCAGCCATATGAACAGCGAACATTGGCTTCAGCTCGCGATCGCGCTGATAACGCCGGTCCTGACGCTCACCATGGTGATGGTAGGTTTCCTGTACAACAATTCCCGCTTCAGCGACCTGCGCACGGACTTGCGGGACTTGGTAATCGCACATTCCGAGAAGCAGGATGCCAATCTGCGCCGCGTCGAGGACATGCTCCTCAATAAGTTCGCCGAACTCGACTCGCGCCTGTCCCGGCTCGAATCCAGGAAGTAGGCCCTGCTCCGGCTTCTGGCCGCCGTAAGTCGCTGATTCTGCGCCTGTGGCATACTGAGGGCTTATGTCCTCCGCCCCGCCGGCGCTGGTTGCGCCCGAAGTGTCGGACCGCTACGAAGCGGTTATCGGTCTGGAAGTGCACGTGCAGCTTGCCACCCGGAGCAAGATCTTCTGCGGCTGCCCCACCAGTTTCGGCGCGCCGCCCAATACCAATGTGTGTCCGGTGTGCCTGGGATTGCCGGGCGCGCTGCCGGTGCTCAGCCGGCAGTCGGTCGAGATGGCGATTCAGGGGGCGCTGGCGCTGAACTGCCGCATCAACCCGGTGTCGCGCTTCGCGCGCAAGAACTACTTTTATCCCGACCTGCCCAAGGGCTACCAGATTTCGCAGTACGACCAGCCGGTGGCCGAGCATGGCTGTGTGGATATCGTGGTGAACGGCATTTCGCGGCGCATCGGCATCACCCGCGTGCACATGGAGGACGACGCGGGCAAGAGCATCCACGACGGCTTCAAAGACTCCGCCCGCTACAGCTACGTCGACCTGAACCGCTGCGGCATGCCGCTGATCGAGATTGTCACCGAACCGGACCTGCGCAGCTCGGACGAAGCCTACGCCTTCCTCACCGAGCTCAAGCAGGTGCTGCAATACGTGGCGGTCTCCACCTGCGACATGGAGAAGGGCCACCTGCGCTGCGACGCCAACGTGTCGGTGCGGCCGCGCGGCGCTGAAAAGCTGGGCACCAAGGCGGAGGTCAAGAACCTGAATTCGTTCCGCTACCTGAAGATGGCGCTGGACCACGAGATCGCGCGGCAAATTGCGCTGATCGAGAGCGGCGGCAAGGTGGTGCAGGAAACCCGGCTCTACAATCCGGACACCGGCGAGACCGTGAGCATGCGCAGCAAGGAGCACGCGCACGACTACCGCTACTTCCCCGAGCCGGACCTGGTGCCGCTGCGTATCGGCGAGGCCTGGCTGGGCGAGATCCGCGCCCGCATGCCGGAGCTGCCGAAGGTGAAGCGCGCGCGCTTCACCGGCGAGTTCGGCCTGCGCGACTACGACGCCGAAGTGCTCACCGCCACGCGCCCGCTGGCCGAGTACTACGAGCGTGCCGTGCGGGCCTCGGGGGATCCGAAAGCCGCCGCCAACTGGGTGATGGGCGACCTGCTGGGGGCGCTCAACGCCGAAGGGAAGGAAATCGCCGATTCGCCCGTGAACGCCGAGCAGTTGGGCGAGCTCGTCGCGCTGATCGCCAGGGGCGAGATCTCGGGCAAGATCGCCAAGGAGGTCTTTCCCAAGATGTTCGTGTCGGGCGAATCCGCGGCGGCCATTATCGAACGCGAGGGACTGAAACAGATCAGCGACACCGGCGCACTCGAAAAGATCGTCGCCGAGGTGGTCGCCGGCAATCCCAAACAGGTGGAGCAGTTCAAAGGCGGCAAGCAGACCGTGCTTGGTTACCTGGTGGGCCAGGTGATGAAGGCCTCGCGCGGCCAGGCCAATCCGCAAATGGTGAACGAACTGCTTCGCAAGAAACTTGAGTGAGGGTCTAATGCGCTTCGCATTCAAAACCGCTCTGTGGGCCGCCGTTCTGGCGGGATTTCAACTGGCGGCGCAGGAATACCGCGCCACGTTGCTGGGCGTCGTCACCGACCCCAGCGGGGCCAGCATCCCCGCCGCCGGCGTGACTATTACCAACCTGGACACGGGGGTCGGCAGCAAGAGCCAGACCAACGCGGATGGGAACTACGTGGTGCCGTTTCTCATCCCCGGCCGGTACGCGCTGCGGGTGGAGGTCGCCGGGTTCAAGACCTTCGAGCGCAGCCCCATCGAGCTGCGCACCAACGACCGCACACGCGCCGACGTCACGCTGGAAGTCGGCCAGCTTTCCGACCGCGTGACCGTCACCGCCGAAGCGGCCTTGCTGGAAGTCTCCTCCAGCGACCGCGGGCAGGTGCTCGACAACGTCAAGATCACCGAACTGCCGTTGAACGGCCGGAATCCGTGGTACTTCACCAACCTCTCTCCGGGCGTGCGATTCACCGGCGGCATGACCTACATGCGCCCGTTCGGCGAGGGCACGCGCTACGTCATCAACGGAGGCCGCACTTCCACCAACGAGTTCCAGTTGGACGGCATCTCCAACAACATCGCCGGGCCCGACTACAACGGGGCCTACACGCCGCCGGTGGAGGCGACCCAGGAGATGAAGATCATGACCAGCACCTACGATGCCCAGTACGGGCACACCGGCGGCGGCGTGATCAGCCTGACCGTCAAGCCCGGCACGAAGAACTTCCACGGCGTAGTGTACGAATACTTGCGGCGCACGGCGCTGGAGGCCAATCAGTACGCCAACAACGCCAACGGCAAGCCTCGCGCCAACCACTTCGTCGACCAGTACGGGTTCGAGATCGACGGGCCCGTGACGATTCCCAAGCTCTACCGGGGGAAGGACCGCACGTTCTTCATGTTCTCGATGGAGCGGTACCGGGAAGCGCAGCCGCAGCCCAGCCAGGGCATGGTGCCCACGGCCGAAGAGCGCAAAGGCGATTTCACCAAGACCTTTAACTCGGCCGGCCGCATGTACACGGTTCACGATCCGCTGACCATCCGTCCCAACCCGTCCTTCAATCCCGCGGCTGCCGTTACGCTGAATAACTTGCAGTACCTTCGCACTCCCTTCGCGGGCAACCTGGTCCCGCAGAACCGCACGGAGCCCATCGCTCTGCGAGTGCTTCAGGACGTGCCCCTGCCCAACCAGGCCGGCGACCCGGTGACGCACGCCAACAACTGGTTCGGCGCCAACGTGGCCGAGGCGACGGATTTTCAGAACTTCATCGCGCGCGCGGACCACAACCTGAACAGCGTCTGGAAGATGTACGCCCGTTGGAGCTACAACTATCGAGACGGCGGCCGGATCGACTACTACGACTGGAACACGCCGGCCGCTCAGAAGGTCCACGCTGGCCGGCGCAACGATACAGCGGTGTTCGACACCGTCGGCACGCTCAGTCCGAGCACGATTCTGAGCGTGCGCCTGGGCTTCAACCGTTTTGTTTCGCTCAGCAAGTTCAAACCCCAGGACGTCACCGGCCTGGGATTCCCGAAGACCTTTGCCAGCCAGTTGCAGATGCCCGACAAGTACCCCATCTTCCAGTGGGAGAACTACATTACGGCCAGCATGAGCGAGTGGAACATCGCGCCGTCGGACACCTACACCGCGCAGGCCACGATGACGAAAATCGCGGGCACGCATTCGATGAAGTTTGGGGGCGAAGTTCGCAAGATGCACTACGCCAGCGTCGGGCGGGGCAACGCCAGCGGAACCTTCGGCTTTACGCGATCCTGGACCAGTTCCAATCCGCAGGTCACCGATCCGGCGGCCGGCAACGCCATCGCGTCCTTCCTGCTGGGCTACATGAGCTCGGCCAGCGCGAATCGGAACGCCGCTCCCTACCAGTCCTGGAACTATCCGGTTCTGTTCTTCCAGGACGACTGGCAGCTCACCCGCCGCCTGACCCTCAACCTGGGTTTGCGCTGGGATTACGAAAGCCCCATGGTGGAACGCTACAACCGCCAGAACGTGGGCTTCGACCTGAGCGCCCAGTCGCCCTACCAGGCGCCGGGCTACAACCTGCGCGGCGGGCTGTTGTTCGCGGGCGACAAGGGCCAGCCCCGGGGCGCGTTCAATCCCGACCGCAACAACTGGCAGCCGCGGCTGGGTGTCGCCTACAGAATGCTCGGCGGCCACCCGCTGGTCTTTCGCGGCGGCGTCGCGCGGACGTTCCTGCCGGTGGGCAATGATGGCGGAGTGCAGGGCTTCTCTCAAACCACCAACGCCCTTACCAGCACCTCCGACTTCCGGCCCTTCAACGTCCTCTCCAACCCCTTCCCGGACGGGCTGATCCAGCCGCTGGGAGCCGCCGGCGGGCTGGCCACACAGGTGGGCGACGGCGTGAGCTTCAGCGACCGGGGCCGGGTGATACCCCGGCTGTGGCAGTACTCGGCGGGATTCCAGTACGAACTCGTCCCAGGATTGCTGGTGGACGCTTCCTACGTGGGCAGCCGGACCGGCTCGCTCCAGGTCAGCCGCTCTTTGAGTTACCTGACCCTGGAGCAGCTCGCGCTGGGAACTGCGTACCTGTCGGCCAGCGTTCCGAATCCCTTCTACGGCGTGCTTCCGTCCAAGACCTCGCGCGGCGGCCAGGCGACCATCCAGCGGCGCAACCTGATGCTGCAATACCCGCACTACACCGGCGTGACGATGAACAACACCAGCCTGGGCCGCTCCTGGTACAACGCGTTTCAGATGAAGGTGGAGAAGCGCATGAGCCGGGGACTCACGCTGGTGGCGGCTTACACGAATTCGAAAACCATGGAGATGATGTCCTTCCGCAACGCGCAGGATACGGGACTGGCGCGGGAGCTGACCAGCACGGACGTGCCGCAGCGGCTCACCGTGGCGGGCGTGTACCAGTTTCCGATTGGACCCAACAAGCGGTTCCTGAACAGCGGGCTGGCGTCGCATATCGTGGGCGGCTGGGAGTTGAACTGGAGCACGCTGCTGCAATCCGGGACGCCCATCGCCTTGCCGAATTATCAGATCGCAGGCGACCCGAAGCTTTTGAGCGGACAGGCCCTGAACCGCTGGTTCAACACCTCGCCCGAGATGTGGATTCAGCGCCCGCCGGATACTCTGCGCATCACGCCGGCCCGCAGCCCCAACATCCGGCGGCACACCGCCCCGCAGTTGGATCTGACGCTGATCCGGAATTTCCGCATTCGCGAAGGCCACAAGTTCCAGTTCAAGCTGTCGGCCTTCAACGCGACGAACACGCCGATTTTCAACGACCCGAATACGACTCCGACGTCGCCCCTGTTCGGGGTGGTGCCGATCACGCAGATGAACCTGCCGCGGAGCGTCGAGATCGGGCTGAGGTACTCGTTCTGATATGCGACCGACCCTCTGTCTTCTGGCCGTTCTGAGCCCGTGTATATGGGCCCAGAACGAACCCTTTCCGGTACACGAGACGCGGCCGCTGATCGTGAACGGGCCGTATCTTCTCGCGCCCGCGGAAGACTCCGTCACCGTGGTGTGGATGACGGACACGCCCTGCCACTCCAAGGTGCTGTACGGAGTGGAATCGCCCAACCGCGAAGCCGATCACGCCGAGCACGGGCTGCTGCCCATCGGCCTGCGCCACGCGGTCCGCGTGACGGGCCTGGAAGCGGGCCAGACCTACCGCTACCGCGTGGTGTCCACGCGCGTGGTGAAGATGAAATCTTACTGGCCCGAGATGGGCTTGCAGGCGGAAAGCCCCATCTACTCGTTCACCACCCTCGACCGCAAGAAACCCGCCGTCTCTTTCTCCGCAATCACCGACACGCATGAAGACACGGCGCGGCTGACCGGGCTGACCAAAAGGATCGACTGGGCCGGCACCGATTTCCTGGTGCACCTTGGCGATGCCTTCCACGGCATCGAGAGCGAGGAGGCGATCTGGAGCAAGTTCCTGGACCCGGTGACCAAGGCGCTGGCGTTCATTCGGCCGCTGCTGTTTGTGCGCGGAAACCATGAAGCGCGCGGACCGGGGGCGCGCAGTCTCGCCGATTACGTTCCTCTCCCCGAGGGCCGCTTCTACTACGCGCGCGATCACGGTCCCGTGCATTTCGTGGTCCTCGACACCGGCGAAGACAAGGACGACAGCACCAACGTCTACGCCCGGCTGAACCGTTTCAAGAGCTATCGCGAAGAGGAACTGGCCTGGTTCGACCGTCACGTGCGGAGCGAGCGGCGGATGACGGAAGCGCCCTTCCGCGTGCTTCTGATGCACGCGCCGAATTGGGGCTGGACCGATAACCAGGGCGCGAAATGGACCGAGGTGGCCAATCGCGGCAAGTTCGACCTGGCCATCTCGGGCCACACGCACCGCTTCGCGCACACACTGCCGGGCCAGAAGGACAACGCCTACCACCAGCTCGTGCTCGGCCCGGAAAACCTGGCCCGTGTGGATGCCTCGGAGGGTGAACTGCGGGTGGCCGTGACCACGCGGGAGGGTGAGGCCGTGGAGTCCTTCACAATAGCGAAGCGCGGACCGTAGGTGAGCGAGATGGCGAGACTGCTCGGATGGTGCCTGGTGGCGGCCGCCGGCGCCTTCGCCTTCTGGTTCTGGGCGCAGCGGTCGGTTTATTTTCCTTCGCGCTACCCGCAGGGCTATTGGGAACTGCGCGAGCGGGTCGGCGCAGCGGACGTGTGGATCGCCACCCGCGACGGAGTGCGGCTGCACGGCTGGTGGATCGCCGTGCCCGGCGCGCGAGTGGCCACGCTCCACCTGCACGGCAACGGCGGCAACATCACGCACCGCGAGGGGCACATCCGCGGGCTGAGGGCGGCGGGCACTTCGCTGCTGCTCGTCGACTATCGCGGCTACGGCAAGAGCGGCGGCTGGCCCACCGAGAAAGGCCTTTACGCGGACGCCGACGCGGGCTACGACTACCTGGTACAGCAGGGCTTCGCGCCCAACCGGATTGTGGTGTACGGCGAATCGCTCGGCACTTCGGTGGCGGTGGATCTGGCCGCCCGCCGCCCGGTGGCCGGCGTGGTGCTCGAAGCGCCCTTCACCTCCGCCTCGGACGTGGCCGCGCGCGTGCTGCCCGGCCTCGGCCCCCTGGTGATGCGCAGCTACGACACGCGCTCGAAGATCGGCCGCGTGCGCGCGCCCATCTTCATCCTGCAAGGCGACCGCGACGAAGTGATCCCCTTCGAACTGGGCCAGGCGCTGTTCGCCGCCGCGCCCGAGCCAAAGCAGTTCTGGCGCGTCGCGGGCGCGCACCACTCCGATATCCCGGAGTTCGCGGTGGCGGAATATGCGGCGCGGATGCGGGAGTTTTTTGCGGGGCTGAAGTAGTCGCAGGCGGTCTCGGGAGATTGATTGTATATACCAGTATTGTATATACTGGTTTTGTGCTGGATGGCCTCGGCGGTTTCGATTGGGACGTGCACAACATCGGTCACATCGCCCGGCATGGCGTAACGCCGATGGAGGTCGAGCAGGTCACTGGGCGGCGGCATGTGATAATCCCGGCGGCGGCCAGGCGAAACGAAGAGCGATGGAAGCTGTTCGGTCGAACAACCGCGAGACGGTATGTGGTCGTCGTGTTCACAATCCGGCACAACAGGATGCGGCCTGTTACCGCATACCCGATGAATCAAGCCGAAAGGAGAATCTATGCCCCGCAAGTCGATGCCTGATCTCAAGTCGGAAGCGGAAGAGGCCGCCTGGCACGCCACGCCCGAAGGACGGCGGCAGACCCGGCTCGAATTCGAGCGCGCCATCAAGAGCGGCGCACTTCGGCGTTCCGATGGCGCGAAAATCCCGCGCACGGATGCCAAAGTGCTCGCCGAACTCATGGAACAGGCCAAAGCGAAGGCAACACGACCGATCTCGCTTCGGGTGCCTCTTGCCGACATCGAGCGCGCGCGCAAGATTGCGGCGAAGCGGGGCATTGGCTACCAGACCGTGCTGAAACAGGCGATTCGGGCCGGTTTGAACAATGAGGCCATCTTGTTTGCGTCCGCATCGCGAAGGTGAGGTCCGAGGCTCGGGACGCGCATCTCATGCTTGCGGAACCAGGCGCCTTCCACGGGGGGACAAGACGGAGCCTTATCCCACGGGCAGAGTGTCGAAGCGCTCCTCCGGAACCGGCAACCCGTCTTCCTCCAGCGCGGCGACGTAGGCTCGAATCGCTTCGCGAATGTTCGAAATCGCCTCGTCCCGGGTGGTTCCCTGGCGCACGCAGCCCGGAAGGCTGGGGCATTCGGCCACGTAGTAGCCATCCTCACCGGGATGGATGATCGCTTGTCTCATACGGTCTCCAGACTTCAGTTCCCATTATCGTCCACACCAGCCTCTTCGGCCGCGGAGACTATACTGGTAACCGGGATGCCCGACGTTCCCTTCGTTCACCTTCATTGTCATACCGACTACTCCCTGCTCGACGGCGCGTGCGAGATTGGGCAGTTGATGGACCTCGTCGCCGCGCAGAAGATGCCGGCGGTGGCCATGACCGACCACGGCAACCTGTTTGGCGCGGTGGAGTTCTACAACGCGGCGAAGAAGAAGGACATCCGGCCCATCATCGGCTGCGAGGTCTATGTGGCGCCGGGGGGGCACCGGTCGCGCTCCGAGCAGCGCTACCACCACCTGGTGCTGTTGTGCGAAAACCAGGAGGGTTATCGCAACCTCATCCAACTCGTTTCCACGGCCTACCTGGACGGCTTCTACTACAAGCCGCGCATCGACAAGGACCTGCTGGCCGCGCATTCCAAGGGCCTCATCGCGCTGTCGGCGTGCCTGAAAGGCGAGGTCAACGAGGAACTCCGTTTCGATCGCTACGACCAGGCGCGGCGCGCGGCCTTCCAGTTTCAGGATCTGTTCGGCCCCGGCAACTTCTTCCTGGAAGTGCAGGACCACGGCCTCGACGAGGACCGCATCGTGCTGCCGCAGGTGAACCGGTTGTCGCGGGAGAGCGGCATTCCGCTGGTCGCCACCAACGATTCGCACTACCTGCGCGCCTCCGATTCGCGCGCGCACGAGGTGCTGCTGTGCATCTCGACCGGCAAGACCATGAGTGACATGTCCCGGCTGCGCTACAAGGACGCCGAGTTCTACCTCAAGTCGCGCCAGGACATGCTGCGATCGTTCTCGGAAATGGAGGACGCGCTCGACCGCACCTGGGAGATCGCCCAGCGCTGCGACGTGAGCCTCGAGAAGGTCAAGGACCCGTTCCCCAAGTTCGAGGTGCCCGAGAGCCACTCCACCGACAGCTACTTCGAGTACGTGGCGCGCATGGGGTTCGAGAATCGGCGCGGGCGCCTGGAGGCGATGCGCGCCGGCGGCCGGCTCAAATGCGACCTGGCCGAGTACGCCGAGCGCCTGGACCGGGAAATCCGGATGATCCAGCAGATGAAGTTCTCGGGCTATTTCCTGATCGTCTGGGACTTCATCCGCTTCGCCAGATTGCGCGGCATTCCCGTGGGCCCCGGGCGCGGGTCGGCGGCGGGGAGCCTCGTGAGCTACGCGATGGAGATCACCGATATCGACCCGCTCCAGTACGAGCTGCTCTTCGAGCGGTTCCTCAACCCCGAGCGCATCTCGATGCCGGACATCGACATCGACTTCTGCACCCACCGGCGCGGCGAAGTGATCCAGTACGTCACCGAAAAGTACGGCCGCGAGCAGGTGGCGCAGATCATCACCTTCGGCACCCTGGGCGCCAAGGCGGCCATTAAGGACGTCGGACGCGCGCTGGACCTGAGCTACGGCGAAGTGGACAAGCTGACCAAGCTGGTGCCGCTCGAGCTCAATATCAAGCTCGCCAAGGCCATCGAGAAGGAGCCCAACCTGCGTGAGGCCGGCGAGAAGGACCCGCGCGTGCAGGAACTGCTCGACACCGCGCTGCGGCTGGAAGGCTTCGCGCGCAACGCCGGGGTGCATGCCGCCGGCGTGGTCATCTCGCCCCTGCCACTCAAGGAACTGGTGCCCCTGTTCCGCACCAACCGGGATGAAATCGTCACCCAGTACGACATGAAGGGCCTGGAGAAGCTCTCGCTTCTCAAGATGGACTTTTTGGGACTGACGACCCTGACGGTGGTGCACGACACGCTGGCTCTGATCGAAAAGCACCGCGGCGTGACGCTCAAAGTCGAGGACCTGCCGCTGGACGACAAGGAAACCTACCAAATCTTCACCAGCGGCTACACCAGCGGCGTGTTCCAGTTCGAGTCGGCGGGCATGCGCGACATCCTGCGGCGCTACCAGCCGGAGCGGCTGGAGGACCTCTGCGCGCTGAACGCGCTCTACCGCCCCGGACCCATCCAGGGCGGCATGGTGGACGACTTCATCGACCGCAAGCACGGCCGCAAGCCGGTGGTCTACGACCTGCCCGAGCTCAAGGCCATCCTGGAGGAGACCTACGGCGTCATCGTCTACCAGGAGCAGGTGATGCAGATCGCCAACCGCCTGGCGGGTTACTCGCTCGGCGAAGCCGACATCCTGCGCCGCGCCATGGGCAAAAAAGACGAGGCCGAGATGGACCGGCAGCGGGCGCGCTTCCTGCAGGGCGCCCGGGAACGCGACCTGCCGCTCAAGAAGGTCGAGAAAATCTTCGACCTGATGAAGGAATTCGCCGGCTACGGCTTCAACAAGTCGCATTCGGCCGCTTACGCTTTTCTGGCCTACGTCACCGGATACCTCAAGGCGCATTACCCGGTGGAGTTCATGGCCGCGCTGCTGACCTCGGAAACCGGCAACACGGCCAAGGTGGTGAAGTACATCAACGAGTGCCGCGAGCGGGGCGTGAAGGTGCTGCCGCCCGGCGTCGACTCGAGCGACTGGAGCTTTACGCCCGACGGCGAGGCGATCCGCTTCGGCCTGGGGGCCATCAAGAACGTCGGGCAGGCCGCGGTCGAGTCGATTCTGGCGGCGCGGCGCGAGATCGGGCGCTTCCGCTCGCTGTACGAATTCGCGGAGAAGGTCGACCTGGGCGCGGTCAACCGGCGCATGATCGAGAGCCTGATCAAGGCCGGCGCCATGGATTCGCTCACCGGCACGCGCGCGCAGTTGTTCGCCGTGATCGACAGCGCGCTGGACCACGGCCAGCGCGCCTGGAAAGACCGGCTGAGCGGCCAGACCGGCCTGTTCGCCGGTCTTATCGAGGAGCAGGAGACGCCCGATCAGCCCTTGCCCGAAGTCCCGGATTGGACCAGCCAGCAGAAACTCACGGGCGAAAAGGAGATGCTCGGCTTCTACGTCACCGGGCATCCTCTCGACCAGTACCGGGAGAAGGTCGCCGAGCTGACCTCCCACAATAGCGCGAACCTCGAGGGGCTGACCAAGGGCGCCGAAGTGGCCTTGTGCGGGATTCTTACCGGCATCCAGCGCCGCCGGAACAAGGATGGCAAGGCCTGGGCTTCGATGCAACTGGAGGATGACCTGGGATCGCTCGACCTGATGGTCTTCACTACCCAGTACGACCGGCTGCTGGACCAGTTGATCGAGGACCAAGCGGTATTCGTGCGCGGCCAGGCGCTGCCCGAGGAGGGCGCCCCGCCGAAAATCTCCGTGCAGGAAATCGTTCCTCTGGCGGTGGCGCACGTGCCCATGCCGGCGCTGATTTCCATCCGTGTGGTGGTGGAAGGCCGGCGCGCGGTCGAGGTTCAGGAATTGCGCCGGCTGTTCGAGAGCAAGCCCGGAGAAACCGACGTCCGGCTGCGCCTGGAGAAGCCGCGCGATTTCTCCGTGATTCTGGACACCGGCGCCAAGGTCCGCCCGGACCGCGAGTTTCGCGCCGAAATCGAGCGCCTGTGCGGCCCCGAGGCGCTGGAAGTGCTGGCCGGATAGGAGCCCTTCCGGCGCGGTATCCTAATAGTTAGTTTTCATGGACAGTCACGAAGCGCAGCGCAGGATCGAACAGCTTGAACGCGAGATTGCCGGGCTGAAGGCCGCCTCGAGCGGAGCGGGAGCCAAGGTGTCGCAACTGGAGCAGGAACTGAACAGCCTGAAACAGGAGCCCGAAAAGCATCCCTCCTGGCAGCGGGTCCAGTTGGCCCGCCATCCCAAGCGCCCGCACGCGGTCGACTACATCGAACGCCTGTTTCCCGAGTTCCAGGACGTGCACGGGGACCGGGGCTTCGGCGACGATTCCGCCATTGTGTGCGGCATGGCTTTTCTCGACGGCGCTCCGGTGATGGTGGTGGGCCAGGAAAAGGGCCACGGCCAGGAGTTCAGAAACGGCGGGTCCATCAAGCCCTGGGGCAACGCCAACGCGCTGTACTACATGCGCGTGGCCG
>JACQZT010000327.1 GCA_016213755.1 Acidobacteriota bacterium | reverse complement strand
CCGAACTCGGTTTTCAAAGAGGCTCTGGACATCATCGCCAAGCGACCCCTGGATCTCGACTCTGCCGGGCGCCAACGCGACGTACTTCTGGACAGGCTGCACGCCGGCAAACTGAAGTTGGGCGACTTCCTCGATCTCTGGAAGGACGTCCGTGGCGAGGAACCGGCGCCGCCCGTGCCGCCTCCCTCGCCCATGCCGGCCAAGGCCGCGGGATCCTTGCCCACAACCTATCGGGAGTGCGATCCTCTGTGCGGTCACGGCAAGCTGGTGTGGAGCGTGCACTTCAGCCCGGACGGCTCTCTGCTGGCCTCCGGCAGCAAGGACAACACGATCCGGGTATGGGAAATGGCCGGCAGCGGCGCCCATCGAACCCTTCAGGGTCACACCGACGACGTGAACTGCGTGCGCTTCTCGCCGGACGGTACGCTGCTGGCCTCGGGCAGCGACGACTGCGCCATCCGGCTCTGGCGCATGCCGCAAGGCAGCCCGTTGCAGGTTCTCAAGGGACATACTCACTGGGTGCGGTGCCTGGACTTCGGTCCGCGAAACACGCTGGCCTCGGGCAGTGGGGACAGCACGGTGCGGATCTGGAATCTCGACAGCGGCGAGGAAGTGAAGAAGCTTGATGGACACTCGAATACGGTCTTTGGGCTGGCCTTCAGTCCCGACCAGAGCGTGCTGGTCTCCGCCAGCAAGGATTGCTCCATCCGGATGTGGAGCACCGCCGACTGGAAGACGATCCGCGTCCTCACCGGCCACACCAGCGACGTCAATGGCGTGGCCTTCAGCCCCGACGGGCGCCTGTTGGCCAGCGCCAGCGACGACAAAACGGTGAAGCTCTGGGACGTCGATTCGGGGATGGTCGCCTACACGATCTCCGGTCCTAACGACTGGGCCTGGAGCGTGGCCTTCCGGCCCGACGGCCTGCTGCTGGCCTGCGGGAGCGACGACGGATGCGTGCGGATGTACAACGCCCGCACCTGGGCCCTGGTACAAACGCTGACCGCTTACCTGTTCCGGCCGTCCCGACACAAGATCCGCAGCGTGGCCTTCAGACCGGACGGTTCGCTGCTCGCGGCAGCCGGCAAAGACGCCAAAGTCCGTCTCTGGCGCGTGGACGCGCCCGCCGGTGTCTCTGCATGAACTCCCCCCGGCCCCCCCTGTAGGATAATAAACCTGCTGCAATGAAAAACACGCTTCTGGCACTCCTGCTTCTGCTCCCCGCCGGCCTGTCCGCCCAGCGGCAGACCCTGTCGCTCAACGGCGTCTGGGAAATCGACGAAAGCCTCGGCGCCGGTGACATCCCGGCCGCCTTTCGCCACAAGGCGCCGGTTCCCGGCCTGGCCAACCTGGCCGAGCCCGCTTTCCCCGACGTCGACCGCTTCGACAGCTTCGAGAACATTCGCAAGAAAGTCCGCCTCAAAGCGCTGCCCGAGTCGGCCATGATTGCCACCGTCGGCGTGCCCCGCCAGAATCGCAACTACTTCTGGTACCGCACCTCGTTCCGCGCGCCGGCGAAGAAGGAAACCGCTGTCCTGAAGGTGAACAAGGCCCAGTTCGGCACGGCCGTGTGGCTCAACGGCCGCAAGATCGGCGAGTACCTGGGCTGCTTCACCGCCGGTTACTTCCACCTCACCCAAGCCATCCAGTGGCAGGGCGAGAATACGCTCATCGTGCGCATCGGCGCGCACCCGGCGGCGCTGCCTGAAACCGCGCCCGCCGGCACCGACAACGAAAAACTGAAATGGTCGCCGGGTATCTACGACGCCGTCTCGGTCTTCTTCGCCGACAACCCGGTGATCGAAAGCGTGCAGGTGGCCCCGCGCCTGGCCACTTCGGAAATCGTGGTTCAGACCAAGGTGACCAATCACGGCAAAGATCGTTCCTTCGCGTTGCGCCACAAGGTGGCCGACGCGCCGGAATCGGCCGAAAAGCTCACCCTCAAGGCCGGCGAGACGCGCACCGTTGTGCGCACGCTCAAACTCGCCAACCCGAAGCTCTGGACCCCCGAAACGCCGCACCTCTACACGATCGAGACCTCCACCGGCGGCGACACTCTGGCCACGCGCTTCGGCATGCGCGAGTTCCGCTTCGACACCGCCACCAAACGCGCCTACCTGAACGGGCGGCCCTACTTCCTGCGCGGGTCCAACATCACCCTGCATCGCTTCTTCGAAGATCCCGCCTGCCGCCGCCTGCCGTGGGACGAAAAGTGGGTCCGCAAGCTCCTGACCGAAATCCCCAAGCGGCTTTCGTGGAACAGCTTCCGCTTCTGCATCGGCCCCGTTCCCGACCTGTGGCTGGACATTGCCGACGAGGCCGGCCTGCTCATCCAAAACGAGTTTTTCGTCTGGGAGTATCGCGACCAGTGGGACACCGAAGAACTGGCGCGCCAGTACACCGACTGGATGCGCGACAACTGGAACCACCCCAGCCAGGCCATCTGGGACGCCTCCAACGAAACGCGCTCGGAAAAGCTCATGCAGATCATCGAGCGCGTACGCGGCCTGGACCTCTCCAACCGCCCCTGGGAGAATGGCTACAACCTCCCGGCCGGCCCGGACGACCCGGTCGAGGACCACCCCTACCTGTTCAGCCGCCTGGGCCGCGGTTTCGAGATCCCCGAACTCGAGCGCATGACCGGCGCCAAAACCACCAACTCGCCCCACCCCACCGGCCACCCCGTCATCATCAACGAATACGGCTGGCTGTGGCTGAATCGCGACGGCACGCCCACCGAACTCACCAAGGACGTCTACGCGCGCCTGCTGGGCCCCATCGCCACCGCCGGCCAGCGCGCCGAAGCCTACGCCTACTACCTGGGCGGCCTCACCGAGTTCTGGCGCGCGCACCGCAACGCGGCCGGCGTCCTGCACTTCGTCTACCTCACCGTGAGCTACCCCGGCGGCTACACGTCGGACCATTTCCGGGACGTGGAAAGCCTCCGGCTGGAACCCAACTTCGAGGACTACATCGCCCAAGCCTTCAAACCGCTGGGCGTGTACCTCAACTTCTGGCAGCCCAAACTGCCCGCGGGCGCCGAACGGAGTTTCGCCGTCATGATGGTCAACGACGAATCCAGCGTGGCGCGCGGCCGGCTGGCGCTTTCCCTCGTCGGCGGCGGGGGCAGGGAAGTCGCCGCCGCCCAAAAGCCCTTCCTGATCCCGGCCCTGGGCCAGCAGACTTATCAAATGACGCTGCGCGTGCCGGACGACGCCGGCGAATACTGGATCAAAGCCACGGCTTATCCGGAGGTCGGCACGCCCACCCTCAGCCGACGCAAATTCACTGTGGAGAAGAGGTAGTTCATGCGGTTTACCCGACGCACGTTTCTGGGCGGGGCCGCTTTGGCCGCCGCCGAAGCGCCCCTCAAAGTCCGCCAGGTCGACATCTACCACCACTCGCACACCGACGTGGGCTTCACCGACCTGCCCAGCGTGTGCCGCGACATGCAGGTGCGCTTTCTCGACGCCGCGCTGGACGCCTGCCTGGCTAACCGGGGTTTCCGCTGGACCTGCGAGGTCACCCTCACTGTCGACGACTGGTGGCGCGCCTCCTCCGCCGCCCGCCGCGCCGCATTGCTGCGCGTGGTCGGGAGCGGCCAAATGGATGTGATGGCGCTGGCCTTCAACCAGGCGCCCTACATGAATGCCGCCCAGTGGGAGCGCATGCTCGATTGGCTCCCCGCGGACCTGCTCGAGAAACTCAACCCCCGCGCGGCCATGCAGAACGACGTCAACGGCTTTCCGCGCGCCGGCGCGCTGCGTCTGCTCGACCGCGACATCCGCCACCTGCTTATGGGCATCAACGCCGACAGCGGCGGCCCGCCCTTCCGGCGTCCCTCGGCCTTCTGGTGGAAGATGCCCGACGGGCGGCGCATGTTCGTCTGGCTGGGCGAGCACTACGGCACCGCCTACGCCTGGTTCGAACCCAAGAACTGGATTCGCCAGCAGCCGCGCGGCGCCGCGACCGAGTTTCGCCCTCCGCGCGCGGGCGATTTCCATCGCACCGATGAAGCCTCGCTGCGCGCCGCGCACCAGCATTTCCTCGGCCGCCTGCGCAAACTGGAGGCCGAAGGCTACGACTGCGACCGCCTGATCCTGGCCTACACCAACCAGTGGCGCTACGACAACGATCCGCCCTTCCCGCCCCTGGCTCCTTTCATCGACGCCTGGAACAAACTCGGCCTGGAGCCGCGCCTGCGCTTGACCACCGCCACCCAGGCGGTCGCCGACATGGAGCGCGCCGTGGGCGCGCGCGCGCCCGTCCAGGAAGGCGAATGGACCGACTGGTGGTGCAATGGCAACCAGTCCGGCCCCCGCGAGGTCTCCGCCAGCCGCTTTGCCAAGCGTTACCTCGCCGCCGCGCTCTCTCCGGTCTGGGGACCGCTGCCCGCCACCGAGAAGCCGGTGGTCGAAAGCGCTTACCGCGACCTGTGCCTGTTCGACGAGCACACCTGGGGCGCCAACATCAGCATCTCCCGGCCCGACGACCTTCAAACCATCGGCCAGTACACGGAGAAGAGCGCGCTGGCCTATCGTCCCATGGGCCACGCCGAGTCGCTCCTCGGCCGGCGCGCCCGCGCGAAGTTCGATCCTCTGCCGGGAGGGCTGTACGTCGCCAACCCCGCCAAGGCGCCCTACTCGGGTTGGGTCGAATTCGACGCCCGGGCGCTGCGCGACGACTTCGTAAGCGTGCTGGATTCCAAATCCGGCGCGAAAATGGCACTGGTCCAATCGCCTAACAACCGCGTGCGCTTCTGGATGAACGAACTGGCGCCCGGCTTGTTCGCCGCGCTGCGGCTGAGCAAGGAAGAGGTGGAAGACCGCTCCGAGTCGTTCAAAGTGGTGATTGAACGCGATCCGAAGGGCTGGCCCGTCGCGATGGATCCGCTATTCAAAGGCGAGTTGGGTGGCTTTCTCGCCGCCGAAACGTTTCCGCCCGCCGGCCGGGAGGCGGTCCGCAAGAAGGCTTTCCGGATTACATCCGCGACCTACGGCGCGATCCGGACGGAGGAGACTCCCCACACCCTCGTCTGCACGCAGCCCTTCGATCACCCGCGCCTGAAGAACGCCGAGCGGCGGCTCGAGTTATGGAAACACGCGCCCCGGGCGCGCCTGACCGTGCGCTTCCACCGGCTGAGCCTGAACGCACCCGAGGTCTTCTACCTCGCCTTCGGGTTCCCCGCCGCCGGCGTGCTGCCCGAGTTCTCCAACGGAGGCGTGCCGTTTACACCCTACAGCGACCAGTTGCCCGGCTCCTGCCGCGACTACTACGCCATCGACGGCTGGGCGCGCTACCGCACCCCGGCCGGCGATTGCCTGTGGGTCACCCGCGACGCTCCCCTGGTCGCCGTCGGCGGCCCGCACACTCTGGCGCGCCGCACCACCGCTCCCCAGGACTCGCACCGCCTCCTGGCCCAGGTCTTCGACAACTTCTGGCACACCAACTTCGTGGCCGACAGCCACGGCGAAATGAGCTTCCAGTTCGACCTCGCCTGGCAGCCTCAAATCCAAAATCCTGGCGCCCTGGCGGACGCCCTCGCAACCGACCCCGTCGTCCTCCTCAACCCCTAGTTTCGGGGACAACAGGCTACGAAACCCCGAAACTCTCAGCCCTGCGGCGACCGCTGCTTGGCCTGCTCGATGGCGATCTGGTTGACGTGCGCCAGCGCCCGCGCCCCCGAAGCGCCTTCGATGGCCTTCACGGCGATGTCCTGCACCTGCTGCTTGGCCTCGCCGAGCTGCTTCTGAAGATCGGCAATTTGCGCGGTCTGCCGCGCGTTCCGCTCTTCCAGCGTCTTGATCTGCATCTCCGCCACGCGCTTGTCCGCCTCGGCGTCTTTCTGCTGGATCAGCGTTTTCTGCTCGAACTGCACCTGGGCCTCGCGCGCCGCCTGCGCCACCGCCCGCTCGACTTCCTTCTGCAAGCGCGCCGGGAACTGCTCGGACTCCTTCCGGAGCCGCAAGAGTTCCTCTTCCTGTTCCTTCAGCGCCGCCCCGCGCTGCTGCCAGCTCTTCTCCAGGGTTTCCTGCTTTTCCTGGTTCTTTTTCTCCTGGAGCCGGATCTCCTCGTCGTACTTGTCCTGGGCCTTCTTGCGCTCCAGCGCCTTCTTGTACTCGTAGTCCTCAATCTCGCGCTGCCGCTGCTTCTTGAGGCTGTCTTCCTGCTCCTTGCGCTCGCGCTCCACGCGCTCGGTTTCCTCTTCCCAAACCGACCGCTGCGCGCCGATCTCGGCCTCCAGCCGCTCCT
>JACQZT010000325.1 GCA_016213755.1 Acidobacteriota bacterium | reverse complement strand
TGGCTGGACTGGGACGAGAAGAACTGGACCGTCCAGCAAAACGACATCAAGCCCTTCTTGAAGGCCCGCTACCGCAGCCCCTGGAAACTCGAAGTCTAATTCGGTGACAGGCTACTCAATCCCCAATTCCGACGCCTGGACTTGTTGATTTCATTGAGCTTGCTAAAGACCGAATTATGGAAAGCGTTGTTTTTCAACGAGTCTAAATTGGGGAAAGAGTAGCCTGTCACCGAATTAAGAAGGGTTTGGTCGGGCCGCCGGGATTTGAACCCGGGACCTCTTGCACCCCAAGCAAGCGCGCTAGCCAGGCTGCGCCACGGCCCGAAGCTAATAGTTTAGCGCAGTCGGGCGGTGGATGTTCAAACCGTTTGCCCGCCGCCCCCCGGTCTTCACTTGAGCGCGCGGTCCGCCGCCTGGGCCTGGGAGGCGACCACCACCACACCGCCTTCGCTGATCTCGCAGCCGCGCGCGCGGTCGGCTTCCAGGTCGTAGCCGATGACGCTGGCCTCCGGGATGCGCACGCCGGTATCGACGATGGCCCGGCGCAAGCGGCTGTAGCGGCCCACCTCGACGCCGGGCATGAGGATGCAATCCTCGACTTCGCAGTAGCTGTTCACGCGCACGCCGGGACCGAGCACGCTGTGCAGCACGCGCCCGCCGGAGACGATGCAGCCCGGCGAGACGATGGAATCGATGCCCACGCCCATGCGCCGTCCTTCCTGCGCGAAAACGAACTTGGCCGGCGGCTGCTGCACCATGTGGGTGCGGATGGGCCAGCGGCGGTCGTAGAGGTTGAATTCGGGCGTGACGCTGACCAGGTCCAGGTTGGCCTCGAAGTAGGTGTCGAGCGTGCCCACGTCGCGCCAGTAGCGGACCGACTTGTCGTTTAGGTCGCGGAAATCGTAAGCCGCCACGTGCGCGCGGGGGATCCAGCGGGGCAGGATATCGCACCCGAAATCGTGCGTCGAGTCGGGGTCGTCGGCGTCCTCCATCAGGGCCTGCAACAGAAAGCCGGTCTCGAACAGGTAGATGCCCATCGAGGCGCTCACGCGTTCCGGATCGAAGGGCGAACGGGGCGACTGGCCGTGGGCCGGCTTTTCCTCGAAGCCCCGGAGCCGGCCGTCCGGGTCGACCGCGGCGATGCCGTAGCGGGGAGCGTCCCGCGGGTCCACCGGGAGCGTGGCCACGGTGACTTCGGCGGCGCGAATGCGGTGGAGATTCAGCATCTCGCCGTAGTCCATCTTATAGATGTGGTCGCCGGAGAGAATCAGCGTGTAGGCGGGCGCTTCGGCGATGATGCTCTCGATGTTCTGGTACACGGCGTCGGCGGTGCCGAGGTACCAGTCCTCGTGGATGCGCTTCATGGGCGAGATGGCCTCGATGTACTCGCCGAGGTCCGCCGGAAGGAAACTCCAGGCGTCGCGCAAATGCCGGATCAGCTCCAGCGACTTGTATTGAGTCAGGACCAGGACCCGCCGCAAGCCCGAATTGACGCAGTTGGAGAGGGTGAAGTCGATAATGCGGTAGACGCCGCCGAAGGGCACCGCCGGCTTGGCGATGTTGCGGGTCAGGGGATAGAGCCGTTCGCCAGCTCCTCCCGCCAGCAGGATTGCCAGGACGTTCTCCATGCTCGGTCACTCCACATATAGCAGAGAACTCCGCTCGCCGAGGCGGTAAACTAGAAAGTTGCGCCCATTCCGCCCGCTGGTCCCCAATCCCGATTTTCTGACCATTGCGGCCAATTTCTGGCCGCGAGGACTGGATACGGACCGCTTTCCCGTGACGTCGCGCTTTTATCGGACCGAGCCGGAGGTGCGGATCCGGGTGGAAGAGCAGCATCCCGGCCGGCCGCCGCGCGGCGAACTGGTCCTGGTGCACGGTCTGGAAAGCTCGAGCCAGGCGGGCTACGTTTGCAGCATGGCGCAGGCTGCGCTGGAGGCCGGCTACGCCGTGCACCGCATGAACCTGCGCTCCTGCGGCGGCACCGAGCACTTGTGCCGGACCATGTACCACGCCGGGCTGACCGGGGACCTGCGTTTTCTGCTGGAGCGGCTGCGGGACCAGGGCCGCGGGCCGGTGTTCGTCGCGGGCTACTCGCTGGGCGGCAATCTGGCCCTCAAACTGGCGGGCGAACTCGGGGCCGGCGGCGCGCGGCTGATGCAGGCGGTCTGTGCGGTCTGCGTCCCCATCGACCTGGCGGCCTGCGCGCGGCGGCTGGCCGCGCCGCGCAACCGGTTGTACGAGACGCGCTTCCTGCGCAAGATGCGGGAACGCATCCAGCGCCGCGGCCGGATCATGCCCGAGATCTTCGGCTCTATCAAGCTGGACGGGATCGGAAGCTTGTGGGAGTTCGACGACCGCATCACCGCGCCGGCCTTTGGGTTCGGCGGCGCGGAACACTACTACCGGACGCAGTCGGCGCTCCGGTTCATGGGAGAGATACGGATCCCGGCGCTGGTGGTGGCCGCCGAAGACGATCCCATTGTTCCCGTCGAGGTGTTCCGCCACCCGGTTCTGGATACCAATGCTGCCCTGCGGTTCGAAGGGGTGGCGCACGGAGGGCACCTGGGGTTCCTGGCGCGCCGCCGGCCGCGATTCTGGCTGGACGGGGAAATCCTGGATTGGATCGCCGGTTTAGGGAACAAACCGGGGATTCCCGCCGTCGTTACATAAGATGACAGGTACAGCCTCGTTCTGGGAAGCGGTGAAGGTGGCGGCGCAATCGCTTCGCGCCAGCAAGTTGCGCAGTTTCCTGACTTTGCTGGGCATCATCCTGGCCACCACCACGCTCATCGCGGTAATGAGCGTGATAAACGGCATGAACATCTACATCGCCACTCAGGTTTCCGACATGGGCGCCGACGGATTTCGCATCCGGCGCGTGGTGATGATCGGGGAGAACGATCCCAAGAAGTTTCTGCTGCTGCAAAAGCGCAATCCGGAAATGAGCCGCGAGGAGTTCGATTTCCTCAAGGCCAATGCCACCATGCTGCGCGAGATCGGAATGGAGGCCTTCGGCGGGGCCACGGTGAAGCGCGGCAACCAGAGTTCGGAAGGGGTCGAACTTTCGGGCGTCACCCCCAACATGGCGGCGATCAATAACGTTCAGACCGCCTCCGGCCGCTACATTTCGGAAAGCGACGTCGCGCGGCGGCTGAACGTGGTGTTCATCGGCAACGACATCAAGGAGAAGTTCTTCCCCAACGTGGATCCGGTAGGCAAGACGCTGGACGTGCGCGGGGTGCCGTTCGAGGTCATCGGCGTGGCCCGGCCGGTGGGAACGGTGTTCGGCCAGTCGCGCGACGAGTTCATCACCGTTCCGGTCAGCACCTACTTCAAGATGTTTAGTTCCCGGCGCGGCCTGGGATACAATGCCCTGGCGCTGGACCGTGGGCACCTGGAGCAGGCCCAGGACCAGGTGCGCGCGCTGTTGCGCGCCTGGCGCCACCTGCGCCCGGGACAGGAAGACAACTTCGGCATGTTCAGCTCGGATTCGCTGGTGAACCTGTGGGACCGCATCACGGGCGCCATCGCCGCCACGGCGGTGGCGGTGGTGAGCGTCTTCATGGTGGTGGGCGGCGTGGTGATCATGAACATCATGCTGGCGGCGGTGACCGAGCGGACGCACGAGATCGGCATCCGGAAAGCCATCGGGGCGCGTCACACCGACATCCTGAACCAGTTCCTGGTGGAGTCGTCGATGCTGGCCGGCGCCGGCGGCCTGATTGGAGTGCTCATCGCCTGGATTGTGGCCGTGGTGGTGCGCAACGCTTTTTCGGTGCCCATGCAAATGCCCGTGAGCGCGGTGGTCGTCGGGGTGAGCCTGTCGGCGACCGTGGGGCTGTTCTTCGGCATCTATCCGGCGCGCCGGGCCGCGAGGCTGGATCCGATTGAAGCCCTGAGGCACGAGAAATGATCGTTCAACCCCTGGTAACCGGCATTCAGATCGCATTGATGCAGATCCGCGGCGCCAAGATGCGCGCCTTCCTGACCGTGCTGGGAGTGATCATCGGGACCGGCACCATCATCGGGGTGGGCTCGATCCTGGCCGGCCTGGATGGCGCCATCACCGAGGCCATCCGCAGCTTTGGCGCCAACAACCTCATCGTCTTCAAATTCCCCGGCGGGTTCCGCATGCGCAACCTGACCCCGGAGGAATGGAAGCGCAAGCCGCTGACCCTGGAGAACGCGCGAGCCATCGCCGAGCGCTGTCCGGCGGTGCAGCACGTCAGTCCCTACCTGCTTCCCGATCGCGGCGGCTGGATGCTGCGCGCGCGCTACAAAGGGAACGAGGTGTACCAGCTCAACATGGGCGGTACCGAAGAAGGCTACGCCGCCAACGGCGTGGAGATGAAATACGGGCGGTTCCTTTCCGCCGCCGACAATTTCCGGCGCGCCCGGGTGGTGGTCATCGGCGAGCAGATCCAGACGGCGCTGTTTCCGGAGTCGGATCCCACCGGCAAGTGGATCGAGGTGGCTGGACGCCAGTTGGAAATCATCGGCGTCATGAGGCCTCCCGCGGCGTCCTTCCCGGGCCAGGAGGACCGGCGCGCGCTGCTGCCCTACTTCACCATGAAAAAGCTGTTTCCCGGCGCCAGGGAAAACATGCTGGTGGTGATTGCCTACCCGGGGCGGCTCCCGCAGGCCATCGATGAAGTGACCATGGTTTTGCGGCAGGAGCGCCGCGTACCCTACGACAAGCCCGACAATTTCTGGATCTCCACCGCCCAGCAGATGATCGACGAGTTTCACAAGGTGACCTCGACGGTGGCGCTGGTGATGTTCGTGCTCAGCTCCATCGGCCTGCTGGTGGGAGGCATCGGGGTGATGAACATCATGCTGGTTTCCGTGACCGAGCGCACCAAGGAGATCGGCGTGCGCAAAGCCATCGGCGCGCGGCGGTTCGATATCATCCTCCAGTTCCTGGCCGAGGCCACCGCGCTGACCTTCGTGGGCGGCCTGCTAGGGATGTTCTTCGGCTGGCTCATCTCGCTCGCCGCCGGGCTCGTGTTTCCGACTCTGCCCACCGCGGTTCCCCTCTGGGCGGTCGCTTCGGGCGTGCTGGTGTCGGTCGGCGTGGGCCTGTTCTTCGGCATCTGGCCGGCCAGCAAAGCCGCCCGCCTCGACCCCGTCGAAGCCCTCCGCTACGAGTAATGTGGGGCAGGCGCAAGCCTGCGGCGGCCTCTCAGGCCGCCCCGCCCCCCGCCCGTGAAATAATGGTTACTTCGTGACCCCCCAACTCTCCTGCCTCAACCCCCAGTGCCGCGCGTCG
>JACQZT010000042.1 GCA_016213755.1 Acidobacteriota bacterium | reverse complement strand
CTCCAGCCGCAGGGGGATCAACCCCAGCGCCTTCGCATCGAGCCGGGCGGACTCGATTGCGCCGGAGAGATAAGGATTACCCCCATAGGTCCACTGCTTCGCAGGCCTGACGACGGCGATCTCGCCAGGCGCCACGTCCCAAAGCCGGCCGGCGCGCAGCGTGAGGGTCCGGTCGCTGCCCAGCAGGCGGCAGCGCGCGGCTTTTTGCCGGACCGAAAGAACCACCAGTTCGACGGGGCCGTCCAGTTCGAGCGCCGCGGCGCCGGGCTGCCGCCGAGTCTTGCCGCGAGAGCCTGCTGGGAATGGAGCAAGCCCCATCCACTTGCGATACGCAGCCAGGTAATGCCCTCCTTGCGCGCTCGGAGGAATCGCCATCTCGAAAGCCGCTACTACGTGTTTCGTTCCGTCCGCCCCGCGGCAGGTTGCGGTGAGCCCGCGCCGCTGGTTCCCGTCGTAGTCGAACTTGATCACTTCCACCGGCTCGCCAATGACAGTAGCCTCGCAAGGCACTGCGACGTCGTTCTCGAAGGCCTGCCGGAAGGCCCGCAACTGCTCCTCTTCCCCGTTTGCGCCGGCCGTGATCGCCTCGATGAGTTCGTCCAGGTATGCCGCATCGAGTTCGGCCCGCTCGCTCTTCTTCATGAACGGTCTCCCCCGCGCCTTCCGCCCCAGCGGGTCTTGGCGCGCTCCAGAAACGAGGGCTGTTCGTGATGCCCGGCGCCGGCGGCGACGGACTCAAATGCGGCCATGAAGGCGGTCTTACGGTGGTGGCCGGCCCGCACCAAACGCACGGTCTCCTCCCATTCGGCCCCGAGTCCAGCTCGAAAGTAGCATTTGCGGGCCCGCTCGAGGTTCGCGGCGGCGGCATCGTAATACTTGCTCTTCCCGGCCCCGGCGATGCGCATTGCCTGGGCGCGCCACAGGCGGGCGGCAAGTCCGGGGTGTTTCTTTTCGAGCTTCCTGGCCGCGGGTTCGGTGGTGTAATGACTTACAGCCTCCAGCGCGCCGTCGGTCGTGCCGCGCACCAGATCCGCGAGACGTTCCGTTTCCTTGGCTTCAACGAACAACTCCATCACCGAGTGCAAATTGGCGCCCTTGGCCGCGTCCATCGCCTTCTCGTGCCAGGCCGCGCGTTGCGCTTTGGGCGCCAACCGCAGGAGGTTGTCATAACCGTACTTGGAGGGATCCTTCCGATACTCGGCCCAGGCGGCATCGAGCGCCTCATTGCCCCGGCCAAGCTTGGTGAGCAACTCGCGCTGGAGCCGGGTGAGACCGTAGCCGGCCGGCGTCCCGTGCGGAGTCTTCCGGTCGAGATCGATCCCGCGCTCAACCCACGCCAGCGCCCGGTCCGGTTTGCGAGAGACGAAGATCTCCGCCAGGGCCAGGCAATCCTGCGCCGTAAGACCGGTCTCTTCGGCCAGCGCCTCGTAGGCGGCGGCATTTCTCCGGGCGAGATAAATCGCGCGCAGAACTTCGCTCCAGCGCCTTCGGTTGTACTCGGGCTGGGCGGGCGCGGCCTCAAAGCGCGCTCTGACCGACTTCTCGAACGCGGCGCGGCCGGCCTTGTCGAGTGCCTTTGCGGCGTCCTTCTCGATTTGGTAACAGAAGGCGTAGGGGTCGTCGTCCATCCACGCGAGGATCCTGGCGGCCGTCTCGTTCGGATCGGCGCCCGCCGTCTGACGAGCCTTGACCCACCGGCAGATGAGGTCCTGGGCGAAGGTTCCGAAACTGCCGCTCGAATCATCGAGTTCTTCGGCCTTCGCATAACAGCCCGCGAGGAAGGTCTCGCAGAGTCCGGCGGCACGCGCCGGCTCGGTTCCAGTGAGCGCGTCGATCCTGGCCGCGACCTCTTCAAGACCGCTCACGAACGAGAAGCAGGCGCCGTCGCGAATGAATGCTCCAGGGCGAAGCGCCAGTTCGATCTCGTTCTCGATCGGGTCCCTTCGCTTCGTCATTCTGGCCATACGATACTCTCAAGCCGGCACATATTGGCGCCTCGGTTCGTGCGGACACTCTTTGAGCCGTCCCCGGCACCGCCAGCAGCGTTCGCGAACGCGACCAGGCACTTGAGAATGCCCTCCGGGGAGGACCGGTCCCGCTTGTATCAGCAGTTCGACGGGTTTCACAACTCCGAATTCTACCCAGAAGCGGCCGACGTCGCAACACTTCAGGACCACCTTTTCCTTTATTCCGACATGCCGGGCGCGGAAGGGCTGCGGAGGAAGATGATCGAGGCGGGGGTGAAGCCGCCGCGCGAGAGACAGCGCATCTCGTAAATCAGAAGCGGACGAGCCACACGCCCGCGCCGGCCGCGAACATCACGGAGAAGGCCGCCGCGACGCGCCAGCCGAAGGCCCGCGTTCCGGCGTAAAAGGCCAGCGCGGACTTCAGAACGGCGTTCGAGGCCAGCGCCAGCAGCAGCGCCGCGCTGGCGACCTCGAGGCTGGTGCGGTTGCCGCCCAGCAGGTCGCAGAGGGTCACGGCCACCGCGTCGACGTCGAACGAGCCGGCGATAATGCTGGCCCAGTAGATGGCATCCGTTCCGAACTCCGCTGCCGAAGCTTTGCCGGCCAGCAGGATCAGCGTGAACAGGACCCCAAACTTAAGCGCGGGCGCCAGGCGAAAGGGGTTGCCCACGGGCACGCTGCTCTCTTTGCCGGGTTGGGCTTCGCGCCGCGCCAAAAAGAAAGACAGCGCCAGCCCCGCAGCGGTCATGGCTGCCAGGGGCGCGAGCGACGCCATCGCCAGCGCCGGGTTCATCACGAAGAGAATGGCCAGAACGCGCGGGAACCAGACCGTGTTGGCGATGGTGGAGGCGCGCCAGAGCGGCTTCAAGTTGGCGGGGTTCTCGGCCGCGTCCTTGGCGAAGGCAGTGGTGGCGGCGGTGGTCGAGGCAATGCCGCCCAGCACGCCGGCCAGGGTCAGGCCCCGGCCGGCGCCGAGGAACTTTTGCAGGAAGTAGCCGACGTAGGAAATCGACGAGACCAGAATGACGAACAGCCAGACCCGGTGCGGAGAGAAGAACTGGTAGGGGCCAAAATCGCCCGCCGGCAGCAGCGGGAAGATGATGAAGATGATCGCCAGGAAGCGCAGCGTGTCGCGGAACTCGCCCTCGGTGATGGTTTCGCGCACCAGTTTCTGCATGGCGCGCTTGGCTTCCAGGAAGGCCGCGATGACGATGGTCAGACCGATGGCGAGCATCGCTCCGTCGGCGACTTGCTGGGTGGAGGTGAGATAGCCGAGGCAGAAGGTCGCCACCGCGGCCATCTCGGTGGTGACGCCGATGCGCGCCACGTTGTGGTGGTGGGAGACGGCCAATAGCAGCGCGATGGCCGCCAGCGCCGTGCCCGTCAGCCACGGCAGCGCGAGCAGGCCGCACATGCTGCCGGTCAGCGAAATGAGAATGAAATCGCGAAAGCCGGCGTGCTTATCCGCCTCTCCCACCTGCGATGCCTCGCGCTCGAACCCCACCAGAAGGCCGATCAGCAGCGCTTCGGCCACCGACTGAATCGCGGAGGGCAGGCCCGGAGGCGGCGCCATATTGGTTACCGGATTTGCGAGAACGGCATGGGTGAAACCAGGTAATTGGTGATGTTGGAGACCACCTCGACGTCGCTCAAGCCGGGCGTCGCGCGCAGCTTCTGCCATTCGGGATCACCCCCGAAGGCGCGCCAGGTCTTTTCGCGGTGCGCCAGGTCGTCGTAGCCCAGCATGTAAGTCAGGTTGGGCAAGTTGCGCCCGACAATGGTTTCGCCGAAGAACACCGGCTGCATGCCGACCCGCCGGAAGATGCCGATCTCGCCGTCGTCGAACATCTTCATCTTGCGGCGCAGCGTGGCCATGGTGTTCGATTCGTACTGGCGAATCTCGAAGACCCGCGCGGGCCGCTTGGCCTCCGTGGGCGGCACTTCAATCGAGGGCATGGAGTCGAAGCCGCGGAGCAGCGAGTTCTCCATGCGCATGTAGCTCAGACCGGGCAGGGCGTGAAAGGCCTCGAGCTGTTTGGCGTATTCCTTGTCCGCTTCGAGCTTCTCTCGCGCGGCCTCCATCCCGGCCAGCGACGGGAAGCCCATCAACAGCAGGACGAACGGGCCCTCGCCGCCGCCCATCGTGTTCCGAAACGCGCCGATGGGGCCGATTCCGGCGCGCTGCGCCGCGGGCAATACGGCGTTTCTCAGAAGTTCTGAGAGGCGCTGCGACTGGTTCTCCGCCGTGTTGCGCAGTTTGAAAAAGCGCAGCTCGAAGATCCCCTTCCTGGATGCCGCCGCCGAAGCGGATGCGGCGGCCGCCGCGCCGGCCGATGTCAGTGCGAAAGTTCTGCGATTCATATCAGTCTGACTGTACCTCACTTGTTGAATTCTTTCACTGCTTCGAGCATGGCCGCGACGTTTTCGACCGGTGTGGCGGCCTGGATGTTGTGGACCGTGTTGAAGACGTAGCCGCCCTGCCGGGAGAAGACCTCCAGGCGGCGCAGCACTTCGTCGCGCACCTGGCCGGGCGTGCCGAAGGGCAGGGTCTTCTGGGTGTCGACGCCTCCGCCCCAGAACACCAGCCGGCCGCCGAACTCGGACTTAAGCGCCTCCGGCTCCATGCCCGCGGCCGAGCACTGGATGGGGTTGACGATGTCGAATCCGGCCTCGATGAACGAGGGATAAAACTTGGCCACGGCGCCGCAGGAATGTTTGAACGTCTTCCAGTTCGTGTTCCGGTGGACCCAACCGTTGAGCGCCTTGTAGTAAGGCAGCCACAGCTCGCGGAAGCTCTCCACCGAGCAGAAGGACGACTTCTGGGTGCCGAAGTCCGTGCCGCAGACGAAGACCGCGTCGATACCATCGCCCGCGACGGCGTGGATGCGCGCGAAGTTGGCCAGCGCGATCTCGCACTGTTTCTCGAAAACCTGGTGGACGTAATCGCGCCGCGCGCGGGTGGAGATGTACCACTCGGTGATGTCGCGGATGCCCTTGGGGTGCTTGAGGGCCGGCGCCGGAACAATGGCGATGTCGCCCAGCGAAGTGCCGCCGAAACTGGCGATGACGGCGCGACCGCTCGAGCGCGCCGCGCGGGCGCTCGCATCGAGGTGCTGCAACTCCGCGTCGGAGACCGGGCCGAACTCCTCCAGGTTGTCCTCGGGATTGAGGCGGTCCTCGTCGATGGGCTCCTGGCGGATGATAGCGTCGAAGAAGTATCCGTCCTTGGGCATGCGTGCGCTGGGCGGCGCGGCGACGTCGCCCTGCGGGTGCATCAGCGTGTCTCCATTCTCGTCCACGGTGCAGTTGAACTGGCCGGGAACCAGGATTTCCAGGCCGTCGTACATGCGGAACGGCTTCCAGTTTTCGAGCGGAAAGCCGAAGCGGGTGTTCAGCCGGAAGACGCCTTCCACGTCGATGCCCATGGCGGTTTTGAGGTCGTCTTCGACGAGGCCCAGCATCTGGCCGGGGTCAAGCGCTTTGACGGGCCGCTTCTCGAGTCCGTAGTAGTCGCGCAGGGCGGCCACCACGCTGACGTGAATGCCGGTGACCATGGTGCCGCCGAAGTCGATGGGCACGCGGTCGGGCGCGCGGTGCTCTAAAGCGGCGAGGACTCTTTCCCGGGATGTCATTTGGCGAAACTGCAATCGACGAGGCGCAGACCGTCGGCGTCGCCGGTAATCAGGCCGGGCCGGGCTTCGGGCTTTTCGAACCGCGTCTCGACGTTGCGCAGCGTCAAGTTGCGCGCGTGGCGGCAGAACAGGCCGTAGGCGGGCAGGGTCCCGAACATCTGGAATTCCGGGTACTTCTCGGGGAACTCTTCGACCTTGCGCCCGGCGTCGGCGGCGGTTCCTCCGCCCACGAAGCTGAGACGGACGTTGTCGAGGGTGACGTTTTCGGCCGGGTGGCCCGGCAGGCCGGTGATGGAGCAGCCGATCTTGCCGGCGCCGGTCGCCTGCACGTTCGAGATGAGCACGTTGCGCAGCCGGCCCATACCCGGCTTGGCGCCGTTCTCCTGGAACGGCCGGGCGCGGTTGCCCAGCCGCACGAAGATGGGCGCGCCCACGTTGTTCATGACGATGTTGGTGAACGACACGCGGTCGAGCAGGCCGCCATCCACCATTTCCACCGCGATGCCCGCCAGGCGCGTGTCGAAGACCGTGCAGTTAGAGACGGCGATGTTCTCGAAGCCGCCATTGGACTCTGTGCCGAGTTTGAGCGCGTTGCACAGGGTGGTCAGCGTGCAGTTGGCGACCACCACGTCTTTGGTGGGGCGGTTGGCCGTGCTCTTCAGCACGATGGCGTCGTCGCCCGAGCTGATGTCGCAGTCGGAGATGCGCACGCGCTGGGAGCAGTCGATGTCGATGCCGTCGTTGTTGTGGTTAACCTTGCTATAGACCTTGATGCCCCGGATCACCACGTCGTCGCAGGCCAGGTAGTGCTGCACCCACATGGGAGAGTCCGCGATGGTGACGTCCTCGACCAGGATGTTGCGGCATTCGATGACGCGAATCATGTACGGGCGCACCAGGTAGGGGCCTTTAAAGGCCGCGCCCTGGCCGTCGATCTTACCGCGCCCGCGAATGGAAACGTTTTCGAGCTTTTCGGCGTAGATCAGGCTCTTGCGCGTGTAGGTGTCGGTATAGGAGCGGAAGGCCGGAATGGCGTCCGGGTAATCGGCCAGGTTCTGGCTGCCCAGCAGGACCGCGCCGGCTTCCAGTTCCAGACCCACGTTGCTCTTGAGGAAGATGGTTCCGGACAGGTAGCGGCCGGGCGGGAAATAGACGCGCCCGCCGCCCGCGGCGGCGCAGGCGTCCACCGCAGCCTGAATGGCCTTGGTGGCGAGCTGGGTTCCGTCGGCGGCGGCGCCCTGTTCCCGCACGTCAAAAACCGCTGTTTTGGCGGGCAGAAGGGCGGCTGCGCCCCATCCCGCCAGGCTTCGGAGGATCGCTCGTCGGTTTTCCATGGCAAGTTTGCGAAAAGTGTAACATAGGCACGATGAGACTCGCTCCGCTCTGTCTGGCCATCGCGCTGCTGGGAGCCGAGGCGCCCAAGGGGACCGAGATCCATCTGCGGCTCAAAACCAAGGCCGCCAGCAACACGTCCCGGGCGGGTGACGCGGTGGAGGCGGTGCTCACCCGGCCTGTCGCCGGCGCCGGCGGCGTGGTGATTCCTTCCGGCGTCATCGCGCGCGGAAAAGTGAAGGAAGCCAAGCCCGCGCCGCGTCCCGAGGATCGCGCGCTGCTGGCGCTCGAATTCACGGAACTGACGGCGCCCGGCGCCAAGGCGGCGCCGCTGGCGGCCACTCTCAAGCAGGTGGAGAACGCCCGCGAGGGCGTCGACAAAGAAGGCCGCATTTTGGGCATTCAGGCTTCCGAAACCATGACCGCGCAAATGGACCGCGGCATCGACCGCCTCTCGCAGCGGCTGGGGCGGTTGGGAGACATTCTGGGCGCGGCCAAGTCGGCGGTGGTGAGCAAGGTCGACGCGGAAATCGTCTGCGAGCCGGGCACGGACCTGATTCTGGAAGCCACCCAGCCCGTGCGCTGGGACGGCCCCCTAACCGTAGGACCTGTGCCGGGAGAGATCCCGAACCTGACAGACCTGGAGCGGCTGGCCGTGCGGCAACCCTTCCAGACCACCGCGGCAAGCCCTCCCAAGCCCTCCGACCTGACCAACCTGATGTTTGTCGGAACGGAGGAGGAACTCGCGCAAGCCTTTCAGTCGGCCGGCTGGAATACCGCGGCCGAGCTCAGCGCCAAGTCGAAGCTGGAAACCTTCCGCGCCATCGCCGAGAATCGCGGGTACAAGGAAGCGCCCATGTCCACGCTGCTGCTGGAGGGCGAGAAAGCAGCCTTCGACTTCCAGAAGCAGCACAACACTTTCGCCGCGCGGCATCACCTGCGCATCTGGCGCCGTCCGGATACCTTCCTGGGCAAGCCCGTCTGGGTGTGCGGAGCGACGCACGACACCGGCATCGAGTTTTCCGCCGAGAACAAGACCTTCATCCACAAGATCGACACTATGATCGACCGCGAGCGCTCGAAAGTGGTGAACGACCTGATCTTCGGAGGCCGCGTGCAGGGCCTGGCGCTGATCGGCCGGCCGGCCGTGCCCAGAGAGACCAAGAACGCCACCGGCGACGAGGTCAAGACCGACGGCCGCGTGGCCGTGCTGCTGCTCCGCTGATGGATAACCTCACTCACACGCTCACCGGTTTCGCTCTGAGCCGCGCCGGGTTCAACCGGGTCGTGCCCCGGGCCAGCCTGATCCTTATTCTGGCGGCCAACGCGCCGGACATCGACGCGGCCGCCGCGGCCGGCGGCTCGCTGAGCTACCTGAACTGGCACCGGGGCCTCACGCACGGCCCTTTGGGGATTCTGCTGGTGGCCATCCTGCCCGTCCTGGTGGCGCGCCTGGCGGCGCGCGGACCGATTCCCTGGCTGCGCTCATACCTGCTGGCGCTGGCGGGCGCGGTCACCAACCCGCTGCTGGATTGGACCAACATTTACGGCGTGCGCCTGCTGGCGCCGTTCTCCGAAAAGTGGTTCCGGGGCGATTTCATCAACGTCGTGGATGTGTGGATCTGGGCTGTGTTGTCGCTGGTGGTGGTGTGGCCCTGGCTGTCCCGGCTGGTGAGCGCCGAGATTGGCGCGCGGCCCACGCCGGGACGCGGGCTGGCGATTGCGGCGCTCTGTTTTGTGGCGCTTTTCGGCGCCGCGCGCTACGCGCTCCATGAGCGCGCGGTGGCAGTGCTGGAATCGCGCATCTATTCCGGAAGGCCTCCGTTGCGGGTGGCGGCCAAGCCCAGCGCCTTCAGCCCGCTGCGCTGGACCGGATTGGTGGAGGGCGAGGACTTCTGGTCGATTCAAGCCGTGGACCTCGCCGGCGAGTTCGACCCCTCCAGCGGGCGGGTCTACTACCAGCCCGAACGCAGTCCGGTGCTGGAAGCGGTGCGGCGCACGCCGGAGTTCCAGCAATACCTGCGCTTCGCCCAGTTCGTCTATTGGCGCGTAACGCCGCTCGACGCGCCCGAAGGCGCCCGGCGCGTGGAAGCGATGGACCTGCGTTTCGGGCCGCCCTCGGAGCCGCGCTTCGCGATCGCGGCGACCGTCCTCGCGGACCTCCGCGTCGAAACCGCCACCTTCCGCTTCTAGACCCGGGGACCGTCGCCATGAGGCGAGGAGGGCGTGACGCGGAGGCTGGCCGCGGGGTAACCTCTAAGTTGATTCACTTTCGCAATCGCACACTATGGGCGGCGGCCGCGGCGGCGGTTGTCGCGGGCGCCGGGCTGTGGTTCTGGCAGAGCCGCCGGCACCTGAGCGTGGCGGAACTGGCCGATCATCTTCCTCCGACCGAAGCGGTGGTGCTGCACATCGACGTGGCCGCGCTGCGGCGGGCCGGAGTGCTGGACCTGATCGCCGGCTCGCGCGCGGCCGAAGAGTCGGACTACAAGTCTTTCGTCACGCAGAGCGGCTTCAACTACCGGGAAGATCTGGACACGGTGGTCGCCTCTTTTCACAGCGGCCAGACGAGCCTGCTGCTCGGCGGGCGCTTCGACTGGAAGGCGCTGGAGGCGTACGCGGCGCGGCAAGGCGGCGGGTGCGAGAACGGCTTTTGCCGCATGCCCGCCTCGACGCCCAATCGTCACATTTCGTTTTTTGCGCTGCGGCCGAACGTGATGGCGCTGGCGAGCGGGCCCGATGCGTGGGGCGCGGCGGCGATGCGCAGTCCCACGCGGACGCGGCCCGCGGTGCGCGTGACGTCCAAGCCGGTTTGGCTCTTCGTTCCCGGCGCGGCGTTCAAGTCCGCCGGCGGGCTGCCGCCGGGAACGCGGCTGTTCGCCAAGGCGCTGGAGGACGCCGAGAATGCGCTGGTGTGGGTGGGGCTGGACGGAGTGCGGTTGCAAGTACAAATCGAGGCGACCTGCAAGACCGAGGAGGGCGCGGTGATCTTGAGAGCGCAGATGGAAAAAGTCACCGACGTGTTGCGCAAGCTGATTCTGCGCTCGGGCGTGGAAGCGAACCAGCGGGACCTGAGCGGCGTACTGACGCAGGGCACCTTCCAGCGGAAGGGGCGCGTGATGATCGGGCGGTGGCCGCTGGAGCGCGCGTTTCTGGAGTCGCTGGCGGGAGGGTCGTGAGGCGTGCGCGGCGGGGTCCTGGTTCTGGGCAACCTGGTGTTCGACATCCTGGTCCGTCCGGTGGAGGCCTTACGGTGGAATGCGACGGTGTGGGTGGAAGCGCTGGAAGAGAGCCTGGGTGGTAACGGCTCGAACACCGCGTACACGGCCGGGAAATTGGGTGTGCCGGTGCGGCTGATGGCTTGCGCGGGGCGGGACACGGCGGGCGAGTTCGCGCTGCGCAAGCTGGCCGAGGCGGGCGTGGACACGAGCCTAGTGCGGCGCACGGACGCACCCACGGCGGCGACGGTGGCGGTGGTGAATGCCGCCGGCGCGCGGGCCTTGCTGCACCGGCCGGGAGCGAGCCGGGAAGCGTTCGCCGAGCCTCCCGATCTGGGGGCCGATGCGACGCGGGGTTGCGCGTGGTTCCACCTGGCGAACGCGTATGCTTTGCCGCAAGTGCGGCGGAACGCGGCAGAGATTTTGCGCCGGGCGCGGCAGGCGGGGCTGGAGACCTCGATCGATACCGGCTGGGACTCGCGCGGCGAATGGATGCAGGTGCTCGAACCGTGCCTGCCGCATTGCGACCTGCTCTTCGTGAATGAAGACGAAGCGCGGCGCCTGGGAGGAACGCCGGACGCGGAGGAGTCCGCGCGGCTGTTCCTGCGCCTCGGCGCGCGCAACGTGGTGGTGAAGCTGGGCGCCGCCGGCTGCGCCGCGTTCGGCGAGGCGGGCGAGTTCCACGCGCCGGCCTTCCCGGTCGAAGTGGTCGATACGACAGGCGCGGGAGACGCCTTCGCGGGCGGTTTCCTGGCCGCACTGGCGCGCGGGCTTTCGTTCTCCGCGGCCGCGCGAGTGGCCAATGCCGCAGGTGCGCTGAGCGTGTCGCGCCTGGGTTCGGTGGCGGGGCTTAGGGGGTGGAGTGAGACTGTGGCTTGGGTGGCATCCTTTGGCCGGAAAGCATTGCATCACGGAGATGCAGCAATTGTGGGGCCCACGGTACACTGTGGCCAGAGGGGAGCCGATATGGAGCGGATGCACACCACGGCAACGGTCAAGGGTCAGGTGCTGATTCCGGCGGCTTTGCGGCGGAAGTACGGCATCCGGAAGGGGACGCGGATCGCCATTTCCGAAGAAGAGGGACGGATTATTCTCGAACCCATCACGGCGGAGTATATCCATCGCTTACGAGGCTGCGCAGAAGGCACTGGCGCGATGGAGGAATTGATGGCGGAGCGCAAGTGGGAACGAGAAAGAGATTGCTGACGGGCGATTCCTTCGGTCGTGGCGGATGACTGGGCGGCAGGGGCAGTCACGAACTGGCTGTGCGAACAGTCAGTTCAGGAAATAGGTCCGGTAGAGCGTGTCGCGCTGCTTGGGGATGAAGCCGGCGTCGCGGATGAGGCGGCGGAGTTCTTCTTCCGAGGCGCGGTGGTGGGCGCCGGCGGCCGAGACGACGTTTTCCTCGATCATGATGCTGCCGGTGTCGTTGGCGCCGAAGCGGAGCCCGAGCTGGCAGGTTTTCAGCCCCTGGGTGACCCACGAACTCTGGATGTTGAGGACGTCCTCGAGATACAGCCGCGAGATGGCCAGCGTTTTCAGGTACTCGACCGCGGTGGCTTCCTGGGGGACCGAGCGGCCGAGGGGCGTGTTCTCGCGCTGGAAGGTCCAGGGGATGAAGGCCGTGAATCCGCCGGTTTCCTGTTGCAGGCGGCGCACTGCGTCGAGGTGATTCATGCGCTGCTCGATAGTCTCGCCGCAGCCGAACATCATGGTGGCCGTGGTGCGCAGCCCCACGGAGTGTGCCACGCGGTGGACCTCGATCCATTCGGCGGAGGTGCACTTCAGGCGGCTGATGCGGCGGCGCACCTCGTCGTCGAGGATTTCGGCGCCGCCGCCGGGGATCGAATCCAGGCCCGCGTCGCGCAGGCGGGCAATGGCGTCGCGCAGGCTCAGACCGCCGACTTCGGCGATGTTGAGGATCTCGGGCGAGGAAAAACAGTGCAGCCAGACGGCGGGGAACCGCCGCTTGATGGCGCGGAGCAGGTCCTCGTACCACTCGATCTTCAGATCCGGGTGCAAGCCGCCCTGCATGAGGACGCCTGTGCCGCCGAGGTCTAGGGTCTCCTGGATCTTTTCGAAAACCGTGTCCAGCGGCAGGACGTAGCTTTCCTGGTGGCCGAGCGGGCGGTAGAAGGCGCAGAAGGTGCAGTACTCGGTGCAGACGTTCGTGTAGTTAATATTGCGATCGATGATGTAGGTGACGACGCCTTCGGGATGCAGGCGCCGGCGCAGGGTGTCGGCCGCCATGCCGATGCCGAGGAGATCCGGATCGGCGAACAATTGGATGGCTTCGGTTCGGCTCAACATGCGGAATCAGGCCCCAGATGCTTCGAGGATACCAAACTCGCGCGCGAGATCGAGGAAGCGCTGGAGCCCCTGCCGTTCGAGTTCTCCGATCTCGAAGATCACGTTGCGGGCGAAGTAGTTGCGGACCAGGGCCACATCGAACGCCCGCTCGCGGGCTTCCCGCACGATGATTTCCTCGAGATTCCGCGTGCCGAAGCGCATGGAATCGACGAAGGCCTCGGCCAGCCCGGGGAAAACGCAGCCGGGGCGGGCGGCCCAATACGCAAAAACCATGGGCAGCCCGGTGAATTCCAGCCATTCGGCGCCGAGGTCGAGGGTGCGGAAGGGCAGGGAGGCCGGGTCGATGCGCAGCGCGGGGTCGCCAATGACCAGCGCGGCGTCGGCGGTGGCGAGCATCTGGTCCAGTGCGGGAGGGTGACGCACGAAGCGGGGAGTGGCGCCGTAGCGGCGGGCCAGGAGGATGCGGGCCAGGGCGGCCGAGGTGCGGGAACCGGAGTCAGTAGCCAGGGTGTGAATACTCTCGAAGGGCACCTTCGAGATCAGAAGGATGCTGCGCACCGCGCCGCGGCAGGCGATGCCGGCGCCGGGCAGGGGTTCCAGTCCCAGCCGGACGGCTTCAATGGCCGGGACAATGCCGACGTCCGAGGCGCCGGCGGCGAGCCGGTCGGCGCATTCCGAGGGGACGCAGAAACTGAGATCGAAGAGGCCGCGCTGGCGGCCATGCAGGAGACCCCAGACCAGCGGCACGGTGTTCAGGAAACTGACCGCGCAAACGCGCGGGGCGGGAGAGGCAATCGGGACGCTCAACGCCTCAGTTTAGCATTGGGTGCGGGACTGAAGTCCGCCCTCCAGTTATTTTCTACGCCGCGCCGTTGCCGACCGTCTGGGCTCGGGCGGCGGCCAAGCGCGGGAAGCAGATCCGAAATGTGGAACCCTGGCCGGGAGCGCTGGAAGCTGAAATCCATCCCCGGCTCTGGCGCACGATGCCGTACACCATGGCCATCTCGAGCCCCGTCCTCTGGCCGCGCTCCTTGGTGGAGAAGAAAGGCTCGAAGAGATGCTGAACCGTATCCCGGTCCATACCCGAGCCGGTGTCTGAAACCGTCAGGACGGCGCAGGCGCCGGGCGCGGCGTCGGGGAACTCGGCGACGTCGGCCGCACTCATGTCGGCGCAGGAGGCTTCGATGACCAGCTTGCCGCCGCCCGGCATGGCATCCCGCGCGTTCGCGGCCAGGCTCGCGAGCACCTGCCGGAGCTGGGAAGGGTCCGCCATCGCACGGACCGGATTCCGGGACAAGGTTGTGAGGACCTCGATCTTCTCGCCGACCAGAAGCCGCAGTTTCGGCACTTCGGCCTCAATCACCGTGTTCAGGTCCAGGGCTTTCAGTTGGAGGACCTGCTTCTGGCTGAAGGCCAGAAGCTGGGCGGTAAGGCCGGCTGCGCGCTCCCCGGCCTTCAAGATTTGTTCCACTCTCGCTCGCCGGGAGTCCTCCACCCTCATCTCGCCCAGAAGCATGTCGCTGTAACCGTTGATTACCGTGAGCAGGTTGTTGAAGTCGTGGGCGATGCCGCCGGCGAGCCGTCCGATGCTCTCCAGAAGGCGGGCTTTTCGAAGCTGCTCGGCGGCTCTTGCGCGCTCTTCCTCAAGCTGGCGGCGCTCGGTGACGTCCCGGGCGACGGCGCAGATCATGCTGTCTTGCGCCGATGCGCGCCATTCGAGCCAGCGGTAAGAGCCGTCCCGGCATCGGAAGCGGTTCACAAAGTCCCGCATCGTGGCCCCGCTCAACGACAGATCGCTGAGCGCCGACCGGGTGTTTTCGCGATCCTCGGGATGCACAAATTCGAGAAGATCTCGCCCGATGAGGTTCGGCACCGGATAGCCGAGAGCGCGCTGCCAGGCGGAGTTCAAGCGGCGGAGCCGGCCTCCCGCGCCGACCATGCAGAGAAGATCGAGGGACAGATCGAAATAGCGGGCCAGATCCTCCGCGGCTTGCCGCTGTTCACTCCGGCGCCGGATTCGAATCGCCAGCCACAGCACGGATGAAAGCAGAAGCGTTACGCCGGCGATGCCCGCGACCGGCAGTTCGCCGGCGGAGTATCTCATCTCCAGATACCCATTATCAGATCGTAAGAGGAGAGAGTCCATGTTAGACTCAGCACCAACGAGGATCGCCAGCGCCGGCGCGGCTCCCACCAGAACCAGACGCCCGAGCCGCACGCACTTTGTCCGGGTGGCGCCGCCGAGGGGACAGTTCGCGGCGGGTTTCATAACACCTAATGATTTCAGCAGTTCGCCAGTTCTGTCAAGTAAAAGCGAGTTGTATTCGCGGTAACTATGGGGTAGTACGTAATATAGACAACGGTACAGCGGCAGCCGCGGGGAAGGCGCCGGGCCCCGGGGATGCGGGAAAGAATACAATCAGAGGAATGGTAGTCGAGATCGAAGGCATACCGCTGCACCTGGCTCATCCGGACGAAATCGCGGTGACCTGGGTGGGGCAGGATGAAGTGATGCGGCAACTGCTGGCGGCGTGGCTGGTGGTGGATCCGCTGGACCTGCCGATGAACCCGCGGCTGATTGGGAAGCCCGGGGTGGGCAAAACCACGCTGGCTTACGCGGCGGCAAAACGGCTGGGGCGCGAGGTCTACATCATGCAGGCGACGGTGGACACGCGTCCGGAGGACCTGATCGTCACGCCGGTGATCGAGGGGGAGGGCCGGCTGCGGTACGTGGCGTCGCCGCTGGCGACGGCCATGCTGCGCGGGGGCGTGGCGGTGCTCGACGAAGGCAACCGCATGAGCGAGAAGAGCTGGGCGTCGCTGGCGCCGCTGCTGGACACGCGGCGGTATGTGGAGTCGATCGTCGCGGGCATCAAGATCAGGGCGCATCCGCTGTTCCGGCTGGTGGCGACGATGAACGACGACGCTTCGACGTTCGACCTGCCCGAGTACATTCACTCGCGCTTGCAGCCGCAGATCCTGATCGACTTCCCGGAGCGGGAAGAGGAGTACCTGATTCTGCGCGAGAATCTGCCGTTCGGCGACGAGGGGATTTTGCAGTACGTGACCGACTTTTTGCAGCACGCACACCTGGCGGACGAGCGCTATACGGTGCGCGATGGCATCAACGTGGCGCGGTTCAGCATGAAGCTGCGAGCGATCGGCGAGGATGCGATGGACCGGCCGCGAGCCATGCGAACGGCGATTCTGGAGACGCTCGGCGAAGAGGCGCTGCGCTATGTCCCGCGGCTTTGATCTTCCGGCGGGAGAAGCCGGCAGTCTGCGACGCGGGCGCATCGCGTATTTTCCGGTGGCGCCCGGACGGCTGGAGTTCGCCGCGGAGGTGCGGCGCCGGATCCTGGCCGAACCGCCGCGAATCGTGGCGGTGGAACTGCCGGGGGCGCTGGAACCCGCGTATCGAAGGGCCGTGGAACGCCTGCCGGAGATGACCGCGCTGGTCTACGAGGACGGCCAGAACGAAGACCAGGCGGTGTATGTGGTGGTGGAGCCGGCCGACCCGTTCACGGAAGCGATCCGCAGCGGGCTGGAAGCCGGAGCGGAAGTGGTGTTCATCGAGCCGGACGTGGCGGATCGCCCCCACGTTGCCGAGCACTACCCGGATCCCTACGCGGTGCGGCGCATTGGCATCGAGAAGTACATCGAAGCGTACCGGGTGTACCCGGCGGCGCGCAGCGAGGAGATCGCCGAGCACGCCAGCGCAATGGCCTGGAAGCTGCAAGGGGCGGATCCAGAGGCGGCGATCCTGGTGGTGGTGTCGCTGAACCTGCTGGACGCACTGCTGGACGCGATGGAACGGCCGCAGGAGGAGCCGCGCTCCTCGCGCCGGGTTCCTCTGAAGCCTTACAACGTGCATTACGTCAATCCGCATCCGCGGTGCCTGGCCGAGATCACCGTCGAGTATCCGTACTTGCAGGCGCGCTACGAGGAGTACCGCGGCGCGATGGGCGACCCGCTGCCGGTGGACCGGCAGCGGGCGCAACTGAGCCTGTTCCGCGACGCCGAGGAGTCCTATCGCAAGAACACGGGGGAGAAGATCGAACACTGGCAGCGGCGCATGATGGCCCGCTACACCCGCAACCTGGCGCACCTGAGCGGCGACCTGATGGCCGGGCTGTTCGACCTGACGGTGGCGGCCCGCGCGGTGGTGGACGACAACTATGGCTGGGAGGTTTGGGACACGGCCAACCGGTACCCGGCGCAACGGGAGCGGTGCGAGCTCGAAACCGTCAGTCTTTCCGGAGAGGAGGTGTGGATTCATTCCCGCAAGCTGCGCCTGAGAAGGCGGCTGCCGCGCCCCAAGCAGCGCCTGCGGCCGGCGAACCTGAAATCCCGCAAGAAGGAACAGACTCCCGGCGAGTGGGCGCGGGAAGTGAACGGCAACGCCATTTGTTCCTATCCGCCCGAGGACCTGGTGGTGGAGGACTACGGGCGCTTTTTGCAGAGCAAAGCCAAGAGCCTGCTTTCGGAAGAGCGCGTGCGCGTCGAGCCTTTCACGACTTCGCTATTCGACGGCGTCGACCTGCGCGAAACCATCCGGAACTGGCACGAAAAGAAGATCTTCGTGCGCCGGTTCGACCGGGTGGCGGGAGACGTGGGCGCGGTCGTGGTGATTTTCGACGAAGACCGCGCCAACCGGTATCCCTACCACACCACCTGGCTGGGCGAGAACCAGAACGAGTCGGACATGGCCTACTATGCGACGCAACCCTTCGATCACATGGTGGGGCCGGGGATCGGACGGGCCGAATATGGCGGATTCCTGATGACCCTGCCGCCGCGCCGAATGGTGGACGTGTGGTCCGACCCGGATTACAGCTTCGCGGAGACGAAACCCGAGCGCCTGCTGCTGGCCGCGCTCGACTACTCCGTCCAGCGCCACGTGGTGTATGTGGCCGCGCGCCCGCCGCGGTCGATTTTCCGCTCGATCGCGGTGCAACTGAGGCGTTCGATCCTCTATGTGCCGATCGGCCAGCTCTCGCCGGCCAGGCTCAAGCGCGTGCGGGTGGTGCACGTGCTGGACAGCTACGACCGGCGCCTGGTGGCGAAAGACTACATCTGGTAAAGCGATGGAGTTCAGCCCTCGATGGGGCGCAGGCGGTTGAGCAACCTTTCGACCATCCCGATCCGCCCGCGGAGCTGGTTCTTGAAGGCGGCGGTCGCGGTGTGACTCAATTCGGAGAGAAGCTGGCGCTGTTCGCGTTCGAGAAGTTCGGCGAGCAGAGCCAGTTCTTCCGGAGCAAAGGCAGGCGCGGAAACTGGTGCGCTCATATCCACCTCCTCTGCCGATGAGTGTAGCGCCCGCCGCCGGAGAAGGGAAGGGGCCGGCGCGGAACCGGCCCCGGGGGATCAGAAGTTTAACTTCACGCCCAACTGCACCTTGCGCGAAGTCGAGGAAACGGTATTGCGGATGCGGCCGAACAGCGTCGAGGTCACGGTCGTGGTCGGGAAACCGAACGACGGCGTGTTGGTGACGTTGGTGGCGTCGGCGCGCAGTTCGAGGTTCATGCGCTCGTTGAACCGAATGCGCTTCAGCAAGCTCATGTCGGTGTTGAACCAGCGGTCGCCGCGGAAGTAGTTGCGCCCGGCGTTGCCGAGCTCGCCCGCGCCGACCGGGCCGAACTGGGCGCGCTCGGCGTTGTTGAAGTACCACTTGAAACCGGTCCCGGCGTCGTCGAAGACGGCCCCGAGCGAGCGCGGGCAGCCGGTGCAGTTGGCGGGGCTCTGCACAACGCTGGAGAACGTGTTGGATCCGGAGTACACGGTGAAGGGCCGGCCGGTGTAAGCCACGAAGAAGCCGGCCAGTTCCCAGCCGCCAACGACGCGGTCGAGGACGGGGTGGGTCCCGGCCAGCCACTTGCGGCCCTTTCCAAAGGGGAATTCGTAGACCCAGTTGGCCTGCAAGGCGTGGGTGCGGTCGAAGTCGGAAACGGCGTAGTTGAGCTTGCGGTTGTACATGTCGAACGGGGAGGACGAAGCCGACTGGCCGGCGCCGGAGCTTACGACGGTGAAGGCCGGGTCGAAGGAGCGGGTGTCGAGAGATTTCGACCAGGTCCAGCTTCCCTGGAACGACAGGCCATTGTGGAAGCGGCGCTGGATCTGAAGGATGAGCCCGTGATAGGTCGAGAAATCGCTCGAGTCTATGACGTTCAGACCGTTGCTGTATTGCGGATAGAGGATGATCGGGAAGGCTCCGGCGCCGGAGAGGTCGGTCACCGAGCGGCCGCCCTGAATGCGGGTGGCAATGGAGGAGGCCAGGGCGGCCACCGAGTTTAGGTCCAGCGTCGAACTGGACAGCCGGCGCATCATCTGCGACCCGGTTTCGCCGGCGCGCAGGCGGCTATCGGCGGTCAGCATCTTGTTGATCAGCGCCGATTCTCCGCCCGCCTTAACCGTCTTGAAGGCGTCCAGAAAGCCGTTGCGGAAGATATCGGACTGGTTGGCGTTGTAAGCGCCAATCAGGTGGTAGGCGCGGCGGCCGATGTAGCTGACCTCCAAGACCGTGTTCTTCAGCACCTCACGCTGGAGGCTGAAGGCCCACTGGTGCGTGGTGGGGAACTTGAAAGACGGATCGAGGACGGTATTGCTGTTGTTGGAGAACGGAGCGGGCTGGGTGAGGTCGGCCGGTTTCTGAGACGGCGGTTGAAGCTTGGGAAGATTGGCCAGGCGGCCGCCGCCCTGGCCAAAGTCGTTGTCGGTGATGCCGATGGCCGCCCCGGGCATGCTCTGGAAGACCGAACTGGACAGAACGAAGGTGTTCAGGCGGTCGAAGGCGATGCGGTAGTTGGAACGGATGGATGTCTTGCCATCGCCGGTCGGGTCCCAGGCAAAGCCGATGGAGGGCGCCAAGTTGTTCCAGGAGCTATCGAACAGGCTGCCGCGCACCCAGCGCAAGGTGTTCGAGGCGGGGCCCGCGGCAGTCACCGGCCGGTCGGGACGGCTGATGCGGCCGTCGGGGTCGGTGGGGGCCATCTTGGGTTCCCAGCGCAGGCCCAGGTCCACGGTGAGGTTCTTGCGGGCCTTCCAGGTGTCCTGCACGTAGAAGTCGTACTCGTTGTAATTGGCAGTGAAATTGTAAAGACCCGGCGCGAACTTGTCGCCGGCGGCGACAAAGGCCTTGGTGGTGGTGCCCACGCGGCCAAGCAGGAAGTTGATGTGGCTCTGGAAAACCGGGCGGTCGAAGGTGGTGTTGAGGTCGGAGGGGATGCCGAAGGTGGCCGGGTCGACGGTATTGACACCGGTGGAGAAGTTAACGTCCTGGTTGGAGTTGAGTCCAGCTACCGAGCCGCGGATGTCCTGGTGCTTCTGGAAGCGCATGTTCAGGCCGAACTTGACGGCGTGGGCGCCGCGGAAGTAGCCGACGTTGTCCACCAACTGCCAGGTCTGCAAGTTGCGCTGGTTGCCGAAGTAATACTGGGCCAAGGTGTCCACCGGGCCGTTGAGCGTGACCCTGTCGAGGCTGCCGGGCATGTTGAAGTTGTAGTCGAACTTGTTCAGGCCGGTCACCAGCTCGTTGGTAACGTGCGGGGTGGGATTAAAGCGCCAGTTGACGGCGAAATTCTTGGGCTTGCGGAAGGTGTTCACCAGGCAGGGAGCGCCGGGGAACATTTCCTGGCCGCCGTTGACGCGGTCGCAGAGGCTGTCCTGTCCGCCGAAATACAGGCGCGCGAAGAAGGTGTTGCGGGTGTCGAGGATGTGATCGATCTTCAGCGTGACGTCGCGCTGCTCCTCGGTCTGAGCGGCGTTGAAGATATAGCCGGCCGTATTCAGGCCGTCTCCGAAGTCGAAGCGGTTGGGAAGCGGCGTGTCCTTGATGGCGGCCTGAGTGGTGGGATCCAGCCCAATGCGCTGCGGGTCGCCCGCGGCCACGCCGTAGGTGCCGATGTTGACCCCGGGAAGAACGTTTCCGCTGAAGTCGACCGCGGCGTTGGGCGCGCCGGCCGAGACGTTGCGGCCGCCCTTGACATAGCGCAGGATGCCCTGCCGCGCCTGCTGGGTGTAGACCGTGCGCGTGACCGGGCGGGTTTCGAGGGCGCGCAGCCCCTGGCCGTTGGCGAAGAAAAAGGTCTTGTCGCGGAGGATGCGCCCGCCGATGGAGCCGCCAAAGATGTGCTGGACAAACTGGCGCTTGCCGATATTGTCCAGGTTGTTTTCCCACTCGTTGGCGTTAATGCTGGGGGTGCGGTAGAACTCGAACAGGGTGCCGTGAAAATCGTTGGAGCCGGAACGGGTGATCATGGCCACCTGCGCGCCGGAATTGCGGCCGCTGTCGGCGGTGAAGTTGGAGGTAATGACGCGGAATTCGGCCAGCGAATCCGGATTCATCTTCGTGGGAGTGGTTTCGGAGCCGCCCGAGCTGGACTCGTTGACGTCGATGCCATCGAGGGTGTAATTCCAGGCCCGGTCGCGCGCGCCGTGCACGTGGCTGCCGCCGCCGGTATTGGCGCCGGAAACCACTCCAGGCTGCAAGAATACCAGGTTGACCGGGTTGCGGCCGCGCGTTCCGACGATGGGCATGTCACGGATTTCCCGGCCCGTGATCAAGTTGCCGAAGTTGCCCGAGGTCGAGGTCTGCACGACTTCGGCGGTGGCGCTCACCTCCACCTGTTGCGTCAGGTCGCCGACCTGGAGCGAGACATTGACCGTGGTCGGCTGGCCGATGGCGACCAGGTTGGAGCGCGAAGAGAATTTCTTAAAGCCGGCCGCTTCCACCGCCAGCGTGTAACTGCCGGACTGAATGGCCTCGAACACGTAGGCGCCGGCGTCCGACGTCTGGGTGCTGAAGGTCGCCTTGGTCGCCTCGTTGATCAGTTGGACCTTGGCGGCGGCGATAGCGGCGCCGGTGGGATCCTGCACCAATCCGAGACTGCGGGAAGTTGTGCCTTGACCATAAAGAGAGCAAGCGCACAAGCACGCGATTGCCAAACCAAGCGAGAGCTTGAATCTCATATCCTGAGATAGTAGCAAATCCGCCCTGACAGAGTGGCGTTTTGGCGCTACTTGGGGTGCGCGACATAGAAGTGGCAGATCGCTCGGAGTCCCTTTTTTGTGGCATTGGTCTGAGTGTGCTGATACACTCAGTATCAGGAGGCCGCCCCTATGCCAAATTCTCTGCCGGAACTGGAAGCTGAGCGTTCCAAGAT
>JACQZT010000041.1 GCA_016213755.1 Acidobacteriota bacterium | reverse complement strand
CTCAAGGCGGCGCTGCTGCGCCGCGGCGGGCGGCCGGCGGAGGCCCTGGCGGCGCTGGCGGCGGCGCACAAGTCCGATCCGCTGGACGTTCGCTCGATGGCCGAGCGGTGGCTGGCGACGAAGGCCCCCGCCGACGCCAAGGTGCTGGCGTCCACCCTGAACGCCCACCCGCACACGGCTTCCGAGACGGCTTCCGAGTACCTGAACGCCGGCCTGTGGAAGGACGGCACGGACGTGCTGCTACAGGCCGTCGCGGCGGCGCCCGACAAGAGCAAGATCCACGCCATGGTCTACTACTACCTGGGCTATTTCGCGGCCCGGATGGGGCGTGAGTCGCAGGCCGCCGGGTATTACAGCCTGGCCACGAAGATGCCCGCCGAGTACGTCTTCCCGTTCCAGTCCGAGGCGGTGGACGTGCTGCGCCACGCCATGACGGCCAATCCGAAGGACGCGCGCGCGCCGTTCTACCTGGGCAACCTGCTGTTCGACTGGCAGCCCGACGAAGCCACCCGGCTGTGGGAGACGGCGGCGGCGCTCGATCCCGCGTTTCCGATGGTGCACCGCAACCTGGGAATCGCCTATTCGCACCGTCCGTCCGGCAATTCGCTGGAGCGGGCGATCGCCAGCCTCGAGAAGGCCGTCTCGTTGCAGCCCAATTACCCTATCCATTTTTACGAACTGGATCAGCTTTACGATGCGGCGGGCGTGGCGCCGGAAAAGCGCCTGGCGCTGCTCGAAAGCAACCAGGCGGTGGTGGTGCGGCGCGACGACGCGGTGAATCGCGAGGTGGGGCTCAAGATTGCGCTGGGCAAGTACGGCGACGCGATCCAGCTCATGACCGGTCGGCGCTTTGCCGTCTGGGAGGGCGGCAACCTGAATGTGGCCGAATCCTGGGTGGACGCGCACCTGCTGCGCGGGCGCCAGCGTTTGGCCGCGAAGCAGTACCCCGAAGCGCTGGCGGATTTCCAGGCCGCCGGCAAGATCCCCGACAATCTTCCGTCGGAGCGAATGGCCGGCGGCGGCCGCGACGCGGAGATCGCCTACTGCCTGGGTGAGGCGCAGGCGGCGCTGGGCGACCAGGCGCAGGCCACGCAATTCTGGCAGAAGGCGGCCGCGGGTGCGGCCGAACCGCCGCAGCGATTCCGGCGCCGAGGAGAAGGCGGGTTGTCGCCGCAGAACTACTATCGTGCTTTGGCGCTCCAGAAACTGGGGCAGGACGACAAGGCCGTGGAGACGTTCCGCCGACTGGTGGAATCCGCCGCCCAGGCGCTCGAAAAGAGCCCGGCCCGGGCGGACTCCGGCGCATCGTTCGAAGTCGTGCAAGCCGGCCGGGAAAGCCTGGCCGCCGCGCACTACGTTTCCGGCCTCGGCTACCTGGGGCTGAAAGACACGCAGAAGGCCCGCCAGGCCCTGACCCAGGCCCTCCAGACCGACCCCGCTCACTTGGGCGCCCGTTTGGCGATGGCCGGTCTGCGCGACTGACCGCGTCGGACCAGCCAGACCATGACCTGGCGCGAATACCACGATGCCACCAAGCACAGCGTCGAATCGCTGCGGGGGGCGAGGAACGGTCTGGATTGGGCCAACATGCCCGATCCGTTTCGCCATTACGAAGGCGTGCCGGTGCTCGACCTGCCGGCCGGCCCGCCCTGCCCGGACACTCCGGCTCTGGACGTGCTTCGGGGCGTTGCGGGCTCGACACCGGCCCGCGAGGGCGGCGAGTTCCTCTCGCAACTGCTGTTCTATTCCGCCGCCATCAGTGCGGTTAAGCGCGTCTCGTTTGGCGGCCAGACGTACGCGCTGCGCGTGAATCCCTCCTCGGGGAATCTGCACCCGACGGAATTTCACTTTCGGACCCGGGGCCTCAAGGACTGGACCGACGGCCTGTATCATTACCGCCCCTCGTCACACATGGCCGAGCAGCGCGCGCGCGGTGATTTCACGGCCGAACCTCTCGAATTCGTGCTGACGAGCATTGCCTGGCGCGAAGCGTGGAAGTACCGCTCCCGGGCCTACCGCTACTGCCTGCTCGACATGGGGCACGCCTGGCAGGCGCTGGCGCTGGCGGCGCGGGCCATGGGTTGCGAAGCCGTGGCGACGGGCAGCTTCCCGGACCACGACGTGGCGCAGTCCTGCCGCCTGCCCGAGGACGAGTGGCCGCTGTTGCTGGTGTCCATTTGCGGGAACGCCATTCCGCGCGACGCGGCCGAGACGGTCTGGTACGGCGGCGAGGCCAACCGGCTCTCGGACGAAATCGTCCCCTACCCGCTGATTGATGGCATTCACGAGGCAACGTGCTTGCGCGCCGTCATGCCGTCCTCTTCCGCGCGCCCGTTCGGCGAGGTCGCTCGAACCCGCCGCTCGGCCGTCGACTACCAGGGCGGATCGCTCACCATGTCCCGCGAGCAGCTCGCCACGATTCTGGATGCCGCCACCCGCCCGCTGGCGGCCGACTTCGCCGCTGAGCCCTTCGTTCAGCTCTGCCTGTACGTGCACCGCGTGGCCGGACTGGAGCCGGGCCTCTACCGCCACGGGAGGGAAAGCGGCGAACTGGAACTCGTCCAGGCGGGCGATCAGCGCACCGCCGCCGCCGGCCTAAGCCTGGGCCAGGACATGGCCGGCAACGCCTGCGTGGCGTTCTCCATGATCGCCGATCTCGAGCGCGCCACCCGCGCCCACGGCGACCGCGGCTACCGCTACGCGCATTTCGAGGCTGGCGCCATCGGACACCGGCTCTATCTGGCCGCCGAGGCGCTGGGACTGCGCGGCACCGGCATCGGCGCGTTCTACGACGATGCCGTACATCGCTACCTCAACCTGACACCCGAGCAGGGCCAAGTGGTCTACCACTTCGCCCTCGGGCACCCCGCGCCCGACAATCGATTGATTTAGAAGGTGGCGCGCAGGGCTAACTGAATGATGCGCGGGCTGCGCGCCGCGGTCATCTCGCCGAAGCGCGCGTTCACTTGCGCGCCGGTGGCCGTGTCGAAGCGGGCGGCGGTGTCGAACGAGCTGAACTGGGTGTGGTTGAAGGTGTTGTACATCTCGCAGCGGAATTGCAGGCGCACGCGCTCGCCCACCGGAAAGCTCTTGAAGAGCGAAACGTCCCAGTTGTTGGTCCCCGGTCCGCGCAGCAGCGGGCTTTGCGCCGTGCCGATGGTTCCTCGCGCGGGCAGGCGGAACACCTCGGTGCGGAAGTTCCGGCTGAAGCTGCGCTCGCTTTTGGGCAGCACCGGATTGCCGGTGGCGTCGATGCGCGCGCCGAGGTTGGGCGTGCCGGTGATGTCGAGGGCCGTGGTGGTGGAAAAGCCCACTCCCACCGGCTGCCCGCTGATGAAGCTGGCGATGCCGGACACCTGCCAGGCGTTCAACACCGCCTTGGCCGCTGCGGCTTTCCAAGGGGCTTTCGGGAGCGTCCACAACCAGTTGAAGTTGACGATGTGGGTGCGGTCGATCGACGACAGGCTGTAGTTCCATACGCGCGGAGACACGAGCGAAGTGACCTCGTCGTTGTCGGCGTCGTTATAGGTCATCGCCTTCGACCAGGTCCAGGCCAGGCCAAACTCCAGGCTGCGGGCGAAACGGCGGTTCGCGGTCACCTGCAGCGAATGGTAGTTGGACGAGGAGGCCCACTCGCTGATCTGGATGTTGTTGTACCCCGAGACGGGCCGCAGGAACGCAGGCGGCAGCGCGACCCGGGTGTTGGTCGGGTCGGCGTTTGAGGCCAGGAAATTCGCGCCGATCGGCACAGCGTTGAGGTTGCGCCGCCACAGCAAGTGCCGGCCCAGCGATCCCACGTAGGCCACGTCCACCACCGTTCCGAATCCTACGCGCCGCTGAACCGAAAAGCTGTAGTTCATCACCGTCGGCGACCCGGCGCCGTTCCGCTCGATGCCGAACACGTTCTCCGGAAACAGCAGGCCGGTCGAGGAAAGCAGCGTGGGAATGGAGCCGAAATTGACGATGGGGTTCTGGATCACCGGGGTCTGGATGGCGAACGGGTTGGTCGTGGACTCCAGAATCTCGCGGTTGAAGAACAGGCCGAAGCCGCCGCGAACCGCCGTCGTGCCGGAGCCAAACGGGTCGTAGGCAAAGCCAAACCGGGGCGCGAAGCGGATGCCGTTGCCGTCGCGCAGCGAGCGCGGATAGCTCTGGTCGGTGGAGGGCGTCACCATGCCGTTGGCCGGGTCGCCGCTGCCGGGAGCGATGGCTCCGATCAGCGCCGCATTGTACGTCTTCCCGTCCACCGGGCCGCGGCCCACGCGCACGCCGCCGGCCAGGGCCGGCGCGATCAGCTTCACCGCCTTGACTGGATCGTATCGCGAGGGAGCGAACCCGGAGAGCAAATTGTCGGTGTCGTAGATCGGCGGAATCCAGTAGAAGCGGGCGCCCAAGTCCAGGGTCAGCTTGCGGTTGATTTTCCAGTTGTCTTGCAGAAACCACTCGACGTTGCCCAGACGATAGTGCCGGAAGGCGGTGTTCGAAGCTTCCGTGTACGAACTGAAGATGCCCAGCACGCCGTTGGTGTAGGCATAGCCGGTGTCGAGCGGGTTGTTGACGTTGCGGTCGAAGGCGAAGGCGCCGTTGAACAGCGCATACAGCTTGCGGTTGGTGCTCAGCCGGTCGGCGTAGATCCCGGCTTTGGAGTTGTGACCGCCCCAGGTTTTGGCCAGGCTGTCGGTGAAATTGAGAATGGTGTGGTCGGCGACGTGCGGGAAGCGCTGCTCGACGAACAGGTTGGCCGCGCCGGTGACCCCGCCGTAGGTTGCATTGGGGATGATCTTCAGCGGGTTGCTCGAGGGGTTGAACTGGCCCGCCTTGAAACCCACCGTGTCGCGCTGGTTCTTGGCGACCTGATCGCCGGTGGCGCGGTCACCCTGCGGCCGCGTGGCGTAGCCAAAGTTGACTTCGTTGACCAGCGTGGGGCTCACGATGCGGGTGTAGCGCACGGCCGTTAGCTGCGCTTTCGAGTAAAAGGTCTTCACCATCTGCGGCCAGTTGGTGGAGCCCGAGGTGCCCAGGCCCAGCGCCGCGGTCTGGTCGTCCTTGCGGCTCGACCAGCTCACAAAGAGCTGGTTCTTCGATCTGATGTTGCAGTCCGCGCGCAGCGTTTGCGTGCGTTTCGGGTTTGCGCTGTCTTCCTGAAACACGTAGTTGTAGCGCCGGGCCGAAATCGCCGTCTCGAAGAAATTCGGCAGGGGGAACACCTTCAGCAGCGCCTGGCCGTTGGACTCGATGCGACTGGCCGGAACGCGGTTCAGCGGGAAAGCCTGCCCGGTGGCCGGGTCCTTGGTGGCGATCAGCCTTCCGTTGAGGTCCAGCGACTGCGAGAAGTCGCCCGCGCGCTCCAGTTCCGTGGGCACCGTCACCTGGCGGAGGCCGCTGCTGGTCTGGATGGGCCAGAACTCCTGCGACCAGAAGAAGAAGAGCTTGTCGCGTCCGGAGTTGAACTTGCCGGGAATGTACACCGGCCCGCCCAGGCTGTAATTCCAGGTGTTGAAGCGGTATCTCGGTTTGTGCGCGTTGAGCCGGTTGTTGAAGAAGGTGTTGGCGTTGAACTGCTCGTGACGTTTGAAGTAGGAGCCCAGGCCGTGGAAGTCGCGCGTGCCCGACTTGGTCACCAGTTGGATGTTGGCGCCGGCCAGCCGCCCGTACTCGGCGGCGTAGTTGCTGAGCAGGATCTTCACCTCCGCCACCGCGTCCATGCTCACGTAGACGCTGAAGCCGTTGTTGTTGCCGATGTCGTTCATCGACACCCCGTCCAGCGAGAGGTTGTTCATGGTGCTGCGGCCGCCCAGGGAGCGCACGTTGATGTTGATTCCCACGGCGTCGCTTTCGCTGGTCAGCACGATGCCCGGCAGCAGTTTCGCCAGCGAGGCGACGTTGCGGCCGCGAATGGCCAGGTTCTCCACCTGCGAGGTAGTCACCACGCCCGCGCGTTCGCTGCTGGCGGTCTGCACGGTGGCGCCCTGCGCCGTCACCGTCACGGTTTCGGTCAGCGCGCCGATCTCCAGCCGAAACGCTCCCAGGGCCAGTGTTTCCGAGGCGGACAGAACCGCATTTCGGCGCTCCAGCACTTTGAACCCCGGCGCCGAGACCGTCACGTTGTACTCGCCCGGGGCGACGCCGGTAAACGTGAAGTCTCCGCGTTCGTTGACGCCGCTCCGTCGCACGGCGCCCGTGGCAACCTGTAACAGGCGGACTTCGGCGTTCACCACCGCCAGATCCGAAGAGTCGCGCACGGATCCGACGATAGTTCCATTCGTGGTCTGCGCGCAGGCGAAAGCCGCCGAGGCCAGGGCGATGAGCAGTATGCGGTTCATGGAATCCTCCGCCAAAAACGTATACTCTTGCTCTATGAAATCACAGCGCGGTGTGACCCGGCGAAGTTTTCTTCCGGCGGCGGGACTGGCGGCGGCTGGGGCCGCGGCCGGCGCCCCGGTTCTCGACAGCGTGGATGTGCTGGTGGTGGGCGGCGGGCCGGCCGGCGTCGGCGCGGCGCTGGGCGCGGCCCGCGCGGGCGCCAAAACTTTGCTGGTGGAAACCCATTCCTTTTTCGGCGGCGTGGCCGCCTGGGCCATGGGGATGCAGATCAACCAGATCCGTCCCGGGGGCCGGCCGCGCTCGGCGGTGCACGAACTGCTCATCCGCAAGCTCCTGGCCTATGGCGACCAAGCCATCCGTCTGGGCACGCACGAAATCTGGTGCAACGTCGAGTACCTGAAGGTTGCCATCCTCGACGCGCTCGACGAGGCGGGCGCGCGCTACCTGGTGCACGTGCGCGCGGCGGACGCGCTGGTGGAGCGCAACCGCGTGACCGGCGTCGTCGTCGCCACCAAGCGCGGGCTGATGACCCTGCGGGCCAAGACCGTGGTGGACTCCTCCGGCGACGCCGACGTGGCCTTCTACGCCGGAGCGGAAACCCTGACCGAGCCCGGCACGCTCATGCCCATGACCCTGTCGCTGGCGCTCAGCAATATCGACGGGGCCAGCACCAAGCCCGCCGACGTGGTGGCCGCCATACGCCAGGGAAGGGCCAAACACCCGTCGATTCCCTCCGGGTTCCTCGAAATCAAGCAGCTCGCCAACAGCCACAGTTGGTGGGTCAATCACGCCGGCACTTCGGATTTGGGCCGCATCGACGCCACCGACCCGGTCGAGCGCACGCGCGCGGAGTGCTGGAGCCGTCGGCAGGCGCAGGCCATGATTCAGGCCGTGCGCGAGTCCGACAACCCGAGCCTGCGGCAGATCGAGTGGATCGCCTCCGGGCCGCAGGTGAGCGTCCGCGAAACGCGCCGCGTCAAGGGCGTCTACGCGGTCACCGAAGAGGATGCCATGCAGGGCCGGAGTTTCGAGGACGCCATCGCCTGGCGCAGCGGGTTTCTGGACGCGGGCGGCGAGAAGGGCGGGAAGTTCGTCAAGATGCAGGTCCACGACGTGCCCTATCGCGCCCTGCTTCCCGAGAAACTGGACGGCCTGCTGGCGGCCGGCCGCTGCATCTCGGCCACCCACGCCGGCGCCGCCGCCGGCAAGAGCATGGGCAACTGCATGGCCACCGGCCACGCCGCGGGCGTGGCGGCGGCGCTGGCGGCCCGCAAGAACATTCTCCCCCGCGAACTGAAAGTGCGCGAACTGCAAGACCAACTTCGCGCGGACGGGGTGACCTTCGAACTCACCGACCGCCAGCAAAAAGACCTCCGCTAAAACGGGGACAGTACTGTCCCCGGTTTAGAGGACGGTTTCGGTTTTGGGATCCCAGAGCATCGGCTTGTTCAGGCGGTAGGCGTCGACGCCCATCTTGATGCCGGCCATCGTCGCCGCGCCCAGCTCGGCGTTGCAGGAGACGGTGCCGAGTCCGCGAATGGCGTCAAGAAAACGGGCCATGATGTCGCGGCGAGCCTCGACCTTGACGTCGACCTCGCCCTCGCGGTTGCCGTTCTTCTCCTTGAACTCCGCAAGGAATTCGCTCTCCGGGCGGAACCGCAGATCGCTGGTGGGTTCGTGCGGACGGCCCCGCGGAGTCCTCGTGTTGGTCATCTCGATGGCGCCATGCCGGCCGCAGATCATGGTCGGGATCCGGCCACCGACCGCCGAGTGGTTCACCAGCAGAATGGTGTACTCGCCCGGATAGTCCAAGGTCGTGACATAGACATCGGGAACGTCTCGGCCGCCGTCCTTGAAAACGTACAGCCCGCCGGAGGCGGTGACGCGCTTGGGATAGGCTCCATTCGGCCCGGCGAGAGCCAGCAAAAGAGGGGCCAGCGTGTGGAAAAGCAGGTCGCTGGCCTGGCCCCCGCTATACGGCCAGTATTTGCGGAAGCGGAAGTAGTGCTCGGGGTCCCAGGGAATTTTCGGCGCCAGCCCGAACTGCCAGCCGAGCCACATGTCCCAATCGACGTAGTCGTCGCCGGCGCCGTTCGGGTGTGCGCTGGGATCGATCTTGAACCAGCCGTCGTAGATGCTGACCCGCTGACTGCCGCCTCCGCCCGATTGCGCCCACATCACCTTGCCGATGCGTCCTTCCTGGATCGCGCTGTTGGCTTCCCAGAATGCGGCGTCGCCGGTGCGCTGCGGCCCGACGGTGTACACCATTTTCGTCCGCCGGACGGTGTCGCGCACGGCGATGGCCTGGGGGATGGTCAGCGTCATCGGCTTCTCGCAGTAGACGTGCTTGCCGGCCTCCAGGGCGTCGATGGAGATCTTGGCGTGCCAGTGGTCGGGCGTGGCCACCACGACGGCGTCGATGTCTTTGTTCTCGAGGAGCTTTCGGTAGTCGAGGTACCCTTTTGCGCCGGCCACCACCGACTGCGCGCGGGTGATCCTGCGCTGGTACACGTCGGCCACCGCGCCCACCTCGATATTATTCTCCTGGGTGCGCGAATGCAGCCACTTCAGGTGGTTGCCGCCTCCGTGGCCGCCGACGCCAATGATACCGATGCGAATGCGGTCGTTGGCTCCGAGGACCTTCGGCGGGAAAGCCGCGCCTATCGCTGCAACCGCCGCCTGTCCGTTCGTGCCGATGAATTTACGCCGGGAGATTGTGTCTTCCATGCTTCGATCCCTTCCTGGCCGGCGTCAGCGGCCGGCGCTGAGTGGCTTGATGCGAATGTTGCGGTACCACACCGGGGTGCCGTGATCCTGGAGACCGAAGTACCCCGTTCGCGCGAAGTCCTTGAGCGCCCGGGTGAACTTGTTGGGCGTGCCGTCGGGGCTCTTGCGCGCCTCTGTCCACCGATCCAGGTTGGCCTCGCTCACCGCCTGCCCGTTCAGCACCACGGAGATTTTGGGTCCGTCGCAGGTGATGGTATAGCGGTTCCAATCGTCGGGCTTGAGCGCGTTCACCCGGGGCGCCACCAGGTCGTAGATGCCTCCCACGGAGCCCTTGCCCAGCGGGCGGTTGGGCGCCGGCGCGGCCACCTGAATCTCGATACCGGTCTGAACCGGATCTCGCATGTCCGACGTGCGGAGGTAGATGCCGCTGTTGGTCCCCTTGGTCACCTTGAACTCCAGGTCGAGCACAAAGTCGCCATAGGGCCTTTGGGCCCACAGGTAGTTGTCGTTGTGCTCCTGGCTGTCGGAGCGGTTCTTCAGGGTGATGACGCCATCTTCCACGGTCCAGTTGGCCGCGGGCTGCCAGCCTGTCAGATCCCGGCCGTTGAACAGCGGCGTGAACCCTTCCCGATCCGGTGGCGCGGCGCTTCTGGGCGCTTCCCACTCTTTGTGCGACGGATACGTCTTCCGGTCCGGCAGGTAGTTGGTCGGGCGCGCGCGCGGTGTGTAGCCCTGGTTGAAGAAAACGTACAAGCCGCTGCGGCAGGGAATGACAATGTCCTGCCGGCCGTCGCCGTCCATGTCCGCGATTTGCAGGCGCATGCCAACGCCGACGACATGGCTGGGCGGAGGATTGTCGCTCGCGCCCGGGCCGAAGAAGGGCGTGAGATAGCTGTAGGAAACGATGTGGCGCTCGAACCGGCCCCGGTCGAACTTGTAGTAGAACACGAACACCGGCTCATAGCCGCCGACGTCGCCGCCGTTGTGGGCCAGCAACTGTTTGCCAGTGACGAGTTCCGGCTTGCCGTCCCCGTCCAGGTCGCCCAGCGCCATGGTGTGGAAGGTGGGGTATTCGGTCTCAATCCAGTGCGGAACGAAGCTGCGCTTGCCGCCCGCCATCTTCTGCTCATACCAGGCCAGCCCGTAGCCGTGGTCTGAGCCGATGATGATGTCGTTCATGCCGTCGCCGTTGGCGTCGGCGACCAGCATGGGCAGTCCGGCGCCGCCGGGTCTGCCTCCCGAGCCGAAGGCTGAGAACTGGTAGTCGGCGTGCCAGATCCAAGGGTCCTGGGCCGGCCGCGGCGGCGCTTCGAACCAGCCGCTGGTGGTGACCACGTCGTTGCGCCCGTCCCCGTTGATGTCGCCGATGCCGCTGCCGTGGCTGACTCCGACGTTCTCGGGTCCCAGGATGTGCTGTTTGAACCACGGAGCCTGGTCGATATGTTCAAACCAGATCAGGCCACGGCCGGGTTTCCGCGCGAAATAGTTCACCAGCACGTCCTTGTCGCTGCGGCCGGATAGGTTGCCGATGACCATCCCCTCCAGGCCGTCGGCCGGGTGAATGGCGTACGAATTCCACTTCACGCCGGATTTGCCCGGGTTCTCGTACCACCAGATGCCCTGCCGGCGCATCCAACCCGAGCTGAGAACGTCCGGGCGCCCGTCGTTGTTGACGTCCATGGTTCCTTCGTAGTTGTCGTCGACGTCCGGCCCGTTGGTTTCCGCGCCATCGCGGTAGTCGGCGTGCTTGGTCCAGTTCGGTGCCAGGTAATAGTTCCGGCCCGCGGCGATGTCGAGCTTGCCGTCGCCGTTGATGTCCAGCACCGAGGCGCACTCGGCGAACGGTCCGAACCAGTATGTGTGCTGGGCCGGGTTGTGCACCGGGCCGTCGATTTTCATGGGCGCGAAGAAGATCTCTTTCGGCGCCTCGTCCACCACCTCGGCGGCGAGACCGCCGGCCAGGCAGCAGACCCCCGCGCAAATCACGCCCGCCAGCTTCAGCCAGTTTCTCATGCGTCTCACCCTCAATCGTTTTCGTCCCTATTTCTTCAGCGGCAATCGAACCGCCCGGCCGCTTTTCACCGACATCTTGGCCGCCTCCAGCACTTCCTGCACCTGAACGTTGATATCAATCGTGGTCATGCCTTCTAACGGCTGCTTGGTGGTGAGCCGGTTCACCAGGTAGGCAATCGCATCGGAGCGTTCCGGCGGAAGCGGCTGGACCTTGATCTGTTCGGTCTGTTGCTGGCCGCGCGCGCCGGTCTTGCGCAACTCGACGGGGCGGCCCATGACGATGCTGCCGTTGCGGCCGAAAATCTCGTTGCCCGACGGCGGCCGCGGCGGCAGGTCCCAGCTTCCCTCGAAGATCGCCACCCCGTCCTTGTAGTTCAGGATGATGGTGGCGTTGTCTTCCACCAGGGGGTACATCTCGGGCTTCAGGTGCAGCACCGAGGTGTAAACGCTCTCGGGCATGCCTTTCATCCACACGCTCCAGAGCATCGAGTAGCAGCCGAAATCCACCAGCGCGCCGCCGCCGTTCTTTACCGGGTCGGCCAGCCAGGCGACAAAGGAGGACTTCTTCGGATCTCCCGGTCCTCCGTGGCCCACCACGGCGCGCAGGCGGTACACCGGGCCGATCGCGCCCGCGTCCACCGCCGCCTTGACGGCGTAGTTGGACGCCTGCCACGTGCTCCCGTAATTGGTGAGCACATGGATGTTGTGCTTGCGCGCCAGCTTTTGGATCTCCAGCGCCTGCTTGTAGGTCGCAGCCAGGGGCTTTTCGACAATCACGTGGATGCCGCGTGGCGCGCAGAACTGGACCACTTCCAGGTGCCGGTAGGTCTCGGTGAACGCCCAGACCATATCCGGCTTGGTCTCGTCGATCATCTTCTTGTAGTCGCTGAAGATCAGTTTGTCGGGGACGCCGGTCTTGCCGGCCTGAGCCACCAGTTCGGGCAGGGTTTCGGCGAAGCCCACGAACTTCACCTTGTCCCCCTTCAGCGCCAGCTTGAGCGGCCCCCACACGTGGGCGTGCAGCCCGCTGACGATGGCGATTTTGTACTGCTGGGCGCACAGGGGCAGCGCCAGAAAACACACCAAGGCGAGTACGCGTTTCACAAGGTCTCCTTAGTCGGTCGGCAGGTTCTTGAGTTCGTCGGCGGTGTGGTTCTTGCCGTCGCCTTCGTAGGTCTGGCGCGCGGGCAGCTTGTCGGCCACCTTCTGGGTCTTCGGGTCGAACAGTTTCGTCTTTCCCTCGCGGTAGGCGTCGACGCCCAGACGGATCGCCGTCATCACCATGGCGCCGGTTTCGGCATCCAGGTTGGGCGCCTGGCGCGAGCGCACACAAGCGAAGAAATTCTCGGTGTGGATGCGGCAGCCGCCGATATCCACCGCCCACTTCTTCGGCGGGGGCACCGGGAGGACTTTCGGTTCCGGAGGCTTCTGCCCCGCGCTCCGCCGCCGCAGTTCGGGAAAGAACTCCGGAGTCACCACCACCTGGCCGCGCTCGAACGTGATGGTTCCCTTGTGGCCATAGATGATCGTGGGATGGTGCCGGCCGATGGCGGAGTTGGCCATGCTTCCGGACAGGTCGATGCAGAAACCCGGATACTCAATCAGCGTCGCGTAGGTGTCGGGGACCTCGCGGTCCTTGTGCACGTAAATGCCGCCCGAGGCCGAGACACGAGTCGGGAACTGCGCCCCCATCACCTTCACCAGCGGGCTGAGGCTGTGATAGAAGAGGTCGGTGGCGATGCCGCCCGAATAGTCCCAGTACTTGCGCCAGCGGAAGTAGCGGTCGGGGCTGAAGGGCCGCTTGGGCGCCGAACCCAGGAAGCGTTTCCAGTCGATGGTCTCGACCGTTCCCTCCGGCTCCACCCGCCAGTTCCATTCCCCCAGCAGGGAATTGCGCGAGCTGTTGCCTTGCGCCATGAGCAACTCGCCGATCTCGCCGGCGCCGATGGCTTCCTTGGCGATCTTGTAGCGCGGATCGGATGTGCCCTGCACGCCGACCGAGACGATGCGGTTCAGCTTCTTGGCCGAGGCGGCGATCTGGCGCGCCTCCTCGATGGTGTAGGTCATGGGCTTTTGCAGGTAGACGTCCTTGCCCGCCGCCAGAGCGTCCAGCGCCATCCGGCCGTGCCAGTGGTCCGGAGTCGCAATGATCACCACGTCCACGTCGTTGCGGGCCAGCATTTCGCGGTAGTCGTGATGGACGTCCTTCTCCGGGAGTTTGGTGATGTCGCGCGCCCTCGCCTTGCGCTGAGTGTAGATTTCACTGACGGCGGCCATCTGGATGTCTTTCTCCTCCTCGCACTGCGGCATGAGCGTGCGCAGGTGAGCGGTGCCGATGCTGCCGATGCCGATGAGGCTGACGTTGATGCGGTCGTTGGCGCCGATGACGCGCGAAGCCGAGCGGGCGCTGGAAACCGCGCCGGCCGCCAGCGCCGAGCGGCGGAGGAAGACGCGCCGCGTGGGGTGGTCCTGTGGAGTTTGCATGGGTTCCTCTCAAAAGTAAAACTTCAGGCCCAACTGGATCTGCCGTGCGCTGTTGCCCTGCGCATTGACGATCTTACCGAAGTCCGCGCTATCCATACTGGTGACCGGACCGGGCAGCAGGTGCCGGTTGGGAGCATTGAACGCCGAGGCCCGGAACTCGAAGTACTGCTTCTCGTTCTTGAGCCTGAAGTTCTTCATGATCGCCAGGTCCTCGTTAATCGTTTTGGGACCCCGGAGCTGCGCGATGCGGGGAGGCGTGTTGCCGTACTCCATGTTGTTCGGCCGGCGGAAGGCTGCCCGGTTGAGGTAAGGGACGGTCCAGGCCACCGCCGGATCGGAATTCCATTCCGGATTCACCAGCGGGACGGTGGTCCCGGCGCCCGGTACCAGGCTGGCGCGCGCGCGGCCCGCGCCGAACAGGTTCTGGCCGGAGCCGATGCCCATCGCGCCTCCGCTGGTGTAGCGGTGGATGCCGGAAAACTTCCAGTTGCCGAGAACGAAGTTGGCCACCGCCGGCATGCGATTCAAAAACGCTTTGCCCCGGCCGAACGGCAGGTCGTAAACATAGGCGATCGACAGGATGTGCGGCCGGTCGTCGGAGGACACCACCTTGTCCAGCCGCCGGTTGTACTGGTCCTGCGCGCCGGTGCCCGCTCCGAGCTCGCTGTCGGTGTTGGAAATGAGCTTGGAGAAGGTGTAGGAGGTCAGCATGTAGAACCCGCTGGCGAAGCGGTGCTCGAAGGTGGCCTCGAAGTCGTTAAACGTCAGGTGGCCGTCGTTCATGGCGCCGGCGTTGATGTCGATGTTGTCGTACTGCGGGAAGGGACGCAGCGCCTGCTGGAGCTGCCGGTTGGCCGGATAACCGGCATAGGGCGGCTTGAAGCCGGTGGCTACCACGGCCGGGTCGTCCACGCGCCGGCTCAGAAGGGTTCCGTAAGTGGCCCAGTACTTCGAGTCGAGCTGGTTGAGGCTCTGCTGCATGGATTGCAGCTTGATGCCCCGGTTGGCGTGATGCGTCAGCCGGATCAGCGAGTTCGGCGTCAGGTTGTGCTCGATGGTAAATTGCCAGTCGGCGAAATACGGCGCACGCCCGGTCGGCGGGAACCAGTAGAACGGGCTTCCGTAAAGCTGGAGGGTCGGATCGATGCGCGGCGGTTTGTTGGCCTGGATGGCGGAGGCGAAGGGAAGGAAGCCGTCCTTCAACTCCAGCGCGATGCCGCTGCCGAAGTAGTTCGCCGCCGCGCTGTAGCCGCCGCCGAATCCCTGCGTGCCGTTGTCGGCGTTGCCGTCCTCGCGAGTCGGCTGGTAGTAAATCGCGCCGCCGGCCCGGAGCACGGTCTTGGGCCGGATCTGGTAGGCAATGCCGATCCGCGGACCAAGCGCGTTATAGCGGGTCTGGTAAAAACGGTCCTTTCCGCTCCGGCCGGGACCGTTGCCGGTGAACTCCATGGCGCCCGGAATCCCGCCGGCGCCCGGGTTGGGCAGGGTCATATTCAAGCTGCTGGTTCGACGCAAGGCTTCGGTCTTGGCGAAGGGCACCTCATAGCGCAGGCCGAGGTTTAGCGTGAGCCTGCTGGATACTTTGAAATCGTCCTGCACATACCAGGCGAAGTACGGCATGTAGAAATCGAGGTCGGTGCCGTACCAGAACGATCCGCTGCTGGCCAGACCGAGCAGCGAGGAAGCCCAGGCGGAGCCGGTCTGCCCGCTAATGCCGGGATTGCCGGTGGCGCCGGAACTGAAGGAGACCCTGCCGGTGACGTAGTTCCAGTCCACGCGGCGATAGTCGGGCCGGGCGAACTCGAACCCGAACTTCACGCTGTGTTTTCCCTTGATCCAGGCCAGTTGCTCGTTGACGTTCCAGGTGCTCTGGATGGAATCGGTATGGACGTCGCAACCGATGGTCATCCACTCGGTGGTGAAGCGGCTGGACTTGCCCGGGATCGGCCCGTACGTGGTGCCCTTGAGATAGGTGGCCAGCCGCCAGTCGTCCGGCACCCGGTTCACGCCGCCCGGCTGCTCGATGAGGCGGCGGTTGTTGACGCCCACCGTGAGATGGCTCAGCAGGTTCGGCTTGAGGATGTAGTCGTGGTTGAACCGCATGTACCGCTGCCAGACGTCGGTGGGCCAGCCGTCCGGCGGAACTCCGGGAAAAGCGTTCGGGCGATACTGCGCCGGGGTGTAAAAGCGGCTGAACAGGCCGCTGATGCGGTTCTTGTCGGAGAAAACGTAATCGACCTTGATGGATGGCACGGCCGACTTGGACACGCCGCCGCCGTCCGAGCGCGTGTTGTTGTACGTCTTGGTCGGATCGTCGGGCGGACCGAGCAGCGAGATCACCTTCTGGAACGTCGGGTCGAGCCGCGCCGGGCAGATGACGTTCGGAACGCCGCTGCATTCCATCTGCTTGCGGGCCAGCGGATCCTGGACGAACTTCCCGCTGGCGTCGAAGGGATCGTAGATGGGGATCATCCTGCCGCTGGAATCCACGTATTTGCGCATGTCGCCCCGGCGAAACTCAGGAATCGGCACCGTGATCAGGTTCGTCGGGCGGCCGGCCACGGAGTGGGAGCGCTCGTACGTGAAAAAGAAGAACGCCTTGTTGCGGCCGTCGAACACCTTGGGAATGTAGACCGGCCCGCCGATGGAGCCGCCCGGGTTCCACTGGCGCGTCACCGGCCGCGTGGTGGGCGTGAAGGTGTAGCCGCGGGCATTGAAGAACTCGTTGCGGTTGAACAGGAAGCCGCTGCCGTGCAAATCGTTGGTTCCCGACTTGGTGACGAAGTTGACCACGGCGTTGGAGGTGCGGCCGAACTCGGCGGAAAACGTGCCGGATTGCACCTTGAACTCCTGGAGCGCCTCGACACTGACCGCGTTGAAGGCCGGATCGTTGCGGCGCTCGCTCTGCGATTCGGCGCCATCCAGACGGTAGCTCTGGCCGGCCAGCAGCCCTCCGCTGATGCGCGGGTTGCCGGCGCCGCCCAGCACGCCCGGCGTCAGCATGATGAAGGCCGTGGTGCTCCGCAGTCCGCCGCCGGTGGTAAGCGGCAGATCCTGGATCACCTCCGCGGCCATGATCCGGCCGAGGTTGGTCCCCGTGGTTTCGAGCAGCGGCGCCAGGGAGGTGACTTCGATGGACTGGTCGACCGAACCCACCACCAGTTGCATGTCCAGGCTGACCACCGTGTTCACGTTCACCACCACGCCGGCGGCCTCGGCCTTGCGGAAACCGGTCCTTTCCGCCACCACCGCGTACGTGCCCACAGGCAAATAGAGGATGGTGTAAATGCCGTCCACACCGGTCTTGGCGGTTTGAATCAGGCCGGTGTTCACATTTCGCGCCGTGACCGCGGCCTCCGGCACGGCCGCGCCCGTGGGGTCGGAAACCGTCCCCCGGATTGTGCCCCGATCCTGCGCCAGGAGAATTCCCGCCGCAACTAAGAGCCCAAAAAGCGACCTGAGAAGCGTACTCATTGCTGCCTCCTTGCTGCGCCTATTTATGTACTACGGCTGGGAGGTCGCGGTCAACGCGGAAACGAAGGCTCCAACCGCTCCCTGACGGTCGCGGCTCTTAGAAGGAAATCCTGGCCCCCAGTTGGATCACCCGCGGGCTGTTGCCCTGCGGCGTGGTGATCATTCCGAAGTTAACGTTGTTCTGGCTGGTGTTGAAACCCGCCAGCGTCACCCGGTTCAGCGGGTTCGACGCCGAGGCCCGCATCTCGAGGTTCACCTTTTCGCTCACGGCGAAGTTCTTCATGAGCGCGATCTGCTCGCTTTGCGACCAGGGCGTGCGGAAGTAGGACATCCGGCGCGGCGTGTCGCCATAGGTCATGTTGGGCGGCAGGACGATGGCCGCCTTGTTGAGTTTGGGGACGCTGAAGGCCGTGCCGTACTCGGAGCTCCAGGCCGGATTCAGCAACGGTACCGAGCCGCCGACGACCCCCAGAGCGAAGTTGCACCGGGCGTTGCTGCCCGCGCCGTACAGGTTCTGGCCGCAGTTAAACACCAGCGGCGTGCCGCTCACGTAACTGTGGATTCCCGAGATCTTCCAGTTCCCCACCACTCCGTTGAGCACCGGATGCATGCCTTTCATCCACTTCTTCCCTTTGCCGAAAGGCAGATCGTACACGTAGCTGATGCGGAGGTTGTGCGGCGTATCCTCGCTGGCGACGGCCTTGTCCCCCCGCCGGTTGTACTGATTCTGGACCGCGCCGTCGCTGCTGCGGTTGGCATCCTCGCCATTGGTGGTGGAGATCAGCTTGCAGAAGGTGTAGGAGACCAGCGCGTAGAGGCCCTTCGAAAAACGGTGCTCGAAGCTGGTCTCCAGGGCATGGAAAGTCGAATGGCCATCGTTTTGGCCGCCCGCATTGCTGTTGATGTCCGAGTAATGCGGGTACGGACGAAGGGCCTGCTGGAGTTGCAGATTGGTGCGGTAGCCGGCGAAGGGCAGCTTGAATCCCGCGGCAACCACCGCCGGGTTGGTCAGGGCGGAACTGATAGGCGTGCTCAGCAGGCTTCCGTACGCCGGCCAGTACTTCGGATCCAACTGATTCTGGCTCTGCTGCCGCGAAAGCATCTTCACGCCCACGACCCCGTGATAACTCGCGCGCAAAACGGAGCTCTCGCTCAGGGTGCGCTCGACCGTGAATTGCCAGTCCGCGAAGTACGGCGCCCGGCCCGCCGTCGGGTTGTAATAGAAGGGGGAGCCATAGAGCTGGATGGTCGGGTCCACCAGCGGCGGCGTGTTGGCCTTGATCTGCGGTGCGAACGAGGTCAAACCATCTCTCCTTAAGTAAGCGACCCCGCTGGAAAGCGTGTTCGCGGTGGCGCTGAACGATCCGCCGAACCCCTGAATGCCGTTGTCGGCATTGCCGTCTTCGCGCAGCGGCTGGTAGAAAACGGCGCTGCCCGTGCGAATCACGGTTTTGGGATTCAGCTCGTAGGCCAAGCCCAGCCGGGGCCCCCAGGCGTTCATCCTGGTTTCCCCAAACCGCTTCGGCGCGCCATCGACGCCCGCGAAGATCATGGCGCCAGGCAGTCCGCCGGCGGCGGGGTTGGGACAGGTCGGGCAGAAGTTGCTGTTGTGGAGGTGCCGTTCCTGTTTTGGGACCGGGATCTCGTACCGCAGGCCGATGTTCAGCGTCAGCTTCCGGCTCACCTTGAAATCGTCTTGCGCGTACCAGGCGTAGTAGGGCCAGAAAAACGTGGTGTCGGAGGGATACCGGAAACTGCCTCCGCTGTTCACGCCGAGCAGGAAGGAGGCCCAGTCGGAGCCGCTGTTGGCGACGGTCGGATTCCCGGTGCCGGCGGAGCTGTAGTTCATCGAGCCGAAGGCGTTGTTGTAGTCCAGCCGGCGATACTGGCCCTTCAGATACTGCATTCCGAACTTGAGAGTGTGTCTCCCGGTGATCCAGGCCACCTGCTCCTTCAGGTCGATGGTCCTCTGGCGCGAATCGGTGAACACGCTGTTGCCCCAGGTGATGCCACCCGCGCCGAACACGGTGTTGACTCCGGCGGGAATCGGCGTCGGCACTCCCTTGAGCGCGAACAGCGTGGCCCACTCCTTGGGCGCATTCCACACCGAGGAGGGGGCCTCGACCAGGCGGCGTTTGTTGAAACCGATCGTGAGGTGACTGAGCAGGTTCGGCTTGATCACGTAGTCGTGGTTGTAGCGGTAGTACTCGATCAGCACGTCGGTGGGAAAGCCGGTGCCGGGAAGTCCCTCGATGGCGTTGATGCTCCGTTGCGCGGGGCTGAAATAGTGGCTGTAGAGGAAGCTGGCGCGGTGCTTGTCGTTGAAGACGTAGTCGAGCTTGATCGAGGGCAAGGCCGTGCGGCCCTGCGAATAACTCCTGGAACGGTAGTTCTGAGTGGTCTTGGTCGGATCGTCGGGATGCGGCAGCATGGCGATGGCGGTCTTGGCCATGGGATCGATCCGCTCCGGACAGATCACGTCGAGAACTCCGTTGCACTGCATGCGCGGGCGCCGGCTGGCATCCGCGATGATGTTCCCGGCGGCATCGAACGGATCGTAGAGCGGAATCGTTCTCCCGCTGGAATCCACGTTTCGGCGCATGTCGCCGATGCGGTACTCGTCCACCACCAGGGTGGTTAAGGCGGTCGACTGGCCGGTCCGGTTCATAGCCTTTTCGTAGGCGAAGAAGAAGAACGCCTTGTTGCGGCCGTCGAACACCTTGGGAACGTAGATGGGTCCGCCAAAGCTTCCGCCCGGGTTCCAGGTGCGGATGATGGACCGCTTGGAGGCCGTGAAGGTGAAACCGCGGGCGTTGAAGAACTCGTTGCGATTGAAAACGAATCCGCTGCCGTGCACCTGGTTGGCGCCCGACCGGGTAACCCAGTTGATGACGCCGTTGGAGGTACGGCCGTACTCGGCGGTATAGGAGGAACTCTGCACCTTGAACTCCTCCATGCCCTCGACGCTGACTCCGTTCATGGACGGGTCGTTGCGGCGCTCGCTTTGGGATTCGGCGCCATCCAGTTGTTCGCTCTGGCCGTCGAGCAATCCGCCGCCGATGCGGGGGTTGCTCGCCGATCCGATGACGCCCGGCGTCAGGATGACGAAAGCCAGGTTGCTGCGGATGCCGCCGCCCAGGAACAGCGGCAGATCGCGAATCGCGCTGGCAGGGATGACCTTGCCGAGGTTGGTCCCCTGCATGTCCAGCAGCGGCGCGGCGGCGGTCACCTCCACCGCCTGTTCCAGTCCGCCCACGGTGAGTCTCACATCCACGGCGACCACGCTGGCTACGTTCACCCGGATATCGGTGGTTTCGGCTTTTCGGAAACCGGTGGCCTCGGTGGTGACCGAATAGGTCCCCGCCGGCAGGTAAAGAATGTTGAAGATTCCGTCCGCGCCCGTCTTGGCCGTCTGGGTCAAGCCCGTGGCGAGGTTGCGGGCCGTGACCGCGGCTTCCGGCACGGCCGCGCCACTGGGGTCGGAAACCATGCCCCGGATGGTGCCCCGGTCTTGCGCGCACAGGAATCCTGCGACAATCAAAAATCCCAAAAGCGTCTTCACACTTGCCTCCTTCGGCCTGCGCTTAAGTATGTACTATGGTTCGCAGGCCGCAGTCAATGCGGGTTCCGAATCTGGTACGATGTTGGCCGCGGTCGAAAGGAGTTCAAGATGGAACCATCCAGCCCAAGAACCGGCCTGACGCGGCGCGAAGCGCTGAAGAGAGCCGCCGCGTTTACGATTCTGCCCGCCGGCCTGGCGCGCGGCTATGCGGCAAACGAGAAGCTGAACATCGGCGTCATCGGCCTGGCCGGCATGGGCCGGGTGGACGCCAAGACCTTCACCGACCTGGGCGAGAACATCGCCGCCTTGTGCGACGTGGATTCGAACGTCCTCGACAAACGCGGCAGTGAATACCCCAACGCCCGGAAGTACACCGACTTCCGGAAGATGATCGAGAAGGAGAAGCTCGACGGCGTGGTGGTCGCCACACCCGATCACAATCACGCCTACATCAGCGTGTACGCCATGAAGCATGGTTTGCACGTGTACTGTCAGAAACCGCTGTGCAAGTCGGTGCATGAGGCCCGCGTGATGGCCCGCGTGGCCGCCGAGACCAAAGCGATCACGCAGATGGGCACGCAAAGCAGCGCCGAGCCGCGCGTGCTGCGGACGGCAGAACTGATGCAATCGGGCGCACTGGGCGAGATCACCGAGATCCACATGACCACGGATCGCCCCATCTGGCCGCAGGGTCACGACCGGGTGAAGGGCGAGGATCCGGTGCCTGCCACCCTGGACTGGGACCTGTTCCTCGGCACGGCGCCGGCGCGCCGCTACCAGGCTGCCTGGCCGGAGGGACACGCCGTCTACAGCCCCGAGAGGAAGCGGCAGTTCGCCGCCAAGGGCACGATGTACCATCCCTTCGTGTGGCGCGGCTGGCTTGAGTTCGGCAGCGGCGCGCTGGGCGACATCGCTCCGCACAGCATGAACGTCATTTTCCTGGCGCTCGACCTGGGCGCGCCCTCGGCCGTCGAGGTGGTGGAGACCTCCGGCATGAAGGCCGAGATGTACCCGGACTGGAGCATCCTGCGCTTCGACTACGCCGCGCGCGGCGTGCATCCCAAGCTCTCCATCTACTGGTACGACGGCAACCAGCCGCTTCCCGAGCGGATGCAGATGCCTCGCCCCGCGAATGCGACCGGAGAACCGCTGCGCGGCGGAGGCGGGGGAATGGTGTGGATCGGCTCCAAGGGCAGCTATCCGGCCGGGCGCGGCCCGTTCGCCGGCACGAACGCGCAGCCGCCCGAGCCGGCCCCGCAGAGGGAGTGGGGACGCGAAGAGGTTCACAAGGATTGGGCCACGGCGATCAAAGCCGGCAAGCAGGCGCCGTGCCATTTCGGCTACGCCGGCCCGTTCACCGAGGCCTACCAGTTGGGCAATATCGCCTTGCGCATGGGCCACAAAATCGAGTGGGACCCGCTGGCCTTCCGCATCACCAACTGCCGCGAAGCGAACCAGTACCTGACCCGCGAATACCGCAAGGGATGGGAGCTGCCGGCATGATCGCCCGCGTTCTCCCGCTGGCGCTCGCGTGCGCGCTCGGCTGCGCCGCGCAGCCATACAAGATTGCGATTGCCGGTATGCGGCACGGTCACGTCTGGCTGAACCTGGGCGCCATGCTGAAGGGCGACCCGGTGAAACTGGTGGGCGCCGCCGAGGCGGCGCCCGAACAGCGCGAGTGGGCCCGCAACAGCGCTCCCGCCGGTTACACTTACGGCAAGAAGGGGCCAAACATCTCCGACGAATCGCTCATCTTCACCGATTGGCGGAAGATGATCGACCAGACCAAGCCGGACATCGTATGGGCCTTCACGCCCACCGACGAGCACATCGATGTGGTCCGCTACTGCGCGCCGCGGGGGATCCACGTCATGGTCGAGAAGCCTCTGGCGGCCACGTACGCGCAGGCGCGGGAGATCCAGGCGCTGGCGCGCAAGCACAATATCCTGGTGATGGCGAACTACGGTTCCACCTGGTCGGCCGGGCAGTATGCCGTCAAGGCCGCGGTGGACGCCGGCGAGATCGGCCCGGTGTGGCGCCTGCGCGCGCTCACCGGCAGCGCGGGCATCGGGGACCCCAAGAAGAGCACCTACGGATGGATGGCCGAGCCGGAGAAGGGCGGCGGAGCGATGGTGGATTTCGGCTGCTATAGCGTGCTCTGGAGCCTGTGGCTGAAGGGCCGCCCCGAAAGTGTGTACGCCGCCGCGAACCACCTCAAAGCCGATCAATATCCCAAGGTGGACGACCACGCGACCATGATTCTGAACTACAAGGACGGCGTGGCCATCCTCGAGGCGACTTGGAACATGCCGCCCGCGCCGCGCGGCGGCAACGAGATCTTCGGCCGCAAAGGCAGCATCGTCGGCAACACGATTCGCAAGGCGGGCACGCCGGCCGCGGGCGATCCCATCAAGGCCGATCCGCTCCCCCCGGAGCGGGCCGCGCCGCTCGACTACATGGTGAGCCGCATCCGCACGAAGCAACCGCTGGACGGACCGTCGGCGCTGGACCTCAACGTGGCCGTCATGGAAGTGCTGGAAGCCGCCCGAACCTCGGTCAAGACCGGCCGCGCGGTGAAGCTGCCGCTGCGTGGCGGAAGCTAGTGGGGGTCGAACCCACTATGCGCTTTTAGAATCAGTAAGTTACTGATTCTAAATAGCCGAAAATTCCAGGAATTCCAAAAACAACAGCCGTTTGGTACATTCTGGTACACGAGTGTAGATAATCTAGGGGAGCGCAGACACCCGGCCCGGCGCTCTCGTTCTCCGAAAACTCCCGCAAGTTTTTTCTTGACATTGGTTACTGATTGCCCGATACTTGAATTGGTTAGAAGGTAACCAGTCATGAGCGGCGATAAACCCATTCAGAACTTCTTGGAGCAGACCTTCAGCACGACGGAGGCCGCGGCGATTCTGGATCTCCCCGCTGAGACCTTTCGCACCCAGTTGAAGCAGCGCTGGCTCCCGGTCTCCGATGACCGCGCGCCGGGCCAATGGCGGCGGCTCAACCCAAACGATCTCCTCCGGTGCCGCGTGACGATTGCTCTCTCAGCGCGGGGAATTCAGTTTCCGATTGCCCGGAGGATCGTCGGCACAAACGATCTCGGCCTTTTCGACGAAGCGGTTTTCTTGTACGTCACCCTGAACCCGGATGGTTCGATTCATTCTCACAACAAGTGCGGCGTCGTCGATCTTGGAATTGAACTCGCTAACGCGCAACAACCGCATTCCGCCGTGGTCAACCTCGCTTCAGAAAAAGCCTGGGTCATCCAACAGATTGACCGCTTCTGGAAGCAAGAGGCCGGCGGCCGCCCGGACGCGCCCGAGGCTACCCCGTGAGTCACGACCCGCTGAACGGGGATCGCATCCCCACACCGGCGCTGGTGGTTTGCCTCGGCGTCTGCAATGAACCGCTGCCGCGGATCTCCCGCGAGCATGCGGAAATGCTGTCTGGCCGCGGCTGGGCGGTGTGGATCGGCCAGGGCGGCCGGCGGCACCTGCGGCTCACGAACAGCGCGCCCATGGCGCTACTGAGTTCCTATCGGTCTTCTGGCGGCACCCGCCGGGACAGGGCCGATTATACGTGCCATACCTACCAACCAGGGCAGGCGTTCGGTTCCAAGCGCCTCCTCGAACACAGGCCCGCCTAACCCGCATGTCCCAGCACACCCAACCGCCCAACGGCGGCGCCCGGAGTGTGCCCAACGCCTTCGACGCGATCTACACGCCGACTGAGTTAGCTGAACGCTGGAAGCTGTCTGAGCAGAGTATCCGGCGTCTGTTCCAGGACGAGGCCGGCGTCTTGAAAATCGGCGGGGGCGGCGCGCGCGGCAAAAGGGCCTACGTCACACTGCGCATTCCCCGCGCCGTGGTGGAGCGGGTTTTCCAGGAGCGATCCAAATGACGATGCCCTTCGGCAAACACCGCGGCGACGACCTGCGCGACGTGCCAACGGCCTACTTCGACTGGCTGCTCGCCAACATCCCTCTGCGCGAGCCGCTGCTCTCGGCTGTAGAGGACGAACTCCGCGCGCGGGCGCCGCGGACCGGCGCCGCCAGGCCGCCCGGGATCTCGCTCAGTGTCGCGACCGCAGACTTGCCGCTGGTCCGGGAGATTGTTGACCGCGGTTATCGCGCGGCGGCCCAAGTCTACCATCCTGACACTGGCGGCGACCCCAACGTCATGCGCCAGCTCAACCT
>JACQZT010000324.1 GCA_016213755.1 Acidobacteriota bacterium | reverse complement strand
ATACCAGGAGCGCTTCATGGCCGTGGTGAGCGACTTCGCCGAGCACTTCCGCAGCCGAAACTGGCTCGGCACCCGCTACATGGTCTATTTCAACAACAAACATTTCTACAAGGACCCGGCGCAGGGCGGCCGCGGCGTCTCCTGGTGGCTGCTCGACGAGCCTAACTACCGCGACGACTTCCGCGCGCTGAGCTTCTTCGGCGGCCTCACACGCCGCGCGCTGCGCGACTACCCGGATGTGCCCATCCTCTTCCGCACCGACATTAGCTACTCCGACTTCATGCGCGACCTGCTCACCGGCCAAGTGGATTTGAACTGCACCAGCAAGCGCCTGTTCACCCGCAACCGCCTGCTGGTTTCCGACCGCGCGCGTTACGGGCGCGAGCTTTGGCACTACGCCTCTCCCAACCACCCGCGCGATTCCAACCTCGCCATGCGCGCCTGGTGCTGGCAAGTGTACCTGGCCGGCGGCGACGGCATCGTGCCCTGGAACACACTGGCCACCGGCACGGCCTGGACGCGCGCCGAACAGCTTACGGTCTTTTATCCTGGCTCGAAGTTCGGCCAGCTCGACCCGCTGCCATCCATCCGCCTGAAGGCCTTCCGCCGCGGACAGCAGGACATCGAGTACCTCGTCCTGCTCGCCCAGGCCGAAGGCTGGGACCGGGATGCCGTCACCCGCGCCATACTCGATGTCCCCCACTCGACCGGCCGCCAGATGGACCAGCTCCGCGACCGCGCCGCTTACCAAGCAGCCGGTCGCGAATGAGGCGCCCTGCAACTCTTGGACCTCCCGCGGCGTCCTTTCAGGGAATGCCGAATCCGATGTGCTATGCTGATGGCCAACAGAGGGTGCTATGGGAAATCGTCCGCTCCTGGCGGCGTGTCTGATCCTGGTGTCTCTGCTGGGGACTCTGTATGCGTTCCAGCAGTTCGGCCGCCGGGGCATGTTCCGCGAAGAAGAGTCGCCGCTGCTCCAGCCCGCCGACGCTGGCGAAAAGACCGAATGGGCCTTCGCCCGCCTGCGCTACCCCTCGTCGGGAAGATCGGGGCGCGGCGGCGGATACTTTGGCTATCGCTCCAGTTGGGCGACTGACGCCCCCAAGGCGGACCGCCAGTTCGTGCAGGGCGTGCGCAGGCTGACCCGCCTGCATACCCGCTCCGTCGAGCAGGTGGTGGATCTCGACAGCGACGAGATCTTCAACTGGCCCTGGATCTATGCGGTCGAGGTGGGCCACTGGGGGCTGACCGACGCGCACTGCGCCAAGCTCCGCGAGTACCTGCTGCGCGGCGGCTTCCTCATGGCGGACGACTTCCACGGCACCTACGAGTGGGAGGTTTTCATGGCCGGCATGAGACGAGTCTTCCCCGACCGGCCGGTGGTGGAAATCGAGAACTCGGATGCGATCTTCCATGTGCTCTACGATCTGGATCAGAGATTCCAGGTGCCAGGTATCGGCCCGCTCTCGTGGGGCAGCACCTATGAACAGGACGGCGTCGAACCCCGCTGGCGCGGCATCTATGACGACAAGGGGCACATCCTGGTCGCCATCTGCCACAACATGGACCTCGGCGACGCCTGGGAGTGGGCCGACCACCCGCGCTACCCCGAGCGCTATGCGTCGCTTGCTTATCGCATCGGCGTGAATTACATCATCTATGCTATGACGCATTGAGACGGTAATGTTCGAGTTCTTCTTTAAATATCCGCCGGCCGTTTTCGCCAAAGGACGCCTGGTCTTCCTGGGTTCCCTGCCCGTGTGGGCGCTGGCGGCGCTGGCAGCGCTGCTGGCCGGCGGGCTGGGTTACCTGCTGTGGAAGCGCAGGGGCGGAAGGCCGGGCCGCCGGTCGCTGGCCCTCTGGGCGCTCGAAAGCGCGCTGCTGGCGTGGCTGCTCCTGCTGCTGGGGAAGCCGGCCATCAGCGTCTCTTCCCTCAAGCCCCAGCAGAACGTGGTCGCGGTGGTGGTGGACGACTCGCGCAGCATGGCTCTGGAAGACCGGAAAGAGCAGGTTCTTGGTGTAGTTAATTCTAGTGCGTTAAAAGCTTTACGGGACAAATTTCAAGTCCGGCTTTATCGCCTGGGCGCGCACGCCGAACGGCTGGAATCGCCCCCTAAGCTGACCGCCTCCCTGCCCGCGACGCACCTGGCCGAGGGCCTTAAGCAAGTGGCTGCCGAATCCGCCACGCTGGCCATCGGGGCCATAGTGTTGCTGAGCGACGGCGCCGACAACGCCGGCGGCATCGACGCCGAAACCGCCGCCCAACTGCGCTGCGGCCGCATTCCGATCCACACCGTCGGCTTCGGCCGCGAGCGCCCCGCGCGCGACCTGGAGATGCTGGATGTCGAGATCCCGGTGCGGGCGCTGACCGATTCCCGGCTGCCGGCGCAGGTCAGTTTCCGGCAGTTCGGCCTGGCGGGTCGGCCCGCCCGTTTGGTGGTTCGCGAGAGCGGCAAGACGCTGGCGCAGGAGACGGTGACGCTCCCCTCCGATGGCGCGGTCGAGACCCGGCAACTCATCTTCAACGCGGGCATCGCCGGGGCCAAGAACATCCAGGCCACACTGGAACTGGTGGAGGGAGAGGAGAACGCGCGCAACAACTCGCTCACGCGAGTGGTGAACGTGGAATCGGCCAAGCCCCGCATCCTTTACATCGAGGGCGAACCGAAGTGGGAATTCAAGTTCATTCGCCGCGCGGTCGAGGAAGACCGCAGTTTGAACCTGGCTACCCTCTTGCGCACCACGCAGAACAAGCTCTACCGGCAGGGCATTGAGAATCCCAAGGAACTGGAGGAGGGATTCCCGGCCAAGGTCGAAGAACTGTTCGCCTTCCAGGGCGTCATTGTGGGGGGCGTCGAAGCGAGCTACTTCACCCCGGCCCAGCAGGAACTCATGCGCCAGTTCGTGGACCGGCGGGGCGGCGGCCTGCTCTTCCTCGGCGGGCGCGCCGGGCTGGCCGAGGGCGGCTATGCCAACTCGGCCCTGGCCGACCTGTTGCCGGTGGTGCTGCCGGCCAAGAAGCTCACCTTCTTCCGCGAGCCCGCCACCGCCGAGCTGACCCCCGCCGGGCGTGAGAGTCTCATCTGCCGCCTGGAGGAGAACCCCGACGGCAACGTCGAGCGCTGGAAGAAACTCCCGCCGCTGGCGGACTACCAGGAGTCCGGAACGCCCAAGCCCGGCGCGGTGGTGCTGGCCGACGGCATTACCGCCGGCCGGGGCCGATTCCCGCTGTTGAGCATCCAGAACTATGGGGCGGGACGGACCGCGCTCATGGCCACCGCCGGCACCTGGCGCTGGCAGATGCAGCAGCCGCTGGCCGACAAGACCCACGAGATGTTCTGGCAGCAGTTGCTGCGCTGGCTGGTGGCCGGCCCGCATGGCCGTGTGACGGCGACCACGCCCAAGCTCATGCTGTATGACGAAGGCCGGCTGGCGATTCACACGAAGGTGAAGGACACCCGCTACGCGCCCGCCGCGGATGCCACGGTCGAGGCGCACATCCTGGGGCCGGAAGGCCTGTCGGCCGCCCTCAACCTCTCGCCCGACCCGTTGGAGCCGGGCGATTACACCGCCGATTGGAGTGCCGACAAACCGGGATCCTACGTGGTCGAGGTGGTGGCGCGGCGCGGCGCCGACGAGTCCGGCCGGGACGTGTTCACCTTCCGCCGGGAGGATGGCGTGGCCGAGGACTTCCGCACCTCGCAGAACCGCGAGTTGCTGGAGCGCCTCGCCGAGCAGACCGGCGGGCGCTACTACCGGCCCGGCGAATTCGAGCGGCTTACGCGCGAGATCGTCTACTCGGAAGCCGGCATTTCGGTGCGCGAGACCAAGGAACTGTGGGACATGCCTGCCGTGTTCCTCCTGTTGCTGCTGCTGGCCGGGGGCGAATGGCTTCTGCGCCGCAAGTGGGGGGTGGTATGAGAAGACTGGCGGTCCTGCTGCTGTTCGCTTCCGCGCTGGACGCCGCCACCTATGCGGTGACTGTGGCTGGCTTGGGCGGCGAGCCGGACTACGCGATGCGCTTCGCGGCCTGGGCCCGCGACCTCGGCAAGTTGGTTTCGGGCGAGGTCCTGGCGGGACCCGACGCCACGCGCGAGCGGCTGCGCGCGGTCCTCAAGAAAGTGGGCGAAGGCGCCACGCCTGAAGACGACTTCGTGCTCACGCTGATCGGGCACGGCACCTGGGACGGCGTCGATTACCGATTCAACCTGGCCGGGCCGGATATTACCGCCGCCGAGCTGGCCGGCTTGTTGAACAGCATCCGCGCCGGGCGCCAACTTGTAGTGGTGACGACCTCGTCGAGCGGCGGCGCGCTGGAGACGCTGAAGGCACCCGGCCGGATTGT
>JACQZT010000323.1 GCA_016213755.1 Acidobacteriota bacterium | reverse complement strand
GGGCCGACCAAGCTGCGCCAGGCTGCGGCAACGTAGTAGTGTGCCCAGGCGAGCCGAACCGGGGCCTCTGCCGGCGTCAAAACCGGCGAAATTGCTGCTGTTTTATTCCGGCGCTAACACTCACGAGCCGTCAGATGATCGGGACAGTCCCTCAAGCGGCAAACCTCACCCGTCCAGAAGGAGATCGGGCGCAGCCAGTGGGGCCGGCCGGAGACCGGCCCCACCAGAGGATTCCCGAGAGGAGACACGGCCCTCCCGATTTATTGACGGCTCCTCACGGTCGCGGCTCGGAAACGGCTACCGAACCGCGACCGTCAGGGAGTGGCCGCCGCCTTGAACTTCTCCTTCTCTTCCTCGCGCTCCAGGTAGGGGATGCCTTGCCGCATCCAGGCCGGCGCCGGGGCGCCTTTCAGAAAGTGGTCGAAGAACTGCATCATGCGCAGCGAGTAGTCCTTCTGGTTGATGCGCTTGCGGATGCCGTGCTTCTCGCCGTTGTAGTTGAACAGGTAGACCTCTTTGCCGTTGCGCCGCAGCGAGAGGTACAGTTCGATGCCCTGGTACCACGGCACCGCGTCGTCCTGGTCGTTGTGCAGAATCAGCAACGGCGTGCTGACGCGGTCGGCGCGGAAGATCGGGGAGTTCTCGATGAATTGCAGGGGCCGCTCCCACAGCGAGCCTCCAATGCGACTCTGAGTCCTCTCATACTGGAACTGGCGCGGCAGCCCGCTGCCCCAGCGGATGCCGTTGTAGGCGCTGGTCATGTTGCCCACCGGAGCGCCCGCCTCGGCGGCGCGGAAGCGCCGGGTATGGCCCACCATGTAGGCGATCTGGTAGCCGCCCCAACTGTGCCCCTGGATGCCGATGGCGTTCTCGTCGACGTAACCGCGATCGGCCAGCGCCTGAATCGCCGGCAGGACGCACTTGAGCGCGCTCTCGCCGGGCGAGCCTACCGTGTAGACGATGTCCGGCATCAGCACCAGGTAGCCGTTGCTGGCGCAGATGGTCTTGTTGATGGAAGTGCCCGGGCGCGGCTCGGTGAAGGAATGAATGCCCTGCGACAGCCGTTCGTAAATGTACACCAGGAGCGGGTATTTCTTCTTGGGATCGAAATTCTCGGGTTTGAACAGCGCGGCTTTCAGCTCCACACCGTCGGTATTCTTGAACCGGACCAGCTCCGACGTGCCCCACAGAAAACGCGCGCGCTCGGGGTTGGCGTCGGTTACTTTGCGCATCGAGCCGAAGTTCGGGTCGGTGACCCACAGATCCGGCGGCTCGTCGAAGCGGGTGGCGGTCACCAGGAGCGTCGCGGCCTCGCGAGCCTTGCCCTGGAAGGCGAAGTTCTTGGAGGCCATCACCAGCTTCTCGGGCGCCGCGGGCGCATCCAGGCGCGCGCGCCAGAAGCCCGAATCGTAGTTGTCCAGCGATTCGGCGCGCAGCACGACGGGCTTGGCGGAGTCGATGCCGCGCGGCTCGTCTTCGTCGTCCGGTTCCAGGCGCTGCACGCGGAAGCGGAGGTTCTGCTTGCGACCCAGGCCGCGCGTGACGTTCTCGGTCCCGGAGCCGCCGGGCGCGGCCTTCCAGACATCGTAGCGGTCGTAGAGCAGCGCGAACTTGCCGTCGCGCGTCCAGCCTCCGCTGCCGTAGGAGGGCGGTGCGTCCGGGGTGTCGTGCTCCTCGTCGCAGAAACCGACCTTGAGCGCGGCGGTCAGATTCCGGACCGCCCCGCTGGGCGCCGACAGCGAGTGCCAGGCGCGGTCGCGGAAGAAGATCGCGCCGCGGCTGTCCGGCGACCAGGCCACGGACGCGCCGCGGCCGCCCCCGGGACTCCGCTCGGAGAATTTCGTGCGGCGTCCCGTCTCGGTCTCCACCAGGTAGTAATCGGCGTAGTTGCCGTCGTAGTCAATCTGCGAGCGGTAGACGCGGTCGTCGGCGCCGATGGCCCAGCGGCCGTCGTCGCTGGGCGTCAACTGCGGCATGGTCTCGTCGGCGAGCTGGAGGAACTTTTTCGCCTCCAGGTGATAGACGGCGCTGTAGGAGCGGCTGCGCTCCATCGCCGCGCGCACACGCTGCATGGGCTGGATGAGGGGGTCGCGCCAGTGCCACAGGTCGGCCAGGACCTTCTCCTCCGCCGCCGCGGTCTCGCCGCCCGCTTCGCGTTCCGGCCGGCGCAAGGGCGCGCAGCCGGCGAACAGGCGAGCGCCGTCGCGCGAGAAGCCGATCGTCGCGCGGTCGCTGAACACCCAGCCCGAGCGGAATCCGGCAGTGGCGGGCGATACGATTTCGGCGGCCGCGGCCGGGCCGCGCTCC
>JACQZT010000036.1 GCA_016213755.1 Acidobacteriota bacterium | reverse complement strand
GGTGGCCGGGGGCATCGGCGTGTGGGTGGTGGCGTGGCTGACGGTGTACCTGTTGGGGGGCGACGCCCGGCGGCCCGCGCTGCTGGCGGCGGCGGGAGCGCTGGTGGTGTGCTATCCGGCGCACATCCCCGAGGTCTCCAACTACCTCACGGCGGGGCTGTTTCCGCTGCTGTTTCAGATGGACCGTTTTCTGCCCTACATCCCGCTGGCGGCCGTGGTGGGATGGCTGGCGCGCCGCCGGGCGAGCCCGGAGGAGGTGGCGGGGCAGGACCTGGTTCTGGGACCGGTCCTGCTGGCCCTGTACCTGGTGGGCGCTTCGGGGCGGATCTTTTGGGTGCCGGTACCGCTGATCGCCGGTTTCCTGCTGGCGCGCTACTGGCTGTTCCGCAAGCCGGCCGGCGGCCTGGAGGCGAACGCCTCCGAGCAACTCCGCGCGCAGCGCATCAAGGAACTGATCGACTGGCGATGGACCGCCCGGATGGCCAGGGTCTTTCGCCGCGCCCAGGACAAGAAGCTGGAAAAGGGCGAACTGACCCTCGAGCAGCACCAGAAGCTGCTGGCGGATTTTCAGGCCGGCGCCGGCGAGGCGGCGACGACGCAGCCCCGCGTGGAGATCAGCCCGCGCGACCTGGCCCTGGCCTCGGGTCCGACCGGCAACTCCTGGTCGGACGCCGGTATCGCGGTCCGTTACGGTCTGCCGCTGGCCCTGCCCTGGGTGGCGCTGACCCTGTACGAGTTCGTGGCCACCCGCCAGGAACTGGCCTTTCCGCTTCCGCATTTCGCGGTGGAGGTGCTGGTGGCGCTGGTGCGCTGGCTGGCGGTGGCCTTCGTATTCGGCTATTTCTACCGCTACTTGCGAGGCTCCAGCGGCCTGAGCAAGGGACTGGCGCTGTGGGCGGCCATCGTAACACCCTTCCTGCTGCTGTGGCTGCTGCTGACCGAGCCGCTGGCGGGAATGAGGTACTTCTTTTACTGGGCCGGCCAGGTCTTTGTCTTTTGCACCGTCCTGGGCGTGGCCGCCTTCGACTACGAGACCCTGCGCCGCAACGGCTACTCCTGGCGCCACCTGACGGCGCTGCACAACGTCCCGGCGCTGTCGGCCTTCGGCTCCTCGCTGGCGGCAGTGCTGATCCCGGCGCTGATCGCCCTTTTCCAGGGCAAGGTGGCGGACCTCATGAAGTTCGTGGTCGGAAGCGTCTTGCCCAAGCTCCCGCCGGCGGGGCAATAAGGCGACTATAATTCGGTGGTGACCATGTCAGGAATCGATCGCAGAGATTTCCTTGGCGGTTCGCTGGCGGCGGGCGCGAGCGGAGCGGGGCAAGCGGCGCCGGCGGCGCGGCCCAACGTGATTGTGTATTTCACCGATCAGCAGAGGTGGGACAGCGTCGGCGCCTACGGCTGCCCGATGGACCTGACTCCCAACCTGGATCGCGCGGCGGCCGGCGGGGTGCGGTTCGAGCGCGCCTTCACGTCGCAGCCGGTGTGCTCTCCGGCGCGCAGCACGCTGCAAACGGGCAAGTATCCGACCACCACCGGGGTGATCCGCAACGGTCCCACGCTCAAGCCCGGCGAGGTGACCCTGGCGCACCTGTTCGGCCGGCACGGGTATCGCACCGGTTACATCGGCAAGTGGCACCTGGGGGGAACCGGCGCGGACCCGGTGCCCCCGGCGGCCCGCGGCGGCTACGACGAATGGTGGACCGCCGCCGACATGCTCGAACGCACCTCCACGCCGTTTGAGGGTTACGTCTGGGACGCCGCCAACCGCAAGGTGTCTTTCAATAAGTACCGGCCCGACGCCATGACCGACCTGGCGGTGGATTTCATTCGGGAGAAGAAATCCGCCCCGTTCTTCCTCTTTCTCTCCCAACTGGAGCCGCACCACGACATCCAGGTGAACGCCCACGTCGCGCCGCCGGGCTACGCCGAACGTTACCGCGATTCGTATTGGACGCCGCCCGACCTGACGCCGTACCCGGGAGACTGGAAGTCGCAATTGCCGCCCTACTACGGCGCGGTGGCGCGGCTGGACGAATCGTTCGGCCGCATCCAGCAGGAACTCAAGGATCAGGGGTTGGACCGGAACACCATCGTGGTCTTCACTTCCGATCACGGCTCGCACTTCCGCACCCGGAACACGGAGTACAAGCGAAGCTGCCACGAGGGATCGATTCGCGTCCCGCTGGTCTTCGCGGGCCCCGGTTTCGAGGCCGGCCGCGTGGTGGACCGCCTGGTGAGCCTGGTGGACGTCCCGCCCACGATCCTGGCTGCGGCGGGCATCGAGGCGCCGCGCGAGATGCAGGGCCGCAGCCTGCTGGAGCTGGCGCGCGGCCGCAGCGCGGGGTGGCGCGACGAAATCCTGGTCCAGATGCGCACCGAGGCGCTGCAACGCGCCATCCGCACCGAGCGGTACAAGTACTGCATCTTCGACCCCGGCAACCGAAACCAGAACGAGCCGCACAGCCTGAACTACACCGAGCGCTACCTCTACGACCTGCGCGGCGACCCGCACGAGCACGTCAATCTGATCGGACGCCCGCAATACCGCAAGATCGCCACGGAACTGGGCGAGCGGCTCATCGTGCGCATGAAAGAGATCGGCGAACCGGCGCCGAAAATCGCCACCACGCGGTTTTACGCCTGAGCACCTGTGCCGGGCGCGGTTTTTCCGCTACATTCAATGTTATGCCGACTCCCACCCGCCGCCAGTTTCTGGCCGCCGTTCCGGCGGCCGCCGCGCTGCGCGGCGCCGAGGCGCCCTCCCCTTGGGTGCTGTGGTATCGCACCCCGGCCGAAAAGTGGACCGATGCTTTGCCGGTGGGCAACGGCCGCCTGGGGGCCATGGTTTTCGGGGGTTTCGAGACCGAGCGGCTGCAACTGAACGAAGACACGCTCTGGTCGGGCTACAAGCGGGAGTGGAACAACCCGGAGGCCGGCAAGTACCTGGCCGAAGTGCGGCGCCTGGTGCTGGAGGAGGAGGACTACGCCGGGGCCGACCGGGTGTGCCGGAAGATGCAGGGGCCGTATAACCAGTCCTACCAGCCGCTGGCCGACCTGGATCTGAAATTCGAGATGGCGGGCGCGGTGTCCGGCTACCGCCGCGAACTCGATCTGGACACGGCCATCGCGCGCACCACGTACCAGGCGGACGGAGCCACGATCACTCGCGAGGTTTTCGCCTCGGCCGCCGATCCGGTGATTGTGATGCACGTGAGTTCGAGCCGGCCGGGCAGCCTGTCTTTTTCCGCGGACCTGAAGAGCCTGCTGTGTTCGCAAACGCGCGCGGACGGCCCGGACGCCCTGCTGCTGACCGGCAAGGCGCCGTCGCACGTCGAGCCTAATTACGTCAACTCGGACAAACCGGTTCTGTACGACGACGATCCGCTCAAAGGCATGCCCTTCGCCTGCCGCCTTTCGGTGCACGCCGCGGGAGGCCGGGTGGCCAGCGAAGGCGGCCGAGTGACGGTCCGCGGCGCGCAGGCCGCGACGCTGCGCATCGGCGCGGCCACCAACTACCGGGGCGGCTCGGGCGAGCGCCTTTCGGCGGCGCACCTGCGGCAAACCGCGGGCAAGAGCTACGGCGCGCTGCGCTCGGCGCACATTGCCGAACACCAGAAACTCTTTCGGCGGGTGGATCTGAATCTCGGCGCCCGGACTTCGGCGGCCGCCACCGACGAGCGCCTGCAAGCCGTCAAAGACGGCAAGCCCGATCCCGGCCTCGCAGCGCTGTACTTCCAGTACGGCCGCTACCTGCTGATCTCGAGCTCGCGGCCGGGCACCCAGGCGGCCAACCTGCAAGGCATCTGGAACGACCTGGTGCGCCCGCCGTGGAGTTCCAACTACACGGCCAACATCAACGTCCAGATGAACTACTGGCCGGCGGAAACCTGCAACCTGGGCGAGTGCGCCAAGCCGCTGTTCGACCTGATCGAAGAGCTGGCCTCCAGCGGCCGCGAGACGGCGCGGGTCAACTACGGGCTGCCCGGATGGGTCTCGCACCATAACGTGGACCTGTGGCGGCAATCGGCCCCGGTGGGCAACTTCGGGTCGGGGGCGCCCACCTGGGCCAACTGGCAGATGAGCGCGCCGTGGTTTTGCTCGCACTTGTGGGAGCACTATCTCTTCACCGGCGACAAGGAGTTTTTGCGCCAGCGCGCCTATCCGCTGATGAAGGGCGCGGCGGAGTTCTGTCTGGCCTGGCTCATCCCCGACAAGCAGGGCCGACTCACCACCTGCCCTTCGTTTTCGACCGAGAACACCTTCCTCGCGCCCGGCGGCAAGAAAGCGCAAACCAGCGCGGGGTGCACCATGGACCTGGCCCTGATCCGGGAGGTTTTCGCCGGCGTGAGGGAGGCCTCGAAGCTCCTGGCCGTGGACGCCGATTTGCGCGCCAGGCTCGAAGCCGCGCTTGGGCGCTTGCCGCCTTACCAGGTGGGCAAGCACGGCCAGTTGCAGGAGTGGTCCAAGGACTTCGACGAGGCGGAGCCGGGCCACCGCCACATGTCGCACATGTACCCGCTCTATCCGGGCGCGGAGTTCACTCCGCGGCGCAACGCGGAACTGTGGCGCGCAGCGCGAGTTTCGCTCGAGCGGCGCATCCAGGCCGGCGGGGCCTACACGGGCTGGAGCCGCGCCTGGGCCATTGCCTTTTGGGCACGGCTCAGCGACGGCGACCTGGCGCACGAGTCGCTCACCAAGCTGCTGACCCATTCCACCGGCCCCAACCTGTTCGACACGCACCCGGCGGGCAAGGGCTGGATTTTCCAGATCGACGGCAACTTCGGGGGCACGGCCGCGCTGGCCGAGATGCTGTTGCAGAGCCACGACGGGGCCATCGAGTTCCTGCCCGCGCTGCCCAAAGCCTGGCCGGAGGGCTACGTGAAGGGTTTGCGCGCGCGGGGCGGCGTGGAGGTGGACATCGCCTGGGCGAAGGGCCGTGCGGTCCAGGCGGAACTCCGGCCCAAGCTGGCGGGAGAGTTCGTGCTGCGCGCGCCGCAAGGGCAGAAGATCCGCCCCGCCGAACGGGTCAAACTGCGCGCCGGCGGGCGTTACACCATCACCTTTGGCGGCTGATCTCGGAACGGATGAAAAGGAGCGTGGCGCGTTTGGACAGATACCTGGTAGTGCTGGCGGGAGCGGGGCTGGGCGGGTTGGCGCGCTATGCCGCCGGCTCGTGGATCATGACTCGCTACGGCGGGCGCTTTCCGCTGGGCACGCTGGTGGTGAACGTGTCGGGCTGCTTTCTGATCGGCGTGGTGACGGCCCTGCTGGCCGGCCGCATGCAGCCGCACCCGTATTGGCGGCTGTTTCTGACGATCGGGGTGCTGGGCGGGTACACCACCTTCTCGACCTTCGAGTTCGAGACTTTCCAGGCCGTGCGCGGCGGCGAACGATGGCTGGGACTGGCCAACATCGTGGCCAGCGTGGTGCTCGGTTACCTGGCGGTATGGCTGGGGACGCTGCCGACCCAGCGGCGCTGAACTACATCTCGGTGTCCGCTTCGCGCTGCAAGCCGGCGCGGTCGGCCACGCGGATCTGGCGCGCCTCGATGCGGATGAGCCCTTCCATCTGAAAGCGGCTCAGGTTGCGCGACACCACTTCCCGCACGGTGCCAAGCCGGGAGGCCAGATCCTGGTGCGTGAGCGGCAGGGCGAAACTCCCGCCGGCCGGATCGGCCAGTTCCAGCAGCAGGCGCGCCAGGCGCTGCCGGACGCTGCCGAAGGTCACCGCCTCCAGGGTTCCCACTAACTGCCGCAGACGGCGGCCCACTTGCGCCAGCATTTTCAGGGCGACGCCGGGGTGCTGGCGGCAAACCCCCAGGAATTCGCGCTTTTCGAGCACCAGGGCCATGACGTCGCCAATGGCGACCACGGATGCCGGATACGGTCCGCCGTCGAACAAGGGCAGTTCGGCCACGGTGGACGGCGCGGTCTCGACGGCGATGGTCATTTCGCGGCCGGAGGGAGAGGTCTTGCAGATCTTCACCTGCCCCTGGCCGATGATGAAAGCGCCCGCGCACTCGTCGCCTTCGTGGAACAGCGTGGATCCCGCCTCAAAATGGCGCTCGATGGCCCGTTCGGCGAGGAGCCGGATCTCGGCGGGTGTGAGCCCTTCGAACAAAGCGATGCGGCTGAGGATGGCGATCTTGTGAGCGATCATTCATCCTCAGCCTAACAAACCGCAGCTTACAGGGAAAGGCGCAAACCCGTCTGGAACAGGTGCGACCGGAAGCCCTCGTAGAGATACACCGGTTCCGAGTATCCGTACCAGCGCCACTCGCCAAACCACTGCACCTTCCTGACCAGCGGCTGCTGGATGCGCCAGACCGGCGAATAGTAGTTGGTCGCCCGGCTGCCGTGAGATATGAACAGGGACCCGCCCACGCTCATTTTGCCCTGGCTGCCCGCCACGGCGGGCAAGCTGACATCCACCAGCGCGCTGGCAACGTGGGCGTTGTCGCGGTAGAACGAGCGCTCCTGCGACCGGTAGAGCGGATCGAGGTAGTTCAAGTCGCTCGAGAGCGTCGAGCGGCTGTACTCGCCGAGGAAGCCGAGGCGCTTGCCGCCCTGGGGCAGCCATTGCAGCGAGAGGGTGTTGGAGCGGCTGGAGAAGTCGTACTTCACGCCCGCGGTCGGGTTGGTGTTGTCGAGGACGCTAAAGTTAGCGCCCACGAACAGGGACGGCATCAACTGGTAGCGCGCCCTCGCGCGCAGCTTGGTGTAGTCGTACAGGCTGGTGCGGAAGTAGCTGCGGTCGCCCGCGCCGCGTTCGTAGTCCAGCGTCAGCGACAGCCTTTGCACCGGACGCATGCTGAAGCCCGCCAAACCCACCTGGCGTTTCAACTCGCCCGCTTCGCTGCCGCGCAGATCGAGCGCGCCGGTGCGGACCAGCGCGTTGCCCCATTCGTAGCGGTGCCCGCCGCGCAGGGTGAGGCGGGAGCAGAGGTCCACGATGACGTCCAACTCCTGCCGGTTGTAGTTGTAGACCAGACGGTCGAAGGAATTCAGACCGATGGTCTGGCCCGCCGTCGTGGCCGTGCCGAAGTACAACTGCTCGGCCAGCACCGCGGAGGAAGCGTTGTGGAAGCGGTCGGTCATCAGCGATTCGACGATGCGGACCTTCTTCACCGGCCGCAGTTCGAAGCCCGCGCTGCCGGATGAGTGCGGCTGTTTGGCCTCGGCGAAGAGCGTGTCGAACTGCCCGCTGAAGAAGCGGGCCGCCGAAAGCTGCGCGAGCATCCCGCGCGCTTCGGCCGAGTAAGTCACGTCGCTGGACGGCTTGCTGTAAAGGAACTGGCCGAACACGTCCAGCCACGAAGCCGGAGCGGCGGTCAGCAGGACTTTGGAATACACGCTGTCGCCGCGCACGCCGTACGCCTGGCGCAGGCTGTTGAGCACCAGGCGCTGGTCGAAGAGGGTGGTGGTGCGGTTGCCCAGGTTGCGATCGGCCGTGCCCACGAACTGGTCGTCTTTGAACTTGGTCGCGCCCTGTTCCAGGGTCACGTGGAAGCGGTTCATCTCCACGCGCACGCCGCCGCGGTAGTGGTCGGTCTTGTCACGCAAGCGGTTCCACACCGGGTATTCGTTGCCGTCGGCGACGAAGGGCGTCACGCCGGTCCCGGAGCCGGAATCGTGCGTGTAGCCCAGGTAAGGGATGATGCGGCGGCCGGGCATCAGGTCCAGGTCCACGTTGGTGTAGCGCCGGTTGGTGTCGAAGGCGCGCTGGTTGAGCAGCGAACCCCCGGCCAGGCCCGGATTGGCGAACGAGGGCAGGAAGTTGTAGTAAGCCAGGTTGCTGTAGTCCGCCGTCAGGCGGTAGACGCCGAGCTTGCGCGCGCCGGCGTGCAGACTCGAGTGCGGCTCGCCGCCCCAGCCGGCCGAGGTCAGGTCGATGCGGTCGAAGAGCCGACTGGAGGGATCCAGCAAGGTGAAATCGGCGCCGAACACCCGGGGCCCTTTTTCCAGGTCGACCAGGCTGCGATAGGCTTCACGGCTGCCCCGCACCTCGCTCACCCAGCGATAGCCGAACTCGACCGAACCGGAGACGTTCTTCTCGCCGGCCGGCTTGGCTTCTTCCGGCTTAGGGTCCGCCTGCTGGGCCGCAAGCGGCAGAGTCAGGAGTATGGCTAATAATGTCTTCATCGCAGTAGGGCCCGATTGACTTGAGATCCGTGCACCTTCATGTGGCAGATGGTGCAATTGCGGAAGCGCGCGCTGCGCAGATCGTGAAAGGCCGGCGGAATGCCGCCGCCAATCGTTCCGCTGGCGGCCGCCGCCGGCGTGCCCGGGTTGCCGACATGGCACTCCAGGCACTGGAAGCGCACTTCGTGCCGGGTCAGCATGCGCGGGTTGGCCGAGCCGTGCGGTTCGTGACAGGTCTTACAGCCTTCCAAACGCACGGGAGCGTGTTCGAACACAAACGGGCCGCGCTTGTCGCCGTGGCACTTCAGACAAGGCGCTTCGTTGGCTGTCGCCGTCCTCATCTGGCGCGGCAGGAAACTGCCGTGGGGATTGTGGCAATCCACGCACGACATGGCGTTTTCCGGCAGCTTATGCCGGTGGGGCCGTTGGAACTCGGCCCATACGGGCGAGTGACAGGAGGCGCACTGGCGGTTGATGGCCTCGGCCTTGCGCGGCGCGAAGCCGGCCTCGCCGCCGCCCGGTCCGCTCTTATGGACCGTGTGGCAGGCCACGCAACTCACGTCGTTCTTGGCGTGGCTGCCGGAGGCGCGGTTCACCCTTGAAGGCTGGTTCAGATGGCATTTCAAGCACGTGCGCTCGGCTTGTGCCGCGGCCAGTTTCGCCGGGTTGACGATATCCGCCGCCGCCGCCGACTCGGCGTGCTTGGAGCCGGCTCCGTGATAGGATTCGCAGGCCTGGCCCTGCCAGCCCCGGGCTTTGAGTTTCTCGACCACCTGGTGGGGGTTCCTGGCAAAGGCTTTGACGATGTCTTCGTGGCAGCCGGCACAGGTTTCCGTCCCCACTCGCGTGGCGGCGGTCGCGGCCGGCTTGGCCTGTTCAGCGGGCTTGGCGGCCTGTTCCTGCCGGGCCGCCAACCCGTTCCCAACTAAAAGCAAAATGCCGCCGGCCAGGAAAAGGCC
>JACQZT010000320.1 GCA_016213755.1 Acidobacteriota bacterium | reverse complement strand
CCGCCGCCCAGAGCGCGGACCATCTGCGAAGAATGTCGCCGGCCTTTGTGCCCGTCTCATGGCTGAAACCGTAGCAGTGGCGATGAGCGGAGGCGTGGACTCGTCCACCGCGGCGGCGCTCGTGGCCCGCGGCGGCACGCGCGTCATCGGTCTGACCATGCAGCTTTGGAACCAGCGCCGGGCGGGCGCCGCTCCGGGGCGCTGCTGTTCGCTGGACGACGTCTACGACGCGCGCCGGGTGGCCGGGCAACTGGGCATCCCCTTCTACGTGGTGAACTTCGAGCAGCCCTTCGAGGAGCAGGTGGTGCGGCCGTTCGTCGCGGAGTACTTGGCCGGGCGCACGCCCATTCCCTGCACGCTGTGCAACACGTATCTGAAGTTCGACCGGTTCCTGCAGTTCGCCGCCGGTGTGGGCGCCGGCCGGATGGCCACCGGGCACTACGCGCGCATCCGCTTTGACGGCGCTTCGGGCCGCTACCAGTTGCTGCGCGGCGTAGATGCGGCCAAGGATCAAACCTACTTCCTGTTCGGCCTCACCCAGGCGCAGCTTGCGCGGACGCTCTTCCCGCTGGGCGAATTCACCAAGCCGCAAGTGCGCGAACTGGCGCGCGAACTGGGCCTGGCGGTGGCCGAAAAGAGCGACAGCCAGGAAATCTGCTTCGTGCCCGACGGCGACTACGCCGGTTTCATGGACGATTACTTCCGCGAGCGGGGCGGCGAGCCGCCGGCTCGGCGCGGCGAGCTGGTCACCCGCGACGGGCGCGTGCTGGGCGAGCACTCCGGCATCCACAACTTCACCGTTGGCCAGCGCAAGGGATTGGGTGTGGCCGCGGGCGAACCGCTCTACGTCATCGCCACCGAGCCGGCGACACAGCGCGTGGTGGTGGGGCGCGCGGAGGACTTGCTGCGGCGGCGCCTGGCGGCCGCGGGCGTCAACTGGATCTCCATCGCCCCGCCCGAAGCGCCGCTGCGCGCCGAGGTGAAGATCCGCAACAAGCACGCCGCCGCCGCGGCGACGGTGGTTCCCACGGCCGATCCCGCGCGGGTGGAGATCGAGTTCGACCAGCCGCAGCGCGCGGTCACGCCAGGACAGGCGGCGGTGATCTACTCGGGCGACGTGGTGCTGGGCGGCGGTTGGATCGAGTAGGTAGTATTGAAGTTTGGCCCGCAAGCGATCTCAACTGCGAAACCTGCTGGAGTATGCGCTGGCGCGCGAGCTGATGGCGAAGCTGGCATGGCTCCCGCTCCCGCTGGCGGAAATGGCGGCGCGCACCTCAGCGCGCCTGCTGGACTTGGCGATCCCGCGCCTGCGCCGCACCGCACGCCGCAATCTCGAGTTCGCCCTGCCGGAACTGGACTCGGCCGCGCGCGAGCGCATCGTGGACGGCGTCTTTCGCTCCATCGCCCGTGTGCTGGTGGCCTTCGCCCGTCTTCCGCGGCTGAGGCCAGAGAACCTCGGCGAGTGGATCCGCTACCAGGGCTTGGAACATTTTGAAGAAGCCAAACGGCGGGGCCGGGGCGTGCTGTTTGCCACCGCGCACCTGGGCAACTGGGAGTTGAGCGCCTTCGCGCACGGCCTGCTCACCGAACCGATGCATGTGGTGGTGCGCGCGCTGGACAATCCGCTCCTGGACGCGCTGGTGGAGCGCTACCGCACGCTGGGCGGCAACCGCGTCATCGAGAAGAAAGACGCCGCGCGGGGCATCCTGAAGGCGCTCGGGCGCAATGAGGCGGTGGGCATTCTGATCGACCAGAACGCCAGCCCCGAGAACGGCGTCTTCGTGGATTTCTTCGGCGTCGCGGCCTGCGCCACCACCGGGCTGGCGAAACTGGCGGCGCACAGCGGGGCGGCGGTGATTCCCGGCTTCGCGCTGTGGAACGAGGCCGAGCGGCGATACGTGTTGCGCTTCTATCCGCCGCTTGAGATCACCGGCCACGCTGAAGCCGATACCGCCCGGCTGCAAGCGCAACTGGAAGCCGCGATTCGCGAGCACCCGGACCAGTGGCTGTGGATTCACCGGCGCTGGAAAACCCGGCCGGACGGAGCGCCGCCCTTGTATTGAAGCTCCGGAAGTCCTAATCTGATTAGGATATGAAACGCGCGCTTATCGCACTCGTCATCCTGTCGCTGGCCGGCGGGGCCCTGTGGGCCGCCGACTTCTGGCAGAAAGCCAAATTCACCGAATGGTCGGACAAAGACGCCCAGAAGATGCTGAAGGACTCGCCCTGGGCGCGTCCGGTTGAGGTCCGCATGGGCGGCGGCGGTGGCGGTGGCGGCGGCCGCGGGGGACGAGGGGGCGGCGACATGTCGGCGGCCGGACCCAGCGCCGAGGATATGGGCGGCGGCGGTGGTGGCGGCGGCGGACGCCGGGGCGGCGGCGGTGGCGGCGGCATGCCCGAATCTTCCCCCGGACAGATCCTGATCGTGCGCTGGCACACGGCCCTGCCCGTGCGTCAGGCCGTGGCGCGCATGCGCTTTGGCGCCGAGGCCGGGACGTCGCCCGAAGCGGCCAAGATGCTCCAGCCGGAGCTGAAGCGCTACGTAGTGGGCATCGCCGGCGTGCCGCCGCAGATGCTGATGCGCACCAAAATCCCGGAACTCAAGACCAGGGCCACGCTGAACATCAAGGGCAGGGACCCTATCCAGGCCACGGACGTGCAGGCCGACCGCGGCGAGCGCGGCGCCAACCTGTACCTGTTTTTCGCGCGCGAAGAAAACCCCATCACGCTGGAAGACCGGGAGGTGGAGGTGGTGCTCAAACTCCAGAGCGTGGAGGTCAAGCGCCGCTTCAAGCTGAAGGATATGGTCTTCGACGGAAAGCTGGAGATCTGAGTGTCCGTTAGGAAATAACGATGCCAGTTCAGAATGACCGTCGCGGTAGGGATGGCCGTTACCGGCCACCCCCCGCACAGACCCGTACTTGCGGTGCTACCGCATACGGTTCTTACCTTGGATGCGCCGCCGGATGGCGGGCGTCAAATCTAGCGTCAGGAAACGGGTGAACAAT
>JACQZT010000312.1 GCA_016213755.1 Acidobacteriota bacterium | reverse complement strand
TGACGCTAGATTTGACGCCCGCCATCCGGCGGCGCATCCAAGGTAAGAACCGTATGCGGTAGCACCGCAAGTACGGGTCTGTGCGGGGGGTGGCCGGTAACGGCCATCCCTACCGCGACGGTTGCATGCCGCGCCAACTGCCGTTTTTTAGGTTCATCCAACCGATCGGCTACCGGCCGACCCGCAACCCGCGAGCCAGCAAGCGAGGGCTTCGAGGCGTCCGCCGCCAGGAGTGCGGCAGATCCTCTGCGCCTCGGAGGCCAGCGCGCGGGCCCGCGCGGGATCGTCTTCCAAAAGCGCCTGCCGGGATGCCTGGCGGAGCCGCCAGGCGTTCGCGATGAGAATCATGAGCACGGTCAGGTCCGCGCCGCAGCGGGAGCACTCGCGGGTTCCCCGAAAGCGAGCCCGGCAGACCGGGCACATCAGCTTCCCTCCACGAAGAAGAGCAGCTCCTTGAGGGATCCGACCGCCGCGGCGAGCGCCTTCTGATCGTGGCCGGCGACGGCCGATTCGATCGCTTCCTGCAAGGCGAGCGCTTCTTCCTTGTCTTCCGCGTGCATCCGGTCGAACAGCCGCCGCAAGCGCTGGATCAGGTCGACCGCCTCATGGCGCATCTCCGGCCAGGCCGGAGACAGGGCCGGGACCTCGTCCCCGGCTTCTTCCCCCTCCGGCTCCTCGAGTTCCCCGGCGGGTTCCTCAAAAGGCTCCTCGCGCGGGGCGAAAAGATCCTGGATGCGCTTGCGGGCCGCGGCGATTTCCGCCTCGCTCTTGGCCTGCAGCGCATTGGCGATGGTGACGTGCTTGGACTTGCCGCTGATCTTCTCGATGGCGGTGACATGCAGGATGCCGTCCAGATCGAGGCTCATGCGGCACATGACCTCGTTGGGATCCTCGGTCGGTTTCAGGCCCCCAACGCGAAAATCGCCCACCAAGACGTTCTTGAGCGCGTCCTCGTCGTCGCCCTGGAAGATCTGGATGTCCACCTCGGTCTGGCCGGGGTAAGTGGTGTAGTAACTGTCGGCCCGGGTCACCGGAAGGGGCGTGTTGCGGCGGATGATGGGGTGGTAACAATACGGATACGAGACGCCGCCGCGCTCCCCCAGGTACGACGGCCCGAACGAATACGGAGAGACGTCCACCAGCACGCGCTCGATGTCGTGCCCGGCCAGGCGCGAGGCCAGCACGCCGGCGCCCAGGGCCACACACAGATCCGGATGCACATCCTGCCGCGGTTCCAGTCCGACGCGCTCCTGGAGCAGGCGCGCGACCAGGGGAGTGCGCGTCGAGCCGCCGACCAGCAGAATGGCGTCCAGTTCGCCCGGCTTCTTCCCGGCGTCCTGCAAGGCTTTGGAGACGCTGTCGAGCGTGGATTCCACCAGCGGAAGGATCATCTTCTCGTATTCCGCGCGCGACACTTCCAGATCCAGGTGCAGCGGCTTGCCTTGGTGAAGCACCAGCGCCTCCTCCCGCACCTGGACGTGCGGCTCGAAGCTGAGCTTCATTTTGGCGGCTTCCGCCGCCCACCACAGCCGCGCGCGGGCGGCGCGATGCCCGTCCCGCAGCCAGATGCCGTGGCGCTCGTGGAACTCGCGCTCCAGGCGTTCGAGCAGCAGGTCGTCGAAATCGTCTCCGCCCAGCCGGTTGTTGCCGTGGCTGGCGAGCACTTCGGTGACGTCCCCTTCCATGGTGACGATGGAAACGTCGAAGGTCCCGCCGCCCAGGTCGTAAATCAGGACCGTGCGGGGCGCGCCATCGCCGAAGCCGTACGCCAGGCTGGCCGCCGTCGGCTCGTTCAGGATGCGGACCACCTCCAGCCCGGCCACCATGCCCGCTTCCCGCGTGGCGTTGCGCTGCGCGTCGGAGAAATAGGCCGGCACGGTGATGACGGCCCGTTCCACCGGCTGGCCCAGTTCGCGGCGCGCCCACTCGGCCAGTTCGCGCAGGATCAGAGCGGAGATCTCCTGCGGAGTGAAGGTCTTGTCGCCGAGCGAAACGGTCTCCGAACTCCCCATCTTGCGCTTGATGCTGCGCACTGTGCGCTCGGGGTAAACCAGATGCTGGTTGCGCGCCGCCGCGCCCACCAGCAATTCGTCCGCCGGCGACAGGCCCACGCAGGAAGGCAGCATCTTGTCCTCGCCGGGGCCGAGCACACGGACCTGTCCGCCGAGATACGCCGCCACTTCGGAATTCGTAGTCCCCAGATCGATGCCGACGATGAGATCACTCATTGGGAGCCCTCTCTTTCCTTGCTTGCGCTACCCGGACCCGGGCCGGGCGGTAGACTTCGCCGTTCCGTTCATAGCCGGTCCGGTACACCGCCAGCACGGTTCCGGGATCGGCCTCGTCCGTCTCTTCCACGTCCACGGCGCTCATCGAGCGCGGATCGAAGGCCTGGCCTTCGCACTCCATCGGCCGGACATGGGACCGCGCCAGAAGGTCGTCCAGGCCCTCCAGGCTCAAGCGGTAGCCTTCCTCCAAAGCGCGGACGACCTCGAAGGAGTGCCGGATCCGGCGCCAGCGGCCGCGGAAGATGCGGTCCCAGAAGGCAGGTTTCAACTCTTCGTGCAGCCGCACTGAATCGAGGCCGCGCAGCAGCCGCTCGCGCAGATCGAGAAGGCCGTCGAGCGTCTGCTGGTCGGCGCGGCGCTCGAATTCCCGCTCCATCGTCTCGCTCAGTTGCTTGAAGGCCCGGCCCTGCAACTTGACCTCCTGCGTGAGGGCGGTCACGGCGGCCCACATCGTGTAGAGGTCCGTGGGCGAGCTTTCCTCCGGCGCTTCTTCGCCGGTGAGAATCTCCGCCGGAAGGCCCGGCGGCGGTTCTTCCCGCTCGAGCGCCGAGTCCAGCCACTGTTCCAAGCGGCCCAGGATTTCGCTTCGGTCGGTCAACTCTTCCTCTCTTTCAGGACCGCCAGCCAAGGCTCCGGCCCGGCATACCGCCGTTCGACCGAGCGGCCCTGCAACAGCGAGGCCAGAGGCAGGCGGGGATCGGCCGACAGCAGCAGGTGCCGCATGCGCCGGCGCGGATCGCGCAGCATTTCATAGGCGTCCCGCACCCGTTCGAACTCGCGCGGCGCGCGATCCGGCGGAAACTCCTTGACCTTTCTGAGATAGGCGGCCCGGATCTCTTCGTCGCCGGCTTCGAGCTCGACTTCGAGGATTTGTCGTGGGTCTTCCTGCATGGCGTTCGTTCCTCTTCAAAACGGGACATCGTCCAGCGGGCCCCGGCCGCGGCGCCGGCTCCCGCCGGGTTTCGGCTTTAGGCCGCCTTTCAGGATTTCGGCCAGCGCCTGGGCCAGAATGCCGGGCCCGAACATATCCGCGTACTCCGGAATTTCCTCCGGCGCTTCTTCCCGCATGGCGCGGCAGGCCGGACAGTCGCAATCGCCGAAGCGGCTCCGCTCGGACGACGACGACTTGGGATAGCCTCGCCGGCCCTTCTCCCGCTGGACCACCTTTTCCACCTGCTCCGTGCTCATCGCGACGGCGATCGTCTCCGAAAAATCGAACTCGTCCGGTTCGTTGCTCTCGCCGATGCGGTCGAGCAAATCCAAGTCGCGCTGGCGGCGGGCCAGCTCGGCGGCGGCTCCCAGGCACTCCTGCCGGCGCTCGAATTCCCACTCCGGCAGGGCGCGGGCGCGCAGGAAAAGAAACCGCGCCAGGGTCGGGCCGCCGCGCTCCAGGCCGGCCGAGGCGACCGCGTAGGCCAGCGGATCGTTGCCGGCGCGCAGCGCGGCTTCGCCCAGCGGCAGAAGCTCCGACGGGTCGGATGCCGCGTCCTTCGCGGAAAGCTCTTTCAGAAGCCGCCCGGAGATCTTGGGAGGGATCGCGAACGGAATCCCCATTTCCTCTCCGAGGGCGCAGGCGCGGGCCACGGAGGCGGCCACGCGGACGCCTTTCGCGATGCCCCGCGCTTCCGGCGCCGCGATGAACAGCTTGGCGGCGCCGGCCACGCCGGCCAGCACGACGGAAGCCGCCAGTTCGCCGTTCAGCAACCGCGTCACGTCGGCCCGCGCGGCTTCGGCTTCTTCCTTTGCGCCCCGCGCGGCGTGTCCGGCCCAGCGCAGGGCGGCGGTGAAGGCCGGCCGGTCCCCATGCTGCATGGACGGCAGCGCTTCCATGCTCGCCAGATCCCGGTCCAAAAGGGGCAGAGCTCTCTGCTGCAAATGCCGCAGGGCGATAGAGACCTGTAGACGCACCCGAGCCTTGCGCACCTCTGGATTCAGCCCGTCGAGGCGCTCGGCCCGCTCCATCAGTTTGAACGCCTTCTGGAACGCGTTGGCCTTTTCGGCCGATTCCATCAGGTGCAACAGCGGCTGAGGGTCGCCGGGGAGGGCGGTGCGCCACGCCTCCGCCACCTGGTCGGCGGTCTTTGGCCACTTCCGTTTGACCAAATCCAGCCAGCGGAGGAAATTCTCCTTGCACGGGTCGGCCTTGGCGGCCCGTTCGAGCCAGGTCTGAGGGAACAGGAAGTCCATGTTCCGTCTGTTGGCGTCGGGCATGAGGGCGCGAATTGCGGCCGGCTGGCCGACATAGAAGCGCGAAAGGTCCGCCAAAGCGCGACCGGCGGAGGTTCCGAACTCGTCCCGTTCCTCCTCCGACAGGCGCCCGGTCAAATCCGCGATATGCAGGTACAAAGTAGCCGCCTCGGGGCTCTGGGCGGAGAACCATCCCTCATGCCGGGCGTGTCTGTCGAACTCCTCCCAGAACCGGCACGCGTAGGGGAGGGACTCGGGCTTGTGCTTCTGTTCCTCCGCTCCCCGCGCCAGGAGTCTCCAGAAGTAGGCGTTCTTCAGCGACGGCCCGTTCATGGCGGCCGCCATGCGGTCGGCATGGAAGCCCTCCATCCAGCCACGCACCGAGATATGCTGCTTCAACCGTTCCAGAAGCTCCGGACAATCCCGCTGGCACACAGTTATTGCTTTTCGGGTTGCCTCGACCACCTGCGATTCTTGTCGCTTTTCCAGGGCCGGGTCCAGGACCCGCAGCGCCGCGCGCAGCGCCTCGATCCCCCCTCCGGTTTGACTCACTAGAGAAAGCGCCGCCGGGGTGAGTTCCTGTTTCTGGCCCAGCAGCGCGCGCAGCGCCGGCGCCAAGCGCGCGGGAACCGCCTCGGGGTCGATGGCGGCGACATTCTTCTCGCAGCTCGCGGCGTCCCCCCGGTAGTAAGCGGCAATGGCGCGCACCAGCATCTTCCAGGGCGCCAGCGGGTTCTGCCGCGAGACATCGGGCAAGGCCAGGGCGGCGTCTTCCACGGGCCCGCTGGTGACCGCTTCCAATGCGCCGGCCAGCGCGGAAGCCGCCACCCGCAGAGGGTGTTCGGGCGCCAATGCTCCGCATCGGGCTACGGCGGAAAGATCGGCGATCTCGCGGCGGATGGACTTCGCCATCGCTGCGCGCCTGTCTCCGGCTAACGATGGATCGTCCAGCAACTGGAGCAGCGCATCCAGGTTTCCTTCGCGCGCGTCGGCGGCGGCGGCCGCCTCGCGCAGCCTTCCGGCCGAAGCGGGGAAGCGCTGCCGGACCGAGTCCAGCAGAGCCTTCGCCTCGCGGTGCAGATCGCGTTTCTCGAGCGCGGAAATCCGTGCCGCGTAGGCATCCACCAGCAGCGCTTCCGAGGCCGGGTTGGCGCAGCGCTTGTGGACCTGTTTGGCGATGTCAACCGCCACCTCGCACTTGCCGTTGGCGATCAGTTGCGCGATCTGAATCTTCTCCTTCATCGGCACTTCAGTGGCCGGGGGCAGATCCAGCAATTGCGCCTGTACCGGGCGCCACGGTTTGGAGCGATCGGGTTGGGACATTGGGTTTTCCTTAGACTCCCAGCCTGGTTATCGCTCGGGGGAGGAACGATCCAACTTGCGATTGTACCGCGGTTTGGAACGAGCCGAACTCAAGCCTCTCGCGCGGCCGCGCAAAGCGCCTCGATATTGGCCTTCGGCATTCCCATGCTCACGCCGCCGCCGAGCGACAGAATCAGCCCGCACCCGGGCGACTTTTCGATCACCCTCCGGGCCGCCTCGCGCACCGCTTCCGGAGTCCCGTTCACGCCCAACTCGAGCGGCGCCACGTTGCCCATCAGCGTCATCCGCCCCTGGGTCTTCTCGCGCGCCTCGGCGGCGTCGATCTTGTGGCTCCAGTTCAAAACATCGAAACCGGTGTCCGGCAGCTCGCCCAGGAACGGGCGCACGTTGGCGTCGTTGTGATAGACCTTCACCCACTCCGCCGGAAAGGCCTCGCAAATGCGCTTGAGATATGGGTGGGCGAACTCGCGGTAGGCTCGCGCCGACAGGAATCCCACGATGTCGTCCAGCACCAGAATCCCCTCGACGCCCGGCCCGATGGTCTCCGCCTGGGCCTTGAGCCAGGCGATCACCGTCTGTGTGCAGAGCCCGAAAAGCCGGTGCGCGCCTTCGGGATCCTCCGTCAGGTCCAGCATCAACTCAGTCACGCCCCGCAGGAACGAAGCCAGGCACAGCGGCCCGCGCGCCGCCACCACGGGGATGACGTAGCCCGCGTCGAAGATGCGCCGCTTCTGCGTCTCGTAGCGGCGCAGGGCAAACGCCATCAGCCCGTCCGTGCGCGGGTTCACCGCGGCCATGGACGCGGCGTCCTCCAGCCGCACCAGGGTCGGCGATTGCCCCGGCGGCTGGTCCGCCCAGAAGTGTATGCGGTTGCCCAGCGCCGAGGGCTCGATCGCCATCCCGTATTCCAGCCACCACGACGGAAAGCAGATCACGTCCGGGAAATCCTCGATCACTTTTCGGTTGGCCAGGAACCAGATTTCGGGATCCAGGAAGTAGTCGAGGTGGCTGACTCCCACGTAGCCGGGAATCCATGGACTGTCGACGATCAGCGCGAGCGGCGCACGGGGCGCGCCGCGCCGCTTGGCCGCGGCTTTGAACACTTCCCATTGTTCGGATCGCACAACAGTATCCTCCCTCCGCAGTAGCGCTGAATCCAGACCCGCGCGGCGCCTAACAGCGGCAGATCCGCCCCCAAGCCGGCCGGCACGATCCTCGTGACCGCGGCCGGCACCTGGGTGCAGTATTGCCGGACGATCTCAGCCGCCCGCTGCTCGAACAGATCCCAACTCTTCATCAACCCGCCGCCCAACGCGATCACGCCGGGGACAAACAACGTGATCAGGTTGACCAGGCCGAGGCCCAGGTAACGCGCCTCGCGCCCCACCGCTCGCAGGGCCGCCTGGTCTCCGCCCCGCGCGAGATCGCAAATGTCCCTGGCCGTCCGTCCGTCGCGGCCCGTCTCGCGCGCGAACTCCGCCGCCATGGCCGGGCCCGATGCCATCGCTTCCCAGCACCCGCGCGCACCGCAGTAACACGGCTCTCCGCCCCATTCGAGAATGTGATGTCCCACCTCCGGATGCGCTCCGCCCGCGCCCCGGTAGAGTTGTCCGCCCAACACCATCCCGCCGCCGATCCCCGTGCCGACGGTCACGTACGCGAGCCTGTCCGCGCCGCGCCCTGCCCCCCACGCGGCCTCTCCCAGCGCGCCGGCATCGGCGTCGTTCTCCACCGCCACCGGCACACCCAGAGACGAGAAAGCCTCCACGAGGTTGAGTCCATTCCATCCCCGGATGGTGGCCACGTGTCCAATCCGCCCCGAGGCCGGATCCACCGGACCCGTGCAGCCGATACCGACGCCGCGCAGGGCGCAGCCCGCTTCTCGCGCCATGCCGGCGAGCGCATCGCGCACTTCGCAAAGTCCCCGCACGCCCGCGCAACAGAGGGGAGGAGCGGGCAACTCGCGGCCGCACACGAGCCGGCCGCTCTCGGTCGCCAAACCCAGCGCCACCTTGGTGCCGCCGATATCCACCGCGCCAATCATCGGGTAAAGGACTATTGTAGGCGGATGAGCGCCGGCTGGCCGAAAGCTGTATTTTTGAAGAGGAGCTTTTTGCGATGAACCCACTTCTCACCCGGCGACAACTGATGGCCGCGGCCGCCACCGCGCCTTTCATCCGCACTTCCCGCGCGGCGGGACGGCGTCCAAACTTTCTCTTCCTTCTCACCGACGATCAGAGCTACGCGTCGACCAGCCTGACGGGCAGTCCCTTCATGCGGACGCCCAACATGGACCGCATCGGCCGCGAGGGCGCGCTGTTCACCAACGGCTTCGTCGCCATGTCGCTGTGCGCGCCCAGCCGGGCGTGTTTTCTCACCGGCCTGTACCCGCACTCCAACGGCATCATCGGCAACCAGACCCGCTGGAACCAGGAGCTCCAGACGCTGCCCGGCGTGCTGCACGCCAACGGCTATCGCACGGCGCACATCGGGAAATTCCACATGGACGGCGACGACCGCGTGCAGCCCGGCTACGATTATTGGGCCGCGCAGATCGCCCAGGGCCAGTACGTGGACCCGCGCAAGAACATCAACGGCAAATGGACCGACATGAAGGGCTACGACACCAACATCGTCACCGATCAGGCCATCGAGTTCATGCGCGCCGGCCGCGGCCAGCCGTTCTGCACCTGGATCGGCTTCAAGGCCTGCCACGGGCCCTTCACGCCCGCGCCGGGACATGAGAGGGACTTCGCGGATTTGCCGTTCCAGCCGCCCTCTTCGTTCTTCACCGACGATGAGGGGAAGCCCGCGCGGGTTCGCAACAAGAGCCAGTACCGCGGATTTCGCGCCGAACGCGGCGCGCGGAAGGGACGCAAGAAGGCCGCCGCGGGCGACCCGCCGGCCAGTCTCGAGGCCTGGAGCGAGCGGGAGCGCAATTATTACCGCTGCCTGATGGGCGCAGAGGACAGCGTCGGCCGTCTGTTCGCCTTTCTGGAGCGGGAAAAGCTGCTCGACGATACCATCGTTTTCTTCTCCGGCGACAACGGCTTCTTCCACGGCGAGCATAGCCTGCACGGGAAGATGGAGCCTTACGAGGAAGCGCTGCGGGTTCCCATGATGGTGCGCTATCCGAGGCTGATCCAGGCCGGCCAGCGCTGCGACGCGTTTGTCGCCAACGTGGACCTGGCGCCGTCGATTCTCGATCTGTGCGGAATCAAAGCGCCCCGGCCGATGCAGGGCCAGTCCTGGCGGCCCCTGGTGACGGGCCAGAATTCCGCGCCGCGGCGCGACAGCTTCGTCTATTCCATGCACGGACAGGAGGCGGCCCATCCCACCGTGAAGGCCTTGCGCACGGAGCGCTACAAACTGGTGGTCAACATGAACCCCGCCGACAAGGCCGAGCTGTACGACCTCAAGAGCGATCCTCGGGAACTGAAGAACCTGGCGGATGGCAACCGCGCGCTGGTGGCGGATCTGCGCGGGAAGCTGGTGACCGAGATGAAGAAGCTGGACGATCCGGCCGTCCCCGATGTGGAAGCCGCGAAGTTCTGAGTATCCAGGATATGGAACGACGCCAGTTCCTTGCGGGCTGTAACGCCGCGCTGTTGGGCCCCGCGGCAGCGCGGGACGATCGCCCGAATGTGCTCTTTCTGATGACCGACGAGTTGCACCAGCGGGCGCTGTCTCTCACCGGAAATCCCTACATCCGCACGCCGCACATGGACCGGATTGGGCGCGAGGGCGTTCGATTCACCAACGCCACGTGCGTGACACCCTTTTGCTCGCCTTCGCGGGCCTCCATGATCACGGGCCTTTATCCCCACCGGCACGGGATTGTGCAGAACGTGGGCGCGCGGGGCGACAGGCAGGCGCCGCTTGCGCCGGATGCGTTCCCGAACACCGAGATGACGCTCCACGGCCGGGGTTACGCGACCGCCTTTCGCGGGAAGTGGCACCTGGGCGATCCCGGCGACTTCCCGTGCTACGAATCGTTTTCCTACGCCTCGAAAACCAGTGGCGGCTATGCCGCATTCTTGGAAGAGCGCCTGCCGGCCGCCCGATTCGAGCAGGACCGGGATCCCGGCCGCTACCTGGGGAGACCGGTGGAGAAGATCCCGGCGATCCGCAAGGCCTGGCAGCCGTTTCAGAAAGCGGCGCCGGGGCTCGGCTACATTGCCACCATCGGTCGCACCGTCATCCCGCCGGAGCTGCTGCCCGAGACGCAAATCACAAACCAGGTTGTGGAGTTGATCGAGCGGAACCGGGATCGCAACTTCATGATCACCGCGTCGTGGTCGCCGCCCCATGACCTGTGGGTGACGCCCGAGCCGTACTACTCCCTGGTGGACCGCGGCAAGATCAAGCTGCCGGGCACATCGGAACTCGAACCGTGGGATCGCCGCGGCCCGAGCAAATTGCTCGGCGATCTGGCTGGAGAAGAGGGCCTTCGCGAGTATGCGGCTATCTACCACGGCATGGTGAAGTACATGGACGACCAGGTGGGGCGCGTGCTCACAAAGCTGGACGAGCTGAAATTGTCCGGCAACACGCTGGTGGTGCTTACCTCCGACCATGGCGACATGGCGGGCGCGCACGGTTGCATCGGCAAGAGCATTTTCAGTTTCTTCGACGACCTGGTGCGTATCCCTCTTTGCGTCCGGTTTCCGGGCCGGATCAAGGCGGGAACCGTGGTTCGCAATCCGGTGAGCCAGGTCGACTTCATGCCAACCATTCTGGACTACCTGGGCTTGCGAATTCCGGAGAAGATTCACGGGCGGTCCTTGCGGCCGCTCATCGAGGGGCGCCCAACCGCGTGGCGCGATTACGCATTCTGCCAGCGCGGC
>JACQZT010000311.1 GCA_016213755.1 Acidobacteriota bacterium | reverse complement strand
GCGACGACCGCCCGCAGGGCGCTCCAAATTCTCCGGCGCTCCGCCAGCCCGGGATACGCGGATGACCACCGCCAAACTGCGAAAACTGGACGGGAAAAAGTGTGAGAATCTTGGGGGGAAAGATCGTGACCCGTTACACCAAGGAGAAGAATTGGAGATGGCAGTGTTACGCGCTTCCGAAGACAGACATGTCTCGACGCCTGCAGCTTCCCACTGGGTACGGGAAGACGCGGGAAGAGGCTGAACGGCACGTTCGTGAAGCATACGAGAGATATCGCACCGGCGCATAACAAACCGATACAAGCTGACGACGCCGGCGTGTTGCGGTTGAGCCAGGCAAGACTTGAACTCCGTAGTATGTCGATCAAGCCGCCATCCGGCCCAGAATCGGTCGGTAGCGGCGTTTTGGCGCTGTGAATTCCGTGAAAAGTCGATATGCTGCGTTGGGAAGCCACAAGGACGAAGTCGCCATCCCGGACAAGGGTCCGCAACCCCAGTTCCGCCGAAACCGCGTTCCGTGAAGGACGACTGCGACCAGAATGTTTTTCCAGGAGATGGCCGGCCGCACCCAGACCTGCCTGCGAGACCAGATGCCGGCGCGAAAGGCACGCAGCCCCGGGCAGGAAAACGGCCCGGGCGAATCCAAGCACTCCCACATCGGCATCTCCCTGCCCGGCACCTTCGAGGAGCCGGTGGCCCCGGTGTACGTCGACGGCCGCCTGTTCAAAACCCTGCGCGGGGAGGCCATCGTGGCGGAGTTCAACTCCATCCTGGACGGTTATGTCGCGCGGCGCTATGGCGGCGGTGGGAGGTCCACGGCGGCACCTTCTTGAATTGCTGGCGCGACGGGCCATTCCGACCGGAACGGCGCACTCGGAAACGCGAAAGGTTCGTGCCGGCGCGATCCGGATATGTGAGATAAGCTGGGGATGAGGTTCGAACATGAAGACGGTCGACTTCACGGGCGAACTCACACGGAACGGCCAAATTGCCGTACCGCCTGAGATCGCCGCACAAGTTCCGCCTGAGCAACAGATTCAGGTGATTCTTCAGTGGGGCGCATCCGAGGACGACGACACCTGGCGCACGGCGGGACGGGGACGGTTTGAAGCCGCCTATGCCGAAGAGGATTCGGTCTACGAACGGCTGATCCATGACACTCCGACCCGGTGAAGTCGTCCTGATTCGGATCGCTTTCCACCAGACACCGGGCGGCAAACTGCGTCCCGCCGTGGTCCTCCTCGACTCGGGTGACGACGATTTCGTAGGCGCCCCGATCACCTCCCGTGTCAGACAGTCGAATTACGAAGTCTCGATTCGCCAATGGCCCGAGGCTGGCTTGAACATGGCATCCACGATTCGCGTCCACAAGCTGACGGTACTTGCGAAAAGCGAAATCGTGCGCCGCCTCGGAGAGCTTGCGACCTCCGACCGAACCGCGCTGGCGGAGATCCTGCGACGGGCATTTGCCATTCAAGAGTAGGCCAGTACCGCTGGCAAGTATGTCCAGCGCCCACGCCTGCTGCCCAAAGTTGGCCGACCGCATCCAAAACTACCTGCGCGACCGGATGCCGGCCTGGAAAGCAACCTACCCCGGAGTCGAGGAACTGAAGGTCGCCGTCATGGGCTGCGTGGTCAACGGCCCGGGTGAATCCAAGCACTCCCACATCGGCATCTCTCTGCCGGGCACGTTCGAGGAACCGGTGGCCCCGGTGTACGTCGACGGGCGGCTGTTCAAGACCCTGCGCGGGGACGCCATCGTGTCCGAATTCATTTCGATCCTCGATGGCTACGTCGAGCGGCGCTACGGCGGCACTCCGGGCCAGCCATAGATGGTCTGCCGTGGCCCGCATGGGTTCACCCCCGCGAGCAGGGTGTTAAGTCCAGGTGGCGGGCGCAACTCAGACACACTGGCCGAGCCGGGAATGGACCGGCCACGCGCCAGCTCGAACAATTTCCTTGACATGAAGTACTTTGCAAAATAAAGTATATTCTATGAGTGCAGCCGATCGGCCGTGGTTGCGAACTCCGCGGCCCCGATGGCGCCCGCCTGAGATGACGCGGCCGCCTCTCCTCGATCCCGCCATCCTCGCCGGGCCGGTCGAGCCGCGCTATGCGCTGCTGATTGATCCCTTCTACCCGAAGGATCCCCACGCGAGCTTCGGAAAGCACGTGCTCACGCCAACCCTCGCTCTGACGAGTTTCGCGGCCACCACACCGGAACACTGGCGGCTTCGGTATTGGGACGAGAACCTGCTCGACGGGCGGCCGCCTTTCGCACCCATGCCCGAGGTGGCGGGGATCACCGTCCACCTGACATTCGCGAGGCGGGCGTTCGAGCTGGCGCAATGGTACCGAAGCCGCGGAAGCAAGGTCGTGCTGGGCGGCCCGCACGTCCTGTCGTGTCCCGAAGAGTGCGCGCCATACGCGGACGCGCTGGCCGCGGGCGATGGCGTGCGGCTTTGGCCGCGGATTCTGGCGGACGTGGAGGCCCGCCGTTTGCGGCCGCGATACGCGGCCACCTTCGAGACGGACTACAGCAAGGACCCGGCGCCCCGCCGGTCGCTTCTCCCGCGCGGGAGCTTCCTCACGACCACCAGTCTGATGGCCACCCGCGGCTGTCACAACCGGTGCGGCTTCTGTCATTTGGCCACCGATGGCTTGCGCATGCCATATCGAATGAGAGATCCCGAGCGGATCGCCGCGGAATTCCTGGCGGATGCGCAACCGTACGCCGTCTTCCTCGACAACAACCTGGGATCCAACCCGGAGTACCTGCGCGAATTGTGTCATGCGCTGCGCCCCCTGAACAAGATCTGGAGCGCGGCGGTCTCCCTGGATGTCACCGACGATCCGCGCCTGGTCCGCGCCATGGCGCTCGCCGGATGCACGGGCGTGTTCGCGGGCTTCGAATCGCTCGCGGATGAGAACCTCCGTGAGGCCGGGAAGAAATCGCCGCAGACCGCCGACTTTGCGCGCCGGGTGCGCCTGCTGCACGACAACGGCATCCAGGTGAATGGCTCGTTTGTTCTGGGATTCGATCACGACCGGAAAGACGTCTTCGCCCGGACGGCCGAATGGATCGAGGAAAACCGTCTGGAGTGCGCGACCTTTCACATTCTTACCCCCTATCCGGCGACGCCGCTGTTCCGCCAAATGGAAGCGGAGGGGCGTTTGCTGCACCGCGATTGGTCTCTGTACGACACGGCCCACGCGGTCTTCCGTCCGAAGCACATGACGCCCGAGGAATTGGAACGAGGTTACGCCTGGATTTACCGGCGTCTCTTCTCCCATGCCTCGATTTGGCGGCGCAGGCCCGCGGATTGGCGCTCCGTCGCTCCGTATCTGGCGATGTCGTACCTGTACAAGCGCTCCAACCGGTTCTGGCGGCTGCTCATCAAACACCACATGGTGCACGCCGTGTGGCGGCCGCTGGTCGAACTGACCCGGCTCCGGCATTTGCGATTCCGGCGAGAACTGTCCGCGGATGGGACACCCAATCAGTTGCGGATGGGCGGACACCCGGATATCCTACGACCGTGCCCGTAACGGAGGCCGCCGCCTTTTTCCTCGCCGTGCTGGCTTACCTCTGGTGGCTGGCGATGCCCCTTCCGTGGTCGGGCGTTTTGGTCCTCGTGGCGGTTGCCCTTTCGTGGCGCCGGCGGTCGCTGACGCCGAAATCGCTGGGCCTGGGATGGCAGGAATTCCGCGCCTCGGGACGGCGCTGGGGCGCGGTCTGGATCTGTAGCGTTTCCCTGTTCCTGATTCTGGGCCATCGGAGCCTCGCCGACCCCGCGGCCCTGACGCATTTCGCGGCGTGTTTCGCCTGGGCCGCGGCGCAGCAGGTGGTCTACCAGTCGATGACCTGCCTGCCGCTGCGGGACAGCCTCAAGAGCCGCGGGCTTGCGGCAGGGCTCGCGGGAGCGGCATTTTCGATCCTGCATATTCCCAACCCGGTCCTGGTTCCGGCGACCTTTGTGTGGGGCGTCGCGTCGAGCCTGCTGTTCGAGCGTTGCCGTACCGTGTGGGGGCTGGCGCTTCTGCAAACCATGCTCTCGGCGGCGCTCTTCTGGGTCACACCAAGGGAGCTGAACCGCGATTTTCGGATCGGGCCGTATTACTACGAAGCGCTGCCGCGCAAGTCCCCGGCAGGACCTTTGGTCCGCTCATCCCGGAGTTGCGTTAAGCCGGCAGCTTCAGAGAGCGTGCGGAAACGCGCCGGTACCGCTGACGGTCGCGGTTCAGTAACTTGACGTTGAAGCACTTACCGAACCGCGCGCGTGAGCAAGCGGTACAAGCCTCGATGCTCAAAACCAGCGCAGCACGCCGTAGACGGCGAACGCCGCCGCCGCCCCGCGCCAGGCCCAGCGCTCGGCGGCCGGGGCGAGCGACAGCAGCGGCGCCGCCGCGAGTAACCCCGCCGCCAGGGGACTCAGTGCGTTCCAACCCAGCGCCTCGCTCCACAGGCCGCGGGCCAGCGCGGGCAGCGCGTGCGTCATCCCGCAGAATGGGCACGGGAGGCCGGTGAGCCAGCGGAAGCCGCATAGCGGCGCCGGCTCCAGCCAGCGCGGGGCCAGGGCGCACCACAACGCCGCCCCCGCCAGCGGCGTCAGGCGCAGCCACACTTCCCCGGCCGCCGGCTTCATGCCAGTTCGGGCGTCGCCGGGTTCACGCCGACGATGTCGTGGTAGGCCGCCGCGATGGCGCAGAAGGTCATCGGCACGGTCACCAGCAGCCCCACGATGCAGCAGATCACGCCCAGCAGGTTGATCAGAACGCAGGCAATTAAGAACATCGTGAAGCCGAAGTAGTCCTGCTTGACGATGGCGTGGCTGGCCTGGATGGCGGGCCAGAAATCCATGCGCTTGTCGACGATGAAGGCGTAGGTGAACTTCAGGGCCGCCGCCACCACGATGCCGGGGATGATGCAGGCCAGCGTGCCGGCGAAGACGAAGACCGCAATCAGCAGGCTCGCCACCAGGGCCGGGACGAAGAAGTTGAAGCCCCGGAAAAGGTCGCCCACCGCGGGCCGCCGGCCGGTGAGCTTTTTGAAGCTCAGAATCATGAAGCCGGCGCACAACGGCCCTTGCAGAATCAAGGGCACCGCGGCGTTGCAGATGGCGTACAGCAGCGTCGCCACCACGAACAGACCCAGGTCGTCCCGGGTCATTTGCCAGCCGATGCCCAGCCAGCGGCCGGTCTGGGAGCGCACGCCGGTGGGAGAAACCCAGGCCACTGGCGGCGATACGGGAGCCGGACCCGCGCCTTGCGGCCGGCCGCACTTCGGGCAGAACTGCGCGTCCGGATTGACAACGGAACCACAGCTTGTGCAGAACACGTGCGTTTCCTCTCGATCTTGTCCCCGCGGGGGAAGGGGCCGGGACGCACTCTTTATATCGCTCTTGCGGCAGCGCGGTCAACTGCGGCTTACTGCGCGCAGCAGGAACCGCTCGAAATCAGCGCGCTGGGGGAAAGGCCGCGCTGGGCCAGGAAGAAACGCTGCTGGGAGAGGTTGCGGTAGACCGCGCCGGCCACGCCGGACGCCGCCGGGCCGTTCACCGGCCGGCCGCCGGTCAGCAGCACCACCACCACCAGCTTTCGCCCGCCCACGTCGTTGAACGCTCCGAACCAGCCCAGGTGCACGCCCGGCTGCACGCGGTCGGTGCAGGTGCCGGTCTTGCCGTAGATGGGCTCGTTGGGATCGTACGCCGCGCGGCGCGCGGTGCCGAATTCCACCGCCCCCATCATGCCGGGTTTGATCTCCGGGATCCACTGCTGAAGGTCCAGCCGGCGCTTCACTCGCGGCACGAAGTCCCGCACCTCGTCCTGGGTCTGGGGATACTGCAAGTAGTAGAGCGTCCCGCCGTTGGCCACCGCCGACATCAGGCCGGCCAGTTCCAGCGGTGTTAGCAGGATGCCTTCGCCAAAGCTGGTCATCATGCCCACGCCGCCGTTGGCCGGAGGCTCGTCCGGCAGCACGCCCGGCTGTTCGGCGGGGATATTCAACCCGGCGCGCTCGCCCAGGCCGAACAGCCGCGCATAGTAGCCGACCCGCTCGAATCCCAGCTTGACGCCCAGGTGGGCGAAATAGGGGTTGTTCGAATGCGCCAAGGCCTCGGTCAGGTTCAGGGTCGTGCGCCCGTACACGCGCATCTGGGTGGTTCTCTCGATGATCCCCTCGCTCAGCGCCGCCAGCGCCGCCACGATCTTGATCGTCGAGCAGGGCTGAAAACCGCTTTTGAAGGCCAGCTTCTGGTTCACGATCGAGAGCAGCCGCCCGGTGCCCGGATCCGCCACCACCACGGTTCCGTTCATCCCCGCCAGGGCTTCCACGGCGGCCCGGCGGACCGTCAGGTCCTCGCCGTCGATCCGGTCGCCCAGGGTGGAGTCCGCGAAAGAAGGCTCCGACCAGCGGCCGTTGGAAGGACGGCGCGCGCGTTTCTGAGTGCTGGCCCCCGTCTTGGCGGCGGCCTGCTTCGCCGGCGGCTTGGCCGCGGGTTTCCGGGCCGGGGCCGTGGCCCCCGCCGCAATCCCGACCCCCGCGATCAAACCCAGCAGAAACAGTACCTTGCGCGCCGATTGGGACACCGATAAGCCCTTTCCCTTCAATTCTCCCCACAAACCGGCTCGCGGCCGGGCAGCCGCTACCGATTCCTCCATCTTATGGATC
>JACQZT010000313.1 GCA_016213755.1 Acidobacteriota bacterium | reverse complement strand
TGCCCCACGGCTTGCGCCAGCCAGTCCATATAGGCCGCGAGGCGTTTCTCCTGTGGTGCTGGCGCCGGATTTTGCGCAGCCACGGAAACATTCTAGCACGGTTTTGTTGTTTATGACACAGTAAAATTACGGTCGCGGCTCAGTATCCGATGCCGAGCCGCGACCGTAAGGGAGCGGTCATCACAAACTGGAATGGTTGTTTCCTGACTGGCCCTAACCGGACAGGTCGCGCGCCCATCCGACCTGGGCTTGACAGGTTTGGTAGGAATTCATACCATCCAGGTATGAGAGCCGTGCTTTCGGAAAAAGGTCAAGTGACTATCCCCAAGCCGCTGCGGGAACGCCTGGGCCTTCGCCCCGGGCAGATCCTGGATTTCCAGGAAGAGCGGGGGCGGCTGATCGGCACGAAGCAGTCGCCGGCCGACCCGATCGAGGAGGTCTACGGAGTTCTCAAGACGGGCCGGACTTCGGACTCAATCCTCCGCGGCCTTCGCGGCCGGGCAGACGCGACGTGATTACCGCGATCGACAGCAATGTCCTGCTCGACATCTTCGGAGCGGACCCGGTTTTCGGGCCCCGCTCGGCCCGGGCGCTCCGGTCCTGCTTGAGTGAAGGCCGGCTGGTTGCGTGTGAAGCCGTCTGGACAGAGGTGGCGAGTGTGTTTCCGTCACCCGTTCTGGCGCGGGAGGCCATCGAACGCCTGGCGGTGGAATTCAGCCCCATTGGTCAGGAAACGGCACTGGCGGCAGCCACTGCTTGGAAGGCGTATCGTGCGCGGGGAGGCCGCCGCCAGCGAGTGGCGGCCGATTTCCTGATTGGCGCTCACGCACGGCATCAGGCTGAGCGGCTGCTGACGCGAGATCGCGGCTTTTACCGCTCCTATTTCGCCGGTCTCACGGTGCTTGACCCGGCGAAGAGCTGAGCCGGCGGCGCGAGCTCCCGCCTACTTTTTGAACAAGCTGTCGAAGGCCGCGCGGGCATCGCTCGGCTTTTTGGACTCCACCACGCGCTGGGCGATCGCCGCGGCCGAGGCCGGAGCCACGTCGCGCGCGACCGTGACACGCGGGGCGAACAACTCGCACTCGTTGGCCGCGTCCTTGTAGGCCAGGCGCGCCGGTATCGGCTTGAGGCACTGGAACCGGGTGGACGGCTCAAAGTTCGTGCATTGCTTGCAGCAGTGCAGGGCCGCGCCGCACTTGGGACAGGCGGCTTTGAAATCCATACCGCTGGGCAGCGCGAGGGAACAGTTGTAGCAGCGCGAGGCTACGATGCTCTGGACCAGTCTCGGCAGGCGGGGGCCGGTTACGTCGAGGGGCGGGCGCGGCCCCTGGGATTTCGGGCGTTCTTCGCGGGCGCCGTCGCCGGCCGACCCGGATCCATCCATGTAGCCGCGTTGCCGGTATTTGCGTTCTTCATCCATGGGTGTATGGACGACTCCTTGAACCCAACCCGGTTCCCGAATCCGGTAGAAACCTCTCCGGGGGAAAGGAAGGTTTGGGATCGCTCTTCTTAAGAGCCTTGGGACCGATCCGCGGCTGGAACCGCGAACCGCATACTTCAATCTCTTATGTACCACGGATTCCGTACGGAATCCACTACATTCTGCGAGCCGCCACCAGCCCCGCCGGATCTTCGGGACGCCGGGCGAAGTCAACTCCACTTTAACAGAGCGTTACAGGGCCGCGTCAGGGGATCGTCAAAATGGTTGGGCGAGATGCGCAGCGAGAAGCCCAGCCGTCCGGTCTGCGAGGGCACGAATTCCTTGGTAAACACGACGGCGCTTCCGCTCTCCGCGGCGGGGACCAGGGTCAGCACCTCGGTGTGTTCCAGGCACCCGCTGCTGCCGACGTGCCCCACGACGGCTTCCACCCGCACGTCTCCGGGCCGCAGCCCGGCCAGATCGACCACCGCGCGCAGCGCAACGGGATTGCCGCTCAGCAAGGCCCCGTCCAGGTCCGGACCCACCTCCAGGAAGCTCACCCGATCCCAGGCGCCCTGCACCTCGGCTTTCCACCGGGCACGCTCGCGCACGCCGCGGAAACCGTCGCGCCGGATCGCCTGGTAGGCGGTGTGCGCCGGCTCGTAAAGCTGCGACCGGTACTCGTCCAGCATGCGCACGCAGTTGAACCGGGGGCTCAGATTCACCAGCGACTGCCGCATCCGGCGCACCCATTCTTCCGGAACGCCTTCGTCCCGGCCGCCGTAATACAGCGGCACAACTTCGTTTTCCAGAAGCGAGTAAATCGCGCTGGCGTGAATTTCGTCCTGATCCTCGGAATACGGCTCCGGGTCGCCTATGGCCCAGCCGCCGGAAACCTCGTAGGCTTCGTCGAACCAGCCGTCCAGGATACTCAGGTTCAGCACGCCGTTCATGCCGGCCTTCATGCCGCTGGTACCGCAAGCCTCCTCGCCCCGGCGCGGATTGTTCAGCCACAGATCGACGCCCTGCACCATCTCGCGGCCCACTTCAATGCCGTAGTCTTCCAGGAAGACCAGGTGGCGGCTGATTTCCGGATCGCGCGAAAGCTGCACGATTTCGCGGATCAGCGACTTGCCCGGGTGGTCCTTCGGGTGGGCCTTGCCGGCGATGACAATCTGCACCGGCATGCCCGGACGGGTGAGGATCTTCTTGAGCCGCTTGATGTCCCGAAACAGCAGCGTGGCCCGTTTGTAGGTGGCGAAGCGGCGCGCGAAGCCGATAGTGAGAGCCTCCGGCTCGAGCACTTCGCCCAGCCGCCGGGTTTCGCCCGCCGAGGCCTTGCGCGCCACCGCCGCGGCCGTCGCGCGCTCGCGCACGAACGTCAGCAACCGCCGCTTGCGCCGTTTGTGAGCCTCCCACAACTCGGTGGACGGAATCTCCCGCACCAGGTCCCAGGTCGCCGGCTCGTTGTAGCGCTCCCGCCAGTCCGGTTGCAGGTACTGGTCATAGAGCAGCGCCAAGTCCCCGTTGAGCCACGTCAGCAGGTGCACCCCGTTGGTAATGCAGGTGATCGGGATCTCCCAGACCGGAAGCTGGGGCCACAGATCCTGCCACATTTCCTGGGAAACGCTCTGGTGCAAGCGGCTGACGGCGTTTCGTCCCGACGAGGTCCGGAACGCGGCCACGGCCATCGAAAAGGGCTCGTACGGGTCTTCCGCGCGCACCCGGCCCAGCGCCAGCAAGGTCTCGAAGGGAATCCCGACTTCGCGGCAATAATCCTGGAAATACTCGTACATCAGATCCGGCGAAAACAGGTCGATGCCCGCCGGCACGGAGGTGTGCGTGGTAAAGATGTTGTTCGACCGCGATGCCTCCAGCGCCTCTTCAAAACTCAGGCTGTGTTCCTGCATCAGCAGCCGGATGCGCTCCAGCGCCAGAAACGCCGAATGGCCTTCGTTCATGTGGAACGCGGTGGGCGTCAGGCGAACGGCTTTCAGCGCCCGCAGTCCTCCGATGCCCAGCACGATCTCCTGCCGGATGCGCGTGTGCACGTCGCCGCCGTACAACTGGTCGGTGATCTCCCGGTGCTCCGGACGGGCGTTCTGGGCGATGTTGGTGTCCAGCAGGAAAAGCTGCACACGGCCCACCTGCATGCGCCACACTTTCACAAACACTTCGCCGTCGGGAAGCTGGACCGCGATCAGCAGTTCGCGGCCGTCCAGGCCGAGAGCGGGCGTCACCGGCAGGGTGTAGAAGTCGTTGACCGCGTATCGCTCCTGCTGCCAGCCGTCCGGGTTCAGGTACTGCTGATGGTAGCCTTTCTGGTACAGCAGTCCCACCGCCACCAGCGGGACGTCGGAGTCGCTGGCGGCTTTCAGGTGATCGCCCGACAGAATGCCCAGACCGCCCGAGTAGATCGGGATGCATTCATTCAAGCCATACTCCATGGAGAAGTACGCGATGAGCTTTTCGGGCCCGGGGATCGGCTGTTCCAGGTAGGCGTCGAGCCGCTCACAGGCCCGGCGGTAGAGGAACACGTCGCGAGGGTCGGCGGCGGCGCGCTCCAGGGCGGCCTGCGGCAGCCGGTTCAGCATCAGGACGGGGTTGTGCCCGCTTTGCTGCCAGACCACCGGATCCAGACGGCGAAACAGCTTGCGAATGCTGCCGTCCCAGCTCCACAGCAGGTTGTAAGCCAGCTCGTTGAGCCGCTCCAACTCCTTCGGCAAGGCCGGACGGACCAGGAACTCTTTAAAACGGGTGATTTGGAAAGGCATCGCAGATCGAATTACCCTTAGGATAACAGGTATGGGTGCAGACCGACTGAGTCCCCGATCCCTGGCGCTGCTGGCGCTGACGGCTCTGCCGATGGCGGCTGAGATCGATCTTAGCAGACTGCTCCGCGGCGTCGAAAGCCGGTACAACCGCGCCCAGACCCTTCAGATCCTGTTCGAACAGAGCTACTCGGCGCCCTCGCGGGGACGCCGGACCGAATCCGGAGAGCTGTTCCTGCGCAAGCCGGGCCGCATGCGCTGGGTGTATACCCGCCCGGCCGGCAAGCTGTTCGTTTCCGACGGCAAGAATATCTACTTCTACAGCCCGAACACCAATCGCGCCGAGAAGATGAAGCTCAAGGAAACCGACGACATGCGCGCGCCGCTGGCCTTTCTGTTGGGCCGGCTGGACTTCCAGCGCGATTTCCGCGAGTATCGCGTCCGCCCGGAGGCCGAAGGCCAGTGGATTACCGCCCTGCCCAAGTCCGACCGGCTGCCCTACCGCCAGGTCGAGTTTCTGGTCACCCCGAACTTCGAGATCCGGCAACTGAAGGTCGTTTCCCAGGACAACTCGGTGCTGGAGTTCCGCTTCGAGCGCGAGCGCCTCAATCCTCCGCTGAGCGACGCGCTGTTTCAGTTCCGCCCGCCCCCGGGCGCCGAGGTGGTGGATGCTACCGCGTCCCCGGAACCGGGGGGCATGGCCGCGGCCCGCGGAACGCCGTTGCCAGCCGTTGTGACGGTCAGATTCCCTTCCACGGTATCGTCGTGGGTGATTGTCAGACGTCCTTGTTGCTGGCCTGCCGCGGCTGGCGCGAACCTCACGTTCAGTGTCGCGCGGGCCTCGCCGGGCACCGATAGCGGGAATGGACCGGCCACCGTGAAGGTGGCATTGTTCGACTCGATGGAACGAATCGTCAGCGGCCCAGTCCCGAGGTTCTCCACGATGAGTGGCAGGTCTTTGGTCTGACCCGCCGTAACGTCTCCGAAAGCGAGAGAGGTCGCGCCCAGGCGGATGTAGCGCTGAGCGGCATCCCCGGTACCCTCGATTGCCACCTCCCGGACGACACTGCCCAGCGCCAGACGGAACTTGTTGATGCCGGGTTTGGGTCCCAGGCGGACATCGACATCCACCACTCGATTGACGTCGTATCTGAGAAGTTGCAGCACTTTCCCGCCGCCGCTCAAAACCGACACGGCGGAAGCAGGTCCCACAATCCAAATGCCGGAGCCGTCCATCCAGCGGTACGTGATGGCGGCATCCAGTCTCTTGCCGGCGGCGCCGGAGGAAATCTCCTCGAAGTGGACTTGCGTCGCCGTGTTGGCGGCGATCGCGTACCAGTAGGGAACCCTCAACGCGCCGGGGTACTGCAAGCCTTGGACATTCACAAAACCCTGGTATTCTCCGGCCGTCAGCGCGCGGCCCTGGAACTTCAGTTCCACCGTCCCCGAAGCTCCGGGCTCGAGCGAAAGCGCCGCCGGGGAAACCGTTGGAGCCGGACCGGCCTGGAAAGGCTCGACGGTCACGGCCACCGTGTCCGCGGCCCGGCCCAGGTTGGTGACCACGAGCTTCTTCGTCTCGTCGATGTTGTTCGTGCCCGCGCCAAAGGAGACCGATGTTGGCGAGACCACCAGCGGGGAGGACAGCGCCGCTTCCGCATTCAGACTCCCGCTCCCTTGTTCCATCACCGGCGCGAAATTTGAGTCCGCTCCGCGGAGAGGCGTCGCCGTGTTAACGATCAGCGAGCGCTGCTGATCCAGCGTCAGGCCCGGGCGGGCCGCTCGGACGAGCGCCAGGGCGCCGGCCACCATCGGGGAGGCAAAACTGGTTCCCTGGCTCACTCCATACTTGCCGTTCAGGTGGGCCAGGTACAGATCCTGACCCGCCGCCAGCAGGTCGGGCGCAACCAGGTACTTGGGATCGGGTCCGCGGCTCGAAAAATCACCGATCGTGTTCGGATCCGCGGGCAGCGAATTCGGTGAAAAATCCAGAGCGGCGGCAACCGGACCCGCGGAGAGACGCTGCTTGATCTCGACTCCGTTCCCGTAACCGATCATTGCCGCCGGCAGCGTGGACAACCCGGCCCCCATCGCAAACGGGGCGGGTGAGTCTTCGGCGGCATACACCAGCCCCGCGAGCGCTCCGGCTTGTTGCACGTTGTTCAGCTTGGTTTCGAAAGTGCACGTACCCCTGAGAATCAGCGCGATCCGGTCACTGAGACTGCCGGGCGCCGGAGACTGGCAGGCCAGGCCCGAACCATCCAGAAGCGCAACGTCGTGCACACGACCGCTCACGGAGTCCGCGCCCAGACTGCCGCCGGCAGGCACGGCCAGGAAGCGGGCGCCGTCGTCCAGGGTCAGCGACCCGCCAAAGAACCGGTCGTTGAACGTGGCACCCACAGTGATGGCGCCTGCCCCGGTCAGGCCCGTGTTGGTCGAGCGTTCCGGCCCGTCGGTCCCCGCGCCCCACACGCTGATCGTGCCCGCGGCGGCGGCCCGCTCGACGCTCCGGGGGATGTAATCCGGGTACTCGATGGTGCGGTACCAACCCATGGAAATGCTCACGTTCACCACATCCATGCCGTCCGCCACGGCGTCATCCAGGGCCTTGAAAATCACATCGGTGCGAGTCTTGCCTTTTCCCGGAAATACCTTGTAGCTGCCCAGCCACGCCTTGGGCGCGACTCCCGACATCGCGGAAGCCAGCGGAGCATCCCGCGAGACGCCCGCCGCGACCATGGCGACGCCCGTCCCGTGCCCGGTACCGTCCTTGAATGACGGCGGGTCGGCCCCTTCAAACAGGTGCTCGTAGTTGCGCGCG
>JACQZT010000035.1 GCA_016213755.1 Acidobacteriota bacterium | reverse complement strand
GCCACTGATCGCCGCCGCCAAAACCGAGGAGGAAGCCAGGAAACTCACCGAGCGCATGATGTACTACGTTGGCCAAGCCCAGCAGGCGAAGCGCAAGCGCCCTTCCTATCCCAGGGAAGTTTGGCACAGAAGCAAGCCCTTCCCCAAGCGCAAGGTCTGACCCAATGGCAAAAGCCTTCAAAAACAGTGGTTCGAAAAAGTATGCGGCATTAACCGTTAGGGAGCGGTTGAAACAGTTATCGTGGGGCGGGCGTCCGCGTTGGGGCGGCGCAGCCAGCCCCGCCCCTGCCGCGACTGAACGCGAATTCAGTTCCGCGCCGATTCCAGCGTCACGGCGCAGAGTCCCGCGGCGCCTTCGGGGCGGACGGCCAAGTCGAGCGCGCCGTTGGTGACCTCGGCGGTCCGGGCGGCTTCGACTTTCCCGTAGGCGGTGCGCAGGGCGACGCGGTAGGGGCCCGGCGCCAGGCGGTCGCCCAGGATCGGGCGGATGCGCAGCGTCACCGGCTTGTCGATGCGCAGGCCGGAGCGGCACAGCTCGTCGGTGGAATCGAACGCCATGGCCGGGATGCCGGTTTCCTTCTCGCCCAGCGCGCCCCAGAAGTGGCCCGCCGGGTCGATATAGAAAGTATTCGAGCCGGCGCCCTGCGCCAGCGGCTCGTGCTGGGTGGGCTGGAATTTCACGCGCACCGGCTCCATGCCCAGCGCCTGGCGGAGCGAGACGAAATACGGCCGCCAGCGCAGGTTGAGCGAGACCACGAGCGCCACTTCGCCCCGGCTGATGCGCCCGTGCGAGGACATCCGGACGTAGCGGCGGATCGCCTCCTCGGGTTTCGCCCCGGCCAGCGCTTGGCGGGCGCGGGCGATGTCACCCTGTTGGTACAGATCCTGCGCGCGTTCCCAGGCGGCGTGGCTCGAGAAGAACTCGATGACGAACTCTTCGAAATCCCGGTAGTAGGCGAGCCACTCCGGGTCGCCCGACTGCACGGTTTTGAGAAGCTCCAGGCGCTTCCGCGCGGCCGCGATGACCGCGGGAGCATCCTTCAGCGGCACGTCGATGAAGCGGTTGCTGGTTTCGCGGCCAAACATGGGTGCGCCGGTGATCCATTCGAGCAAGTATCGGCCGCCGGCGTCATCGGCCGCCATGCGCCGGCAGGCGGTTTCGAGCGATTCGTTGGCGCTGGCCTTCCAGACCTGGCCGGCCAGGCTCTTGAAGTACAGATCCAGCGGGCGCGTGGTCCAGTGGATGATGCCGAACCCGGACGCCGAGCGGCTGGAGGCGAGCAGCTTCGCGAAGTCTTTGTACGGCGTGTACGGACGGCCGATGTAGGTGCGGTCGTCGTGGTGCGCCCAGACGATGGGGATCGCGGGCCGGTTCACGATGCCGCGGAAGATGGCTTGCGCCTTGTCGGTTTCGAAGATGGTCTCCCAGTCCAGCGGGATCACCTTCACGCCGTGCGGCATGAACGCGTCGGAAGCCGCCAGCCAGTGCAGCCGCCAGGAGCCGTAGGACAGCTCGACGTCGGTTCGCTTGAGTTCCTTGAGCGCCCGCTGGAAGGCCACGACCACGCGGCTCATGGCAAACATGCCGTGAGCTTCCTTGTCGCCGGCCAGGGCGGGGTTGGCCGCCAGCGCCTTCCGGAACTCGTCGCGCCAGGCGGGCGGAAACTGCTCGGGCGCGACATCCCGCCAGGGCGTGCGGTTGTTGCGGAACCAGACCGCCAGCCGGCCGATCTGCGGATAGGTGGCCAGCAACTGGCGGGTTTGCGCCTTGTAGTAGGCGTAACCTTCGGGTGTATCGGGATTGGCCAGCACGAACTTGCCGCTGGCAATCAGCGCGCCGGCCGGGAGCGTGCGCAGGATGTTTTGCGGGTTGGCCGACTCGGTGTCCACATCCAGCGCGAAGGTCACCCCCAGGCTGCGCCCGCGCGCATAGGCAAAGACCTGCTGCATCAGCCGGGTGGCGGCCACCGAGCGTTGAGACTCCCCGGCCAGCGCCACGCTGGCGCCGAAGACCGGGCCGCGGAACAGTTCGCCCCCAATCAGGCGGCGCACGTCGTTGACGTGCTGCGTGCCCCAGTCCCGGCCTTTGGCGGTGGTCGCCAGGTAACCGACTTCCTTGGTCTGGCCGTGGTGCGAGAACTGGAACATGGGGTTGTTGCCGTAGGCGTGCACCATGACGGCGTTGTAGCGCATGCGCGCGGCGCCGTCGATCCAGCGCTGCCAGTCTTCGAACTCCCAGGCCGATCCGCTGCTCAGGAAATTGTGCCAGTTGAATACCAGGCGGTCGGGGAACAAGGGCGCGTCGGCCATTTCCCACTCCTCGAAGCGCGGCTCGCCCCGGCGCGGCGGGGGCGCGGTTTCGTAGGAGAGATGGAAGCCGAAGCCCAGCTTTTCGAGCAGCGCGCAGACGCCGTAGAGCAGGCCGCGCGCGCCGTCCCCGGTGATGGTCGCCCGCTCGCCGGTGGCGGCGATGGTGAAGCTCTCGGGCGCCGCCTGGCGGCGCGTGGTTAGCAGAATGGCCCGGCCGCGGCGCGGCGCGGCCGTCGCGAGGGGAAACGAGCAATCCGGGTAGAGCCTGGCCAGGTGTGCGCGCAACTCGCCGGCGGCCGCGCGCGCCACGGGTGCGGCAACCACGGGGATGCGAGTCTGTGCACCGGCCGAGACCAGGGCGAACAGGGCCAGCGGCAGGAGTCGGCGCATGGCGGGCTACCTCAGGCGCATGGGTTTGCCGCCGGCTTCCTTGCTGCGCTGCGCGGCGTCCAGGAAAGCGAAGATCTCCAGCGTTTCCTCGTTGGGCACGGGCGGCTTGCGAGTTTCGAAGAATTTCACGATCTCGCGCAGCATGGGGATGTAGCTGGTGGCGGGCTTGGGCGGGGAAAGCAGCACGTCCTTGCCGCGCATGGCCAGGGCGCCATAGGGTCCGTACGGCCGCAGGGCATTGACCGTGCCCAGCCGCCCGTCTTTCCAGCGGCAAGTGATGGTGTCGGCGCTGGCGCCGCTCACGCGGGTGACTTCTTCGCAGCCGGTTCCCATTATGGCGAACAGCATCTCGATGGGATGGATGGCATACCAGCCGAGTTCCAGGTAGTGGTGTTCCTCGAAGGGCCCGGGGCCCCAGGTGGTGACGGCGGCCGCGCCGTCGCCCTTCACCGAAGTGACCACCTCGCTCCAGCGCAGGCTGGAAGTGCTGAACCACGGCACGCCGGCCTGCTTGGCCAGGCGCGCGATTTCGCGCGCGTCTTCGAGCGTCGCCGCCAGCGGCTTGTCGATGAACATGGCTTTGCCTGCCGCGATGATCTGGCGGGCCTGGGCCAGGTGCGGGCGGCCGTCCACGCTTTCCAAGAGCACCGCATCCACCTTCGAGCACAGCGTCGGAATGTCGGGAACGATTTCGACCTTCCACTTCTCCGCCAACTCCTTGGCGTAGTTTTCGACGCGGCTGCGGCTGGATTCGATGTCCGGGCTGCCGCCCTTGTAGGCGGCCACGACGCGCGCTCCGGGAACGTGATCCTTGAATGTCGGGTCGTTTAAGGCTCGGGTGAAGACCGAGACGTGAGAAGTGTCGGTTCCGACGATACCCAGGCGGATTTGGGCGGATGCGGCCAGAGTGAAGGCGACGAGCAGGACGGAGAGTCTCATGAACGGCATTGTACACTAGTGGTCTCGGTGGACATTCAAACACCTTTGATGTACGTCAAGGGCGTCGGGCCGGCGCGCGCCGAGATGCTCCAGGCCAAAGGTCTTTCCACGGTGGAAGACCTGCTGGCCTACGCGCCGTTCCGCTACGAAGACCGAAGCAACGTCAAGACCATCGAGGAACTGGCGCCAGGCGAGATGGCTACCGTCATCGCCGAGGTGCGCACCACGCGCGCCTCGGCTTTTCACCGCCGCGCGCTGGGCCTGTTCGAGGCCACCTTTCGCGACTCCTCGCGCGCCATCCTGCTAGGCAAGTGGTTCCACGGCTCCTACCTGGCCAACGTGCTAGCGCCCGGAATGCGCGTGGCGCTGTATGGAAAGGTGGAGTTCGACAGCTTCACGGGCGAGCTTTCCATGCTTCACCCGGAGTTCGAGATTCTGGCCGACGACGAAGAGGGCGACGCCAGCCTGCACACCGGCCGGGTGACGCCCATCTACGAAGCCGCAGGCAAGGTCAACACCCGCCTGTTCCGCGTGCTGATGCACCGCGTGCTGGAAGGCATCCCGCCATTGGACGACCCCCTGCCCCGCGCCGTGCGGGAGCGTCTCAAACTGCCCGACCGATGGAGCGCCCTCCGCCAGCTTCACTTTCCCCCCGCCGACGCCGACCTGCGCCTGCTGAACGGGTTCCGCTCGCAGGCGCAGATCCGCATGATCTTCGAGGAGTTCTTCTGGCTGGAATGCGGCCTCACGCTCAAAAGGAGCAAGGCGCGCCTGGCGGCCGGCATCGCTTTCGAACTCAACGACCGCGTGCGCGAGCGCATCAAGGCCATGCTGCCCTTCAAGCCCACCGCGGCGCAAAAGCGCGTGCTGGGCGAGATTGCGCGAGACATGGCCGCGCCGCACCCCATGAACCGCCTGTTGCAGGGCGACGTGGGCAGCGGCAAGACCCTGGTAGCGGCCGAGGCGGCCATCATCGCGGTGGAGAATGGCTGCCAGGCGGCGGTGCTGGCCCCCACCGAGATCCTGGCCAGCCAGCATTACTACTACTTTCGGAACCTGTTTCAGAAGCTGGGCTACGTGGTGGCGCTGCTGGTCGGATCGCAGTCCCAGCGCGAGAAAACACAGCTCAAGAAACTGGTGGCCGCGGGCCTGGTGCAGGTGGCCGTGGGCACCCATGCGCTGCTCGAAGAGGACGTCGAATTTCAGCGCCTGGGGCTGGCGATCATCGACGAGCAGCACCGCTTCGTGGTCATGCAGCGCCTGCACATGATCGAGAAGGGGACCCAGCCCGACGTGCTGGTGATGACCGCCACGCCCATTCCGCGCACCCTGGCGCTCACCCTCTACGGCGACCTTGACGTCTCGGTGATCGACGAACTGCCCCCCGGGCGCCGTCCGATCAAGACCAAACACGTCACCGAAGAGCGCATCGAGCAGGTGTGGAGTTCCCTCAAACGCGAGGTGGACGCGGGCCGCCAGGCCTACGTCGTCTACCCGGTGATCGAGGAGTCCGAGACGCAGGCCATGAAGGCCGCCGAGAAGATGTACCTGCATCTCAAGGACATCGTCTTCCCCGGCTGCCGGGTGGGGCTGCTGCACGGGCGGCTCTCCAGCGAGGACAAAGAAGCCGCCATGGAGAGCTTCAAGCGCGGGGAGACGCAGATTCTGGTGTCCACCACCGTGATCGAGGTCGGCGTCGACGTGCCCAACGCGACAGTGATGGTGGTGGAGCAGGCCGAGCGTTTCGGCCTGTCGCAACTGCACCAGTTGCGCGGGCGGGTGGGGCGCGGGGCCGAGCAGAGCTACTGCGTCCTGGTCACCGGCAAGCTGAACGACGCCGGCCGGGAGCGCATCCGCACGATGGTGGATTCGAACGATGGGTTCTATATCGCCGAGATGGACTTGAAGCTGCGCGGGCCGGGAGAGTTCTTCGGAACAAAGCAATCCGGGCTGCCCGCTTTGCGGATCGGCAACATCCTGCGCGACCAGGAGTTGTTGGAACTGGCGCGCCACGAGGCTGAGGCCTTTCTGGCCCATCCGGCGGGCGATGAGGAACTTCGGCGCGCGGTAACGTACTTGCGCACGAACTGGCAGCGCCGCTACGGACTGGTGACGGTGGGCTGATGAGAATCATCGGGGGAGAGTTTCGCAGCCGCCGGCTCAAGACCCTGCCCGGCCTGGATACCCGGCCCACGCCGGACCGGTTGCGCGAGGCGCTGTTCAACATCCTGGCGCCGAGCATCGAAGGGGCCGTGTTTCTGGACGCATACGCCGGGACGGGGGCCGTGGGCCTGGAGGCGCTGAGCCGCGGGGCGGCGCGTACGATTCTCGTCGAGCAAAGCCGCGCGGCGGTGAGCGTGATCCAGGCGAACCTGCGCGCGCTGGGGATTGAGAACCGCGCGGAAGTCTTGCATACGAAAGCCCTCAAGATCCTGGGCCGGCGCCGGGCGGAAATAGTCTTCCTGGATCCGCCCTACCGGCTGGCCGAAGAGTACGCCGAGGCTTTGCGGTTGCTTGGAGCGGCCCCGCCGCCGCTGGTTCTGGTGCAGCACGACGCCCACCTCGCCCTCGCGGAAACGTACGACCGATTGGAACGCTACCGCATCCTAAAACAGGGAGAGAACCGGGTGAGCTTCTACCGGCCGGCCGAAGCGCCGGCGCCGCGCCCTGACGGTCGCGGTTCGGTATCCGATTCCGAGCCGCGACCGTCAGCGGCCATAAGCTTGACAGGCCCCCTATTCGAACAGCTTGATTTGGGCCTCCGATACCGGCTGGGGCTTGCGCCGCCGCAGCGGGCTGCCCACCACCCCCACCACCGCAAGTTCCCGCAGCGCCAGGCGCGGCACAAACACCTTCTGGTTGCGGGAGGCGGGATCGGGGGGCGCGACCATGAAGCCGCGGGGATCCAATAACAGGAGGTTGTTGGCCAGCAGTCCGTCCATTACCTCCCCATCGCGGAACGACATGCGCACCCAAAGCCCTTCTGTTTTGGGCCGCGTGGCAAACAGCCGGCGTTCCCGGGAGGCCTCACCGTTCTCGAAATCTTTAACAAAACAAACGGTCTTAATGTCCGCATAGGGAACTACCGCGAGGCTTCCCGCCGGGCTCAGGACTTCCACCCCGCCAGTTTGCAGGTAGGCTTGCGGATCCACGAATCCGGCCACCGGTTCTCGGTCGAATCGCGTGATCACGACCTTTTTGCTCGTCGAACCGCTCAAAAGCCGCCCTCCCGGCCGACACTTCCTTCAAACAATTTCGCGAGTATTGTATCATTGGCACGATGCCTAGCGCGGCCCTAATGTTGCGGCTGGTTCGCTCATTCCTCGACTTTTGCCGTGTCGAGAAGGGTCTGGCCGCCAATACGCTGGCCGCCTACGGCCGCGATCTGGCCCGTTTCACGGCCTTCGCCGGCGCCGGCGACGGCGGCCAACTGCCAGAAAGCGAAGGGGTTCGGCGCTACGTTGACACTTTGTATGCGCGCGGCCTCGGCGGCCGCTCCGTGGCGCGAAATCTCGTCACGCTCCGCAATTTTTTCGGATTTCTTCTGCGGGAGGGTCTGGTCTCCGCGGACCCGACCGCGGTCCTGATCCTGCCAAGGCACTGGAAGACTCTGCCTAAGTATTTGAATACAGAAGAGATCAGTCGTGTTATCGAAGCTCCGGACAAGGCTCGTTCGACGGGTCTTCGAGATCGCGCCATGCTGGAACTGCTGTACGCCGCCGGCTTGCGCGTTTCCGAACTCTGCCAGATGCAGCTTTCCGACCTGAATCCCGAGGCAGGAGTGGTGCGGGTCCTCGGCAAGGGAGGCAAGCAGCGCCTGGTGCCGGTCGGGGAAGTCTCGCTGGAAGCGGTCGGCGCCTGGCTGGAGGAGGGACGGCACCGGCTGCTGAAAGGCCGGGCCAGCCCGTACCTGTTTGTGACCGCCCGGGGCTCCCGGTTGACACGTCAGGGCTTCTGGAAAGCGCTGGCGCAATATGGCAGGAAGGCGGGCGTGGGCCGCCCGTTGTCGCCACACATGGTCCGGCACAGCTTCGCCACTCATCTGCTGGAGGGCGGAGCGGACTTGCGGGCGGTGCAAACCATGCTCGGGCACGCCGACATCTCGACCACTCAGATCTATACGCATGTGGCCCGGTCGAGGCTTCGGAAAACGGTGGAGGAACATCACCCCCGGGCGTGAAGCCCGCGGATTGGAGTTGCGAGAGCGAATGCAATGAGCGACTACATGTTCATGCTGGAGAGCCACCTGAGCGCCGATCAGGCTCGGGCGGTGAACCTGGTTCAATCGGTTGCCACCGGTGTCGGCCTGTTCCTCACCGGGGGCGCCATGCGCGACATGCTGGGCGGCTTTCCGATTCGCGATCTGGACTTTACTGTCGAGGGAAACGCGCTTAAGCTGGCCAAAGCCGTGGCCCAGAGCACGGACGTGCGCATCCTGTCCACAGACGATCTGCGCAAGTCCGTGGAACTGCTCTTTCCCGGAGACGTGACGGTGTCGCTCTCCATGGCCCGCGAGGAACGGTATCTGAAACCCGCCGGCCGGCCGCACGTCGTGCCCGCCACGATCCACGAAGATCTGCGCTCGCGCGACTTCACCATCAACTCCATCGCCCTTTCCCTGAACCGCGCCTCGCTCGGACTGCTGCTCGACCCGAACAACGGACTGGCCGACCTGGAGCGCAAGGAACTGCGCGCCATCGCCAATTTCACCCTCTACGACGATCCGGTGCGCCTGCTGCGGCTGATTCGCTTCAAAGTGCGCTTTGGTTTCGCCATTGAGGAACGGACCCGCGGCCAGTACGAAAACGCCCGCCTGGCGGAGATGGAATCCCACATCCCCTCCCAGTCCCTGCTGCGCGAACTCTCCCACATCGCCAACGAGCCCGACCCCGGAATGGTCGTGCAGGCCCTGGACGAAGAGAAGCTGCTGACCCTGTTCGCACCCGCCCTGTCGGGAGCCAAGCTGAACCTGGCCGGGCTGGCCAAGCTGCTCAAAGCGAAGCAGATGGTCCCCTTCGGCGCGGACTTGCACCTGGAGAACCTGGGCATCTTTCTTTACTTCCTGACCGAGAAACTTACTCCCAAGGAAAAGACCGTGCTGGCGAACAATTCCGGCCTCGGCACGCCCGAGATCGACCTTTGGCAAAAGCTTGAAACGCGCTGCAAGAAGCTCGAGCGCGACCTGAAGTCGGCCAAACTCCAGAAGGCCTCCCAGCTCTACCATGCGCTGTCCCGCGCGCCGGGCGACCAGGTTCTGTTCCTCCTGCTGCGATCGCCACAGCGGCTGGTTCAGGACCGCATCAAAAACTACCTGCAAAAGTACCTGCCCACCGCGCAGGAGGTTTCCGATCGCGACGTGATCGCCCTGGGCTTGGAGCCCGGCACACCCAAGTTCCAGAAAGCCAAAGACGACTTAATCGCCACGCGCCTGGATTCCCGTCCGCGCAAACCCGCGCCGCCGCCCGAACCCGAGCCGGAGCCGGCCCCGCTTCCGCCGCGTCCCGCCCGCTCCCGCTGAGTTTCGCGGCCCGCCTCTTGGGGACGAGAGCAGTCAGTAGGCCGCCACGATCTCGGTTCGCGCGCCGAGCTGGCCGGGGAGCCGGATCTCACCCTTGGCCGCATCCACCTCCGTCCACGGCGCTCCGTTCACCGTCACGCTCCGGATCGGTTTCTCTTCGGGGTGGCGGAACCGCACCAGGATCTGCCTGGGCGGGGTTCGCGAGGGGGCGCGGAGGGTCATCGAAATCCGGCCGCCGGAAACCTCCGACCGCATCTGGTAGCTCATCCGGCCGAAGTAGGTCGAGGCGTTCTCAATCCCGATGGTTTCGCCGTCCTTCAGCCAGTAGCGCGGAATGCCGCGTCCCAGGTGCAGCACGCCGTCCAGTTCCGCCGCGAACATCAACCGCAGCCAACAGGCCGACTGCGACTCATCGGAGGTTTTGAAGTGCTCGCCGCCGAGATAGCCCAGTTCCGGCAGCGGATGTTCGGGCAGCAAACGCAGGCCCGGATCGTACCCGGCGGCGAACGGATTGAAGTAGGCGCGCAGGAAATGCTTGATCTCGTCGCGGTAGAAGTAGGGCAGAGGCCCGTGCAGCAGGTTTGGCTGCATCGAGAACCCGCCGCGCGAGAACCAGAACCGGTCGAAGGTCGGAACCGAGTAGCCGTACTTGTCCGAGATGTACAAGTTGTCTTCGAAGTCCTTCAGAATCCACTGCGCTTCACGGCTGGCCGGATCGAGCAGGCGAGTAATCGGCAGCATGATGGCGCCCTCGAGCGTTTCCCGCAGCCAGCCGTAGGCGCGGCCGCGCGTGTAGACGTTGGACGGGAACTTGGGGACGTACGTGCCGTCGCGCAGGCGCACCACGGGCGAGCGCACGGCGGCTTGCGTGTAGGCGGTGAGGATGTCCTGCCGGTAGTGGTCCGCCTCGGCGGCCAGCGCGCCGGCCTCGGGGTGGCCGAAATCCCGCAGCGCCTCCGCCGCGTTGTTCAGCCCCCACCAGGAAAAGCAGTTCGTCGACAGCCAGAACCAGTAGTCGGTTACATCTTCGAGCGATCCCGCGGGCAGCAGGCCGTATTCCGGCACGCGCTTGCCCGGTGCTTCCAGTTTCTGCGTCGTTTTGCGCTCGCTCGCGATCCAGCGGCAGGCGTCGATGATCTTCGGCGCGTTGCGTTCCATCCAGGCGCGGTCGCGCGTGTGCCACCAGTGCTCGGCCAGCCCCCACAGAATCCAGCCGTGGTGCTGATTGTAACCGCCGGCCTCGTACCCGGCGGCCCCGTAGAGCACGCCTTTTCGCGAGGAGAATGCGCCGGGAAGCGGCACGGTCCCCTGGTAGTGCAGGAACAGCTCCAGGGTGCGCTCGGCTTCTTTCGAATAGCCGCGCCGGTCCAGGTCGCTGATCATCATGATGGACTCGTTCCCGAAGGCGCCGTAGGCCAGCGAACCGACGCGCGCCATGTAACGGTCGGAACCGATTTCACGCTCGCTGTTGATCAGCAGGTGAGTGAGCGCCGCTTTGTAGAAATCGTTGAGCCAGGGTTCGGGAGTCCGGATCTCGGAGCCGTCCGCCACGCGCCGCCGCCAGAAATCCGCCACCTGCTCGCGCTGGCGGCCGAAGTCGAGCGAGTTCAGGCGGCCGCTTTCCCGGTCTGAAAACGGCGCCTTGACGATAATCGTATGCTCCTGCCGGTCGGCCAGTTCAATCTCGTAAACCGGACCGGAGCCGGTGTTCGCCAGCCGGCCCGCGCCCCGCGTGTCGACGATTAACCGCAGCGCCGGGCGCCCCTCGTGGACGCCCGTGACACGGCCGCCATCGGCGCTCAGAGTTTCGAAAGCGCGCTGTGTTCTCTCCCCGCGCGCCTGCGCCTCGGTCGAAAACTTCAGCGCCGCCTTCCGCGCTTCGGGCGACTGGTTGACGATGCGGAATCGCAGCAGCGCGGCCACCGGGTCGTCCGCCTGCATCGGAGTTTCGACACCGGCTGCAAGCGGTGTGGCAAACGCCTCCTGCTCATACAGAAGATCTCCTTCGATCCAGCGCGTGGTGACAATCGGCAGGTAGCCGCCGGCCAGGAACTGGTCCTTGAAGCGCGTCTCGGGCATCCCAAAGCGCAACCGCATACCGCTTGGCCAAGGCAGGCCGGTGTTGTTGGGGCCTTTGCCCCGCGGATGGCTGGGCCAGAACACCTGGAGGTCTCCGTTGGCGTGCAATCGAAAGCGCTGGCGCCCGCCCTCGCAGCCCAGGATGAAGTAGTAAGGCTCTTTGATGGGCATGTCCTGCCAGGCGCGCTTCAGCGTCTGTTCGGGCAGGGCGCCGACGCGATCATAGATGGTCCTGGCGCCGCCTTCTTCGAGGATGCGCCGGTGCTCCTCGAGAGTGATCGGGTCGGTGGCGCGCGTCACCAGCACGCCAAAATCCTTCACGTAGATCCGGTCTCCGCGCTCGGCTTCGTCCACCGCGAAGGAGAAGGGATTCTCGCGGCTGCGCACCGTGACGATGGTGCGGTCGGTCTCGGCGTCTTCGGGGTTAAAGGCGTAGTTGACGGTCGCGCGCAGCGTACAGCCATCCGGCGCCGCCGCGGCGCGCTTGGTCACCAGCACGCCGTTATAGACTTCCAAGGGTTCGTCGCAGGTCTTGCGTTTGTCGAAGCGGATCACGAGATTCGAAGTCTGCCAGGTCGCGTCGCTGAAGGCGCGCAGAGCCGGCGCTTTGGGATGACCCTCGGGGAGCATCACACGGAGCTTGAGCGTCGCCCGGTAGGCCGGGCCCGGCTGCTTCAAGTTGGGGAATTCCTTCTCATTCGAGGGCGCGAAAGTGAACGTCACCGTCCGTCCCGCGGCCTTCGCGCGCGTGTCGGCGGTCCTCCAGGCTCCGTTGTGCCAGTCGTCCATGGCCGCCCAGCCGACGCCGCCGGCGCCCAGTTCGACGTATCGACGGATGGCGCGCCCGTCCCACACGCGGTGCCAATACTCGACCTTCAGCTTCTCCGGCGCCGGCAGCGGCGCGCCGGGCGCGAATTCCACCTCGACTCGTGCGATGCGGCGCATCTCGCCCCACTCGACACCCGCCGAGTCCGGGGCCGTGATCCTCTTGCCAAAGGGGGCCACATCCACGTTTGCCTGCGTTACAGCAAGAAAGGCTGCCAATAGCGGTATCATTTGCGATCCAAATGGACCAGGGCCGAAGTGAAGCGCTCGGCCAGGTTCAAGCGGAGGCCTTCTTCCATCAAGCTCTTGCCCCCGCGGGTAACCGTTTCGGGCGTGTCCTCGAAGCTCACGCGGTAGCAGGCGTTTGGGTCGAGGCCCTTCAGAAATATCACCTGCGCGGAATCCGGGCTATCCGGCCGGAACACAAACGCCACACCGCGGCCGGCGGCCGGGTCCGCGTACTGCATGCCGTCCCAGTGCCACCCGTCCGGTTGGGGCAGGATGTGATATACGTTCCCGTTGCGCAGGATGGAGCGGACTTTCTTGTAGGCCGCGATGTCCTTCTTGCAGGCTTCAAGTTTGGCCGGCGGCCACTTGGTGGTGTCCGCCGAGAGCGACCAGTAGCCCATCATGTAGCTGCGGAACTGGTAGTGGTAGGAGACCCCTTCCGCCTCCTTCATATAGCCCTCGCCGTAGCGGGCGGGAAACGGAAACGTAGCGCCGTAGATGGCCTGACGGTTGCCCAGCGGGTCGTACAGGTCGGTGAGCGAAAAGAGGTGAAAACGCTGCAACACGCCGAAGTCCAGGATGTTCCCGCCGCCCATGCAGTTCTCGAGAAGCAGGTCCGGGTGGCGGCGCAGCAGGTCCTCGTGAAGCCGGTAATAGGCCAGCGTCTGTTCGTACGTTCCGGCATTCGGGCTGTGCCCGTGAAAATCGCGCCGGCAGGTTTGCAGGATCGATTGATCGTGCTCCAGGTAGTCGAGTTTGAATTCCGTGACCGACTTCTCGAGCACCTGCGCCATGTGATCGCGTGCCGGCGGATAGGCCAGGCACATCGTGAGCCCGGCGTAAGAGGGCGGATCCCAGTTGAGTGGCATGGGCGCCGTGAGCCACTCGGGCTGCCGGCGCACCAGGGCCGGCCCCGCCTGCGTGAACGCCACCCACAGGCCGAACTTGAGACCGGCCTCGCGCGCGGCGTCGCGGATGGGCAGCAACCCGCGCGGCAGACGCACCGGGTCCGGCGTCCACTCGGCGGCTTTGGGATGCCAGCCCGCGTCGATGTGAAACAGTTCGCAGCCCAGATCTTTGGCCATGCGGATGTGCTCCAGCATGTTTCGCTCAGTGACATTCATGCCCACCGCGGTCCAGGTGTTGTAGTTGACCAGCGGCAGTTCGACGCCGGCGCGCGGCGCCAGCCAGCGTTCCAGGTAGCGGTGCAGTTGGTTGGCGCCGTCGTCAAGCCCTCCCTCATAGGCGCCGAGGAAGCCCATTGGAGCGGGTTTGGTCTCGCCGGGTTCCACGGGAATCGACAGTTGCCCGGAGTCCAGTCCGCCGGTAATCCGGAACCCGGCCGCACTGGGGCGGAACACAATCTCGCCGAAGGCCGAGAAGGCCCACCCGCCGTAGATCCCGCCGGCATCTCCGGGGCGCTGGATCGAAAACCACGGCACGAACTCCTCGGCGTCGCGATCGCGCACGGGCCCGATCTTCATTCGATAGCCGCCGATGGGCTTGGTTTCCAGGTGCAGCACGTTGGTGAGCGTCGTGCCCTTGCGGACGGAGTAAATCGCGGAGTTCTCCAGCGGCTTGTTGGCCAGCGGGAAGTTGAAGCTGTCGAAACGGTCCAAAAACATGGTCCACTTGCCGAGGTTCCGGACCTCGTACCAGACCTCCAGCGGGCTGGCTCCCGGCCGGAGGCGCAGGTGCAGCACCACCTCAACGGCAGGCTCCGACATTCCGAGCCGCATCTGAAGGTGCGTGCCGTCGCGTTCACTCGTCTCCGCGCCCAGCAGGTTCCAGCCGCTCCCGCCGTCCAGCACGTGCTCCTTCTTCTCGATCACCTCGTTCACCAGCGGCGGATTGCGTCCATTGGGCGGCGGTGCGTGCCGTTCCACGCGCACCTTCATGTCGAACAGGCGGGCCGGCGTTCGGGAGCCGGCATATTGGATCCCGGACCGCGACACCAGCGAAGTCAGCGCCACACCCTGGCCAGGAGCGAACTCCACCCGGGCCGTCAGCGCGGTATTCTTCAGCTCCCAGGTAGCCGCTGAGCCCTGGTTGAGAAGCGCCGCGGAAGCGAGAACAATGGCGAGCACAAGCGCCTGCCTACCAGAGGAATTTCAGGCCCAGTTGGATGGCGCGGCCCGAGCTCTTTTCGTCGGTGATGGTGCCGAAACCGCCGCTGGTGGGGTTGGTATTCGGATTGAGAAACATAACGTGGTTGAGCGCGTTGATGCCCTCGGCGCGGAACTGCACGGTCTTCGACTCGCCGATCCTGGTGTTCTTGATCACCGAGAGGTTCCACTGGTTAATGCCGTCGCCTCGGAAGCCGCTGAAGCGGGAATTCAGGGTCCGGTAGTTAAAGGACAACGCTCTGGAAGAGCTGCGCTCGAAACCCGCATTGATATTGAACCAGCGATCCGCCGTCCGTTGGTCTTTGGGCAGCGGCACGGCCTTGATGTCGCCGGTGAAGATGGAGGTGCCGAAGCCGAGCGCCTGACCGCTCTGGCCGGTGTAGACGCCCTGCACCTGCCAGCCGCCGGCGATCTTGTCGCCAGCACGCGTGAAGGACCCGAAGAACCGTTTCCCTTTGCCGAACGGGAGCTCATAGATACTGCTGACCGAGAAGCGCTGTGGGAAGTCCGAAGAGGAGACGACGCGCTCCGGGTAAGGATCGAGGCCATTCAGGTAGCCTGAGGCTTCCATGAAT
>JACQZT010000317.1 GCA_016213755.1 Acidobacteriota bacterium | reverse complement strand
GGGCGGGCAGATGGCCTGGGGACTGCTGGCCATCGGAGCGGCCTTCGCCATGGCGCTGATTCTGTGCGGCGCGCGCGCGCCCATGCTCATCGCCGTGGGCATGTACCTGCCCTTCGAAACTTCGTCGGCGATTTTCGTGGGCGGCGCGATTCGCTGGATTGCCGACCGCGTCGGAGCGGAGGAGGAGAAGGGTACGCTGCTGGCCTCCGGCCTGATCGCGGGCGAGGCGATTGTGGGCATTCTGCTGGCGGTGACCTACGTCTCGGGCCTGTCGTCGCTGACCCGGTTGATGAGCGGATCGGACCAGTTCGCCTTCTTCCCGGCCCTGGGCGGCTGGCTCTCGCTGGCGGCCTTCGCCGCCATCGCCTGGGTGCTCATCCGCATTCCCCGGCGGTAGCAGAACCGCCCGGGGGCTGAGGCTTCTGCCCCAGTGCGGCGTAGGGTCTTCGGCTCAGTTCTAAGTAGATTCTCTCCCTCAGTTGAGGGAGAACTCGGCTTTTCGAGGTTCATCGGATGGCCGTACTGTTAAGGGAGGAGTGAAGCGGCCATGCTGCGCGCCATAATTATCTCACCCGACCAGCAATTGGGCGAACAACTCGAGGACCTGTTCTATGAACTGGGATCGGTCGGCATTACCCGGCGGGTGGAGCGGTATCCGACCGCTCTGGACCTGACCCGGGTGATGCGCGCCCAGGCGCCCGACGTCATTTTCGTGGGGATTCAGGACCTGGCCAAGGCGCTGGAGTTGATCGGTGAGGTGGCGGCGGCCTATCCCGGGGTCCAGTATGTGGCGGTGAACCGTGCCTGCGACCCGCCCGTGCTGCTGGAACTGATGCGCGCCGGCGTGCGCGAATTCCTGGCGCCGCCCTTCAACCGGCAGTCGGTCTTCGACCTGGTGGGGCGGTTGCGCGAAGCGGCCGAGAAAAGACCCCTGTCGGTGGATTCCACCGACATGGTGTTCAGCTTCCTTCCCGCCAAGGCGGGGGTGGGGACCTCGACGATTGCGCTGAACATCGCCAGCGCCCTGGCCCGCGAACCGAATGCGAACGTGCTGCTGGCCGATTTCGACATGAACTGCGGCATGCAGCGGTTCATGCTCAAGCTCGACACGGCGTACTCGCTGGTGGACGCGGTGGAGCACGCCGCGCACATGGACGAGAACCTGTGGCCGCAACTGGTCGCCAGCCTGGGCGGCCTGGACGTGCTGCACGCCGGCAAGATGAACCCCGGTTTTCGCGCCGAAGCGGCCCAGATCCGTCACCTGATCGAGTTCGTACGCCGCAACTACGGGGCGGTCTGCGTCGACCTTTCCGGCAACATGGAAAAATACTCCATTGAGGTCATGCACGAGTCCAAACGGATCTTCCTGGTATGCACGCCGGAGATTCCGGCGCTGCACCTGGCGCGCGAGAAGGTCCACTACTTAAACTCGCTGGACCTGGGCGGGCGCATCAGCGTGCTGCTCAACCGGGCGCAGAAGCGAAGCATTATCTCGGCCGAGCAGGTGGAAAGCCTCCTGGGACTGCCGGTTCACAACACATTCCCCAACGACTACATGGGGGTGCACCGGGCGCTTACCGACGGGCGGCACGTCGATCCCGCCACGGAACTTGGCAAGCAGTTCTCCAAGCTGGCCCAGTCGCTGCTGGAAAAGCCGAAAGAAGAAGACAAGGGCAAGCGATTCGTCGAGTACTTCTCGGTCCTTCCGGCCCGCTACTCGCTGTTTGGCAAGAAACAGGCCACCTGAATAGCGGCGGCGGACGGCTGCCGGGTAGAATGGCAGCGTCAGCCATGAACAGCCGCCTTCTCGCCTTCGTCCTGCTGCCGGCCGCCCTGGTCTCAGCCCAGCCTTCGCAGCCCCCGCTCCCCAGGGAACGCCGCACCGAGTGGTTTCAGCAAGCCAAGTTCGGGATGTTCCTGCACTGGGGCGCCTATTCGGTGATCGGACGCCACGAGTGGGCGCGCCACCGATTTCAGATCCCGCAAGCCGGCTACGACCAGTACGCCCGCCGCTTCAACCCGATCCACTACGATCCGAACCGGTGGGTGGAAATCGCCGGCCACGCCGGGTGCAAGTACATGGTCATCACCTCCAAGCACCATGACGGCTTTGCCATCTGGCGCAGCCGCGTGAGCGACTACGACATCGAGATCACGCCGTATCCGGGCGACCCGCTCAAAATGCTGGCCGAGGCGGCGCGCAAGAAGGACATGCGCCTGGGCTTCTACCACTCCATCATGGACTGGCATCACCCCGACTACCGGCCCCGGCGGGCCTGGGAATACCCCGACCCGAAAGCCGGTGGCGACAACAACCGCTACATCGACTTCATGAAGGCCCAGATCCGCGAGCTGCTCACCGGGTACGGGGATGTGGCCATGCTCTGGTTCGACGGCGAGTGGGAGCATACCCTGCGCGACCTGAAGCGCGACGACGAGATTTACGATTTCATCCTGGGCTTGCAGCCCAATTGCCTGATCAACGACCGGCTGTACGAACGCGCCCCGGGCAACCGTGCCGATTTCGGCACGCCCGAGCAATTCGTTCCCGCCACCGGCATGAAGGACCCCGCGGGCAAGCCCATCCTCTGGGAAGCCTGCGTCACCATCAACCGCGACAGTTGGGGTTACAACAAGTACGAGACCGAGTTCAAAACCACGCGCGAGCTGGTGCGCATGCTGATCGAGGTCGTCAGCAAGGGCGGTAACCTGCTGTTGAACGTGGGGCCCACCCCGGACGGCAGGATCCAGGACGAATTCGTGACCCGCCTGGAGGCGATGGGCCGCTGGATGAAAGTCAACGGCGAGGCGATTTACGGAACCACGGCCAGCCCGTTCTCGCGCCTTCCTTTCTTCGGTCGCGCCACAACCAAGGGATCTAATCTGTACCTGCACGTCTTCGAGTGGCCCGCTGGCGGAAGCCTGCGCGTGCCGGGTCTGAAGAACCTGGTCCATTCGGCGCACCTGCTCGCGGCGCCCGGCAACAGGCTGGCCACGCGCCGGGAGGGCGACGACATGGTCGTGTCGCTGCCGGCCGAGGCGCCCGACGAGACCGCCAGCGTCGTCGTGCTGCGTCTGGACGGCGCGCCGGTCACGGTGCCGTACGTCATCCGCCCGGACCGGAAGGGCGTCGTCCGCCTGGGGGTGGAAAGCTGCGAGATCGAAACCCGCTTCGAGCAGCGGGCCAAGCTCGAGAACGCCCTGGGCCACGTCTTCCTCATTAACTGGAGCCGTTCCGACGACGTCCCGGCCTGGACCTTTCAAGTGCCTCGCGGCGGCCGCTACCGGGTGGAGGTGAGCTATGGCGGAGCACGCGGGGGGGCGGGAGCCGGCTTCGAGGTCCTGGCGGGCAAGGCGGCGCTCCCCGGCAAGGTGCGGAACACCGGCGGCGAGTGGGTCTTCCAGAGCCATCCCCTGGGAGAAGTGCTTCTGGCCGCCGGCGAGCAGAAGCTGCGGGTGCGGGCGAAGGTGCAGGGCAGCGCCGCCATGACGCTTGAGAAGGTCACGCTTACTCCAATCGAGTAAGATCCCCGAAACTCCGCTCGTGATTTACATACGTCTGACACAAGCCCTTGCCCGAAACCACGTTTGTTTAACAAAATAGTCTTTTCCTCGGTACCTAACTTGGGGTATTCTTACAGACAAGTCTGTATAACGGAGGAGATGCAATGGCACAAAAGGGAAAAGAACCCGCCAAGGCAGCGGACCCGGCGGGCACCGTAGGTGCTGGAGAGTTTCGTTCCAGCAGTAACGTTCGTACCGGACTGATCCTGGGGGCGACCTTCGGGATCAAAGCGGTACAGTATTCCGTGATCGAGGAACAGGCGATCTTCGAAGGAGATATCGTTCTCGGCACAGTGGATCAGGTCAGCGGGCAGACCGACGTGCTTCGTCAGGCGGGGGGCGGCGAAGTGGCCATGGGAGTGGTGCGCACCGGCGCGCAATTCCGTTGGGCCAACTGCCAGATTCCGTACGATATCGATCCCGCCCTGCCCAGCCAGAATCGGGTCACCGACGCAATCGCCCATTGGGAAGCCAACACCCGGTACCGCTTCATTCTGAGGAACGCGGGCAACGCGGCCCAGCACCCGGACTGGGTGACCTTCCGGCCTTCGAGCGGGTGCTCGTCCTCGGTCGGACGCCAGGGAGGGCAGCAGTTCGTGAACCTGGGCAGCGGGTGCAGCACCGGCAACACGATTCACGAGATCGGTCATGTGATCGGGTTGTGGCACGAGCAGAGCCGGGAGGATCGCGACACCTTTATCACCATTCACTGGGACAAGATCCAGGCGGGTCTGGAGCACAACTTCAACCAGCACATCACCGATGGCGACGATGTGGGGGCGTACGACTACGGCTCGATCATGCACTATCCGCGCAACGCGTTCTCGGTGGACGGCAGCGACACCATCACGCCGGTCGATGCCGCCGCGCAGATCGGGCAGCGCGCGGCGCTCAGCGCGGGCGACATCGCGGCCGCCAATTCGTTGTGCCCCCTCAAGATCCTGAAGGAAGGCGTGAAAGACGTCAGAAAGGACGTCCCTTGGGACACCCGGAAGGAGATGGTCAAGGACGTCCGGCTCGACACGCGGAAGGAACTGGTTGCCGACACCCGGAAGGAAATGCTGAAGGACCGGGTCAAGGAGGTGGCCAAGGACGCCATCAAGGACGCGGCTCTGGATCCGGGCGTGCTCAAAGGCGCCGGGGACGTCATCAACCCCGGCCTGGGCGTTGTGGTTCAACCCGGTGTGCTCCAACCGGGCATCGTTCAGCCCGGTGTGGTCCGACCCGGCGGCGCGGTTCCATTTGCCGTGACGACGGTGCACCAAGCGCCGGCCGCGGGCACCGAGGGGGGCGGTGGCACGGCGGATGTCGTGACGCAACTGGATATCCGGTTGCAGACCATCGCCGAAGCGCTGACCCAGGCCGAAGTAAACTGCCAGTCGCTCCAGCAGCAGTATGACGAGACGGCCGCGCTGCTGAGGAAGGCGCTGGACGAGCACGATCAGGCGTCCAGTTAAGCGAACGCCGTGATCGTAATCATTTCGCACCCCCAGGACCCCCACGCCGGGCGCGTGGGGGATCTTCTGCGCGGCGACGGACAACCGGTGCTTTTGCTGGACTTGTCGGACTTCCCGCACCGGGCCAGTTTGAGCGTGGGCTACCAGGATAGCCATGTGGAACGCCTGGACTACGCGGTGGAGGGCGCGGGTGTGTTCGATCTCACCCGCGCCCGGTCCGTCTGGTGGCGGCGGCCGCAGACGCCGAACCTCGCCGCCGTGACGGATTCCGACGTCTACGCTTTCACCCACAACGAGTGGCAGGAGGCGATCAACGGCCTGTGGCAGTTGATCGACGCGCCCTGGATGAACCCCCCGGCGCGGGACGAGGTGGCCGGCCGCAAGGCCCTGCAACTCAAAATCGCTTCCGGTCTGGGCTTGCGGATTCCGCGCACGCTGATTACTTCCGACACGCAAGCCGCGCGCGCCTTCATCGACCAGCAGGGTTTGGGGCGGACGGTCTTCAAGACCTTTTCCTGCACCCATGCGATCTGGCGGGAGACGCGTCTGGTCGGCGCGGAGGACCTCGAGAAGCTGGAACACGTGCGCCTGGCGCCGGTCATTTTCCAGGAGTACATCGAGGCCGCCGCCGACCTGCGCGTCACCGTGGTGGGCCGCAAGATTTTCGCCGCCGCCATCGACGCCCGAGCCACCGACTACCCGGTGGACTTTCGCATGTCCCTAGGTCAGGCGCGCACCGAGGCCGCCGAACTTCCGCCCGCGGTGTCCGAACGGCTGCTGGCGCTGATGGACCGCCTGGGCCTGGTATACGGCGCCATCGACCTGCGCCGCACGCCCGAGGGCGAGTACGTGTTCCTGGAGATCAACACCGCCGGGGAGTTCCTGTTCATCGAGGAACGCACCAGCCAGCCCATCGCCCGCGCGGTGGCGGACTGGCTGGCGGACCCTTCGGCGCGGGCCTAAACCCGGACCACCGCCACCCGCAGCCGGGGTTCCGGGCCGGCGGGCAGGGGGTAGCTTTGGGTGGTGATGTAGTCGCCCGAACTGACTCGGCCGTCGCCATCGACATCCACGTGGGCCCAGACCGTGAGTTCGGCGCCGGTTTCGTAAAGGTCGAAGCGGACGATTGCGAGCGCGGCGGAGGAGGGGCCTTCGACCACTCCGCGGGCTGCGGCGAGAATTCTCGCCGGGGCGTCCTGCAACGCGGTATCCCGCACCTGGACCAGGACCGGGGCGCCAACCGGCGGCCGGGCCTGCCCGGAGACAAGCACTTCGACGGTTATACGCACGACCTCATCATACGACAGTTCGGCTCCGGGCGCGCCGCCTGCGCTAAAATGGCCACGCCGCCACTGGAGGGCGGACGTCTTTCATGAGCCAACTATCGCTCAGCCGGCTGGCCGCGCGGGGATCGGCGCCCTGCGATCTGCTGGTGATCGGCGGCGGTATCGTGGGCGCGGGAGTGGCGCGCGACGCCGCGCTGCGGGGCTTGCGCATTCTGCTGGTCGAGCAGTCCGACTTCGCCTCGGGAACCAGCAGCCGGTCGTCGCGCCTGCTGCACGGCGGGCTGCGCTACCTGGGCCAGGGCCGTCTGGGCCTGGTGTGGGAGGCCAGCACCGAGAAAATGCGGCTGCGACGGCTTGCGCCGCACCTGTCCGAGCCGCTGCCGTTTTACTTCCCGGTGTGGAAGGGCGACCCCTGGCCGCGCTGGATGCTTTCGGCCGGGGTGCTGGTGTACGGTCTGCTGTGCGGCGGCCGCAACCTGGGCTCGCCGGCCAGCTACGGCCGCCGCGGGATGCTAAGGCAGGCGCCCGGTCTGCGGCCCGAAGGCCTGACCGGCGGGGTGCGCTACTTCGACGCGCTGACCAACGACGCCCGGCTGGCGATCGACACGCTGCGCTCGGCCTCTCTCGCCGGCGCCGAGGTGCTGAACTACACCTCGTTTGAGAGCGCCGCGGAGTCCCGGGGAGGATGGACCTGCCGGTTGCGGGACCGCATTGGCGGCGGCGAAGCTCAGATCCGCGCGCGCGTGGTGGTGAACGCCGCGGGCGCCTGGGCCGCCGGCTTCCCGCAAAGCGATCTCCGCCTGCGGCTGACCAAGGGCGTGCACCTGGTGATTGATCGCGCGCGCCTGCCGGTGGAGGGCGCCGTGGTGCTTTCCGAGGGCCCGCGCATCCTGTTCGTGATCCCCTGGGGGGAGCGCGCAATCCTGGGCACCACCGACACCGACTACACCGGAGACCCGGCCGCCGTGCGCACCGGCGCGGCGGATATCGATTACATCCTGAAGGTGGTCAACCGCGGATTTCCGAACGCCGCCCTGGGCCCGGAAGACGTGATCTCGGCGTGGGCCGGCATCCGGCCGCTGATCGCGCCCCGGCACGAGGCGGCGGGCGCGCCCTCCGACATCTCCCGCGCGCACGTGATCCGCATGCCCCAGCCGGGCTGGTTCGACATCGCCGGCGGCAAGCTGACCACCTACCGGCGGATGGCCGAACAGGCCGTGGACCGCGCGGGCCGCTTCCTCAAAGCCGGCCTGCCGCGTTCGGCGACCGCCCGGTTTCCGCTGCTGGAAAGCGCCGAAGTCCGCTATAGCGGCGTGTTGCCGCCGCCTGTGGAGTGCGCGGTGGTGGAGCATTGTTGCCGCCGCGAGTGGGTGGTGCACCTGGACGATCTTTTGCTGCGGCGCACGTCGTGGCACTACTATCACGCCCGCGACAGGAACGTCGCCGAGCTGGCATCTCAGTGGGCGGCCGGGGAACTGGGCTGGAGCGAGGACTGCCGGAGGGCCGAACTCGAGCGATATTTCCGCACTGCGGAATTCTGGCCGCGATTAGAAAGTGGTACAAACGCTCCCTGATCGGCCGTGAAAAAATCGGGACAGGCACCCAGCTTGTCGGAGATGGATTTTCTCGAACGTAGAATCAACAACTTACGAGCACGGCATGGCCTGTAAGTTGTTGATTCTTGGTCGAAAACAGTTTCATTCCGACAGGCTCGCTGCCTGTCCCGCTTTCACAACCATCGTGACCAACGCCTCCCGTCATCGGATGTTACCGCCTCGCGCAGAGCGTGCACGGGGCCGCGCGGAGTTTGCACGGGGCGCGGGGCGCGGCGTCCGCTAAGTGACTGCAATTGCTGGAAGCGGCCTGTGGCATTCGATGTGCCCTTTAGCAAAGCGAGGTCGGAAAGGAGACCTGATCGATGAAAAAGACGCACTTGGCAATCGCCACACTGTTCGTGATGACCGCGGGTTCGGTGGTGGTTCCCGCGCAGAGCGCTCCCGCGCCGGTACCCGGTCAAGGGGATCGGCAGGGTCAGCGCAAGGGCAAGAAGCTCGGCAAACAGGATGGCTCCGGGCCACAGCACGAGCCGGGCACCGGCGGCGGAACGGGCGCCGGACAGCGCCGCGGCCGCAAGTAGCCGCTGGGGCAGGGAGGCGCCGGGCGCCACCCTGCCCGCCAAAAACCCGGGTAGATCAGGCTGTCCCCATTTTGAGAAGGCGGGCGAGGGCGGAGTTGGGGAGGATCATGGTTTCGTTGCGCTCGGGGCCGGTGGAGATGCAGCCGGCTTCTATGCCGGTCCGCTCTTCCAGAAACTTCAGATAGTCTTTCGCACGCGGCGGGAGGCTTTCCCACTGGCTGATACCGCGGGTGGAACACTTCCAGCCCGGCAGTTCCTCGTAGACCGGTTCGATCAGGTCGATCTCGCGCTGGGTGGCGGGCATCGAGTCCACCGTCCGGCCGCCGACGCGGTAGGCCACGCAAACCGGGATCCGGTCCAGTTCGTCCAGCACGTCCAGTTTGGTAATGATCAGGCTGTCGAAGCCGTTCACCATGCCCGTGTAGCGCAGCAACGGCACGTCGAACCAGCCGCAGCGGCGCGGGCGGCCGGTGACGGCGCCGTACTCATTGCCGGCTTTGCGCAGGCGCTCGCCCGCTGGATTGTCCTGCTCGGTGGGAAACGGGCCGCCGCCGACGCGCGTGATGTAAGCCTTGGAAACTCCGAGCACGCCGTGGATGCGCGTGGGCGGAATTCCGGTGCCCACCGAGGCGCCGCCGGCGGCCGCGCTCGACGACGTGACGAACGGGTAGCTGCCGTGGTCTACGTCCAGCATCGTGCCCTGGGCGCCTTCGAACAGAATGTTCTGACCCTGGCCGATGGCATCGTTGAGCAGTTTGGCCGTGTCGCAAACCAGCGGGCGGAGGCGGTCCGCCATCGCACGGTAGCGGGCCAGGATGCCGTCGTAGTCGAACTCCTCCCCCACGCCGAAAGCGCGGGCGGTCGTGTTCTTATCTTCGGCGAGCGAGCGGTAGAGCGTGGCCAGGCTCTCGGGATCCACCAGGTCGGCCATGCGGATGCCGCGGCGGGCGATCTTGTCCTCGTAGCAGGGGCCGATGCCGCGCGAGGTGGTGCCGATGGCCACGCGGTCCGGGCGCCCTTCGCTGACCCGCTCCACCATGCGGTGGAAAGGGAAGATGACGTGGGCGCGGTTGCTGATGCACAGTTGCCCGCGGACATCGATCCCCGCCGCCTCGAGGGCGTCGATCTCTTCCAGCAGCGCCGCCGGATCGATCACCACGCCGTTGCCGATCACCGCCCGGACGCCGGGCCGCAGGACGCCGCTGGGGATGAGTTTGAGGACGAACTTGCGCTCGCCGATGTACACCGTGTGGCCGGCATTATGCCCGCCCTGGTAGCGCGCCACCACCTGGAACCGCTCGCTGAGCAGATCGACGACCTTGCCCTTGCCTTCATCGCCCCACTGAGCGCCCAACACGACAAGATTACTCATGATTCACCAAAACCATTAGTTTACCGCGCGCTACGCGGCGGGAGTGAAGACCGTTTCGGCCTTGGCCAGCTCCCAGGCCAGGTGGTTGATGTAGAACAGCAGGGCGGGGCGAGGGAACTCGGCGCTGAAGTGGTCCCACGCGCGCTGTTGCCAGCCGTCGGTCAGGTACTGGCTGGCGTCGATGTCCTTCTGAAAGAAACCGTCGTCGTGAGGCACGCCCAAGAAGTTGAGGACCGCGACGATCAGGCCGAGCTGCGAAACCAGGATGGCTTGCGCCACGTCCTGGGCCACGTCTTCTTCGCGCGCTTCCAGGCGCACCCAAAGCCGGGGGGCGGCCTTGCGCAGGGATTCCGAGTTCAGCTTGGCCATGTGCGCCCGGGCCTTCATGCGATCAACTAATTGATAGGTTCGGAGCTTGCCCATGGAAACGCCGCGCAGTAGCGCAGCAAACGATTCGTCGCCCAAACCCAGGAAAATGTCGCAGAGCTGCATCAAGACGAGCGTAACACACCACGCTAAATCAGCCACCGGCGCGCAATCTGGTCGTTTTCGTCGGCCGTGATGAGCCAGTCCAGGATTTGGCCTTTCAGGTCGTTTACCAGCGAGCGGTGGTCCGGGTGGCGATACAGGTTGTTCCATTCTCCGGGATCGGCATCGAGGTCGTACAGCTCACCACCGTTTCCGGGGTAGTAGTTCAATTTCCAGCGTTTGGTCCGGACCATCTTGCCGTCGGGGTGCCGGATGCTGTCGACGCCCTTTCCGGGTACGAAGGAATAGCCGCTATCTCCGTTGGTGATCACCTCTGGCATCACGTTCTCAGCGAACACCATCTCCCGGGAGGAGTAGCGGCTGCGATCGCCGGCTATTAGCGGGGCGAAACTGTTTCCTTGCACGCACTCCGGCACGGTCAGGCCGCACAACTCCACAAGGGTCGGCAGGACGTCCACGGATTCCACCATCTCGACGTACGTGCCGGGTCTCACGTGTCCGGGCCAGCACACCATCATCGGAACATGCACGGAGGATTCGAAAAAGACGTTCTTCCCGAACAGGCCGTGTTCGAGCATCTGGTCGCCGTGGTCGGTCACCACCAGGACAATCGTCTGATCCGCTTTGCCCGACTGCTGCAGCGTGTCGAGGATGGCCCCGACCTCGTCGTCGAGCATGGTCACGGCGGCGTAGTAGCTCCTGTACATCCACTGCAACCGGTTCCGATCGGTATCGTATTGAGGGGTGAACCGCAGAATCATTTTCTGGACAGGCGGCGGGAGCTGACGGATATAACCCAGATCCACCGGGCGCGGTAGCGGGATCTCGATGTGGTCATACAGGGAGTCATAAGGCGCCGGGATCGTGTACGGGGCGTGGGGCTTGAAGAACGATGAGAACAGGAAGAAGGGCTCGGGAGCGGCGGCGAAGTTGCGCAGCGTGCGGCGAGTCTCCGTGCCGGTCCATGCGGTGGGAGTATAGTCCTTGCCGATGATGGCGCGGAACGGATTCTTGCCGGGAGCGGGACCCTTGACAGTCCGCTGGTAGGGCACGTTTGCTTTCGGGTCGTGCTCCTTGCGCCACTGGACGTAATCGGAATAGGGGTCGGTCCGGTCGATGCCATCGTCCAGCAGCACCTGGTCGAAGCCGGTCTGGCGGGCATGCTCGACGGTGGGCGGGGAGAAGTGAAGCTTTCCGACGCTCCCGGTGCGGAAACCGGAACCTTGCAGGATGCGCTGCATCATGGGTTCTGTCTGGGTGTAGGGGGTGTAGTTGACCCGATTGCGATGGGAGTGAGGATAGCGGCCCGTGAAGTAGCTGATGCGCGATGGAACGCAGACAGGCGCCTGGATGAAGGCGTTGGTGAAGTTCGCCGACCGGGCGGCAAGATGGTCCAGATTCGGAGTCCGGATCAGACGATTGCCATGGGCGCCCAAGCAATCGAATCGCCACTGGTCGAACATAATCATCAGAACGTTGGGGCGCGAAGCCAGGGGAGCGCCGGCAACGGCAGGAGCGGTTCCGGCGGCATGCAGAAAAGTCCTTCTGGTCATATCAGACACCTTCCCTTCCCACAGTTCAGAGGGCCGGGCGATGCCCAGCCCCCTGGTCCAAGTCTCGATCCGTTCCTGTCAGTACAACAATTTCAGGCCGAATTGGATCTGCCGGGGGTCGCTTGCGGTCCCGCTGATCCGGCCGAAACTGACGTTGTTCAGGCCCTGGTTGGGAAAGCCGAACACCGGCGTATTGCTCAGGTTGAACGATTCCGCGCGGAACTGCAACGCGATCTTCTCGGTCAGCGCGAAGTTCTTGAAAAGCGAGAAATCCAGGTTCCTGGCGCCCGGGCCGCGCACGTCTGGCAAAGTGCGCGCCGTGTTGCCGAAAGTGAACGGGGCCGGCTGCGTAAACACGGTCGTATCGAAGTAGCGGTTCAATCGGTCGCCCGTGGGGCCGTCCAATCTGGCGCTCTTGCCGGTGCTGTTCGGACGCAGTACGTTGCCGCCGGCGTTCGACGTATTCTGGGTGCTGAGGGCCAGCGGCTGGCCCGTCTGCAAGGTCAGGATGCCGTTGGTTTGCCAGCCGCCGAGGAGCGCGTTGAGGGGGCGGCTCCACTCGGAACCGACGGCGTGCCCGCGGCCGAACGGCAACTCGTACACGAAGCTGGCCACCAGGCGCTGGGAAACGTCGTTGGCGCTGATGGACCACTCCGACCGGCGGTCATAAATGTTCTGGATATTCGCGTTGCGGCCCACGTTCGAGATGATCGAGAAATCATCCAGCAGTTTGCCGTCGGTATAGGAAAGCAGCACGTTGAAACCCGAACTGAAGCGTTTTTCCACCTTGAGCTGCAAAGAGTGATAGATGGAGGAGCCGCCGGTCTTGTAAAGCGGGTTCACGGTGGTGAATTGCGGGAACGGGCGCAGCAAGAAGCTCTGGGGAACCGTGGCGGTGGCCAGCGAACCGCCGGTGATGAGCCCGTAGAACCGGTTCTTCACCTGCTGCTGGAGCTGGCTGCCCAGCGTCAGTTGCTCCGGCCGCAACTGGTTCAGGTTGGCCGTGCCCTCTCCGGTGTCCGTGATGTGCAGCGCGTGCGTGCCCACGTAGCCCAGCTCGACCAGCAGATTTCCGCGGAGTTGCTGCTGAATGTTGAAGCTCCAGTTCTCGCTGTAGGGCACCACGTTATCGCCCTTGAGAGACGCGCTGATGGACGAGCCTGCCGCGGTGAGCAGGCCTTGCGAGCTGCCGACCTGGGGCGTGAAACCGTCCGGGAACGGATTGCGCAGATAGTCGGTGGGTGTCACCCCGTCCTGGCTGCCCACGTACGTCGTATCGCTGCGGTACCCGAAGTTCCCCACAGTGCCGCCCGCCGCGCGCAGGGAGGGGGCGTAGAATATGCCGAAGCCGGCGCGCAAAACGGTGTTCTTCTGCGCCTGGTAGGCGAAGCCGAAGCGCGGGGCGAAGTTGTTCCGGTCGGCGGGGAACTGTTGTGAGCTCCGTCCCTCCACACCCGCGAACTCGAGTCCGCCTTTGAGGTTGGGCAGCCCGGCCGGGCCGGCCAGCGGCGACGGCACATCGGGATTGAATACGTTGACGCGGTTGTACCGTTCGTGCCGCGGGATCTCGAGTTCGTAACGGATGCCCAGGTTGAGAGTCAGCGTGCCGGTGGCCTTCCAGTCGTCGGAAAAATACCAGCCCCAATAAGTGCTCTGCGTCGAGACGCACTTGAAGCACTTGGTCAGGGTTCCGTCGCCGACGCCGACCAGGAACGAAGCCATCCCGTCGCCCGCCGTCGTGGTTGCTCGGTTGGGGTCGGGGCCTTGGGTAAAGTTGCGGCCGAAGTTGAACGCCCCCACCGCGCTCGACGCCTCGGTGTTGTTCACCCGCACGAGCCGGGCTTCGAAGCCGAACTTCAAAAGGTGCCCGGTGAGTACCTTGCTGTTGTTGAGACTCCAGTTGTGCGTTTCGAACGCGTTGCGCCGGAAGAATGAATTGGCTCCCAGCGCGAGGTATCCGGCCGGCGAAAAGCCGGGAAAGTACAGGCGGTCGGCGTTGCCGCCGATATAGGCTGGCAGGCCCAGTTGCGTGGGGTCGAATCCGTCGCTGAGCGGGCTGAACTTGAGCAGGGTCCGGCCGAAACCGTAACGAAAGTCCACCAACAGAGTGGGCCGCGGAGTGTAGGTGTAATCGAAAGCGGCATTATTGGAGATCTGAGGTTGGTACGATCCTCCTTCAGCCACTCGAAGTTCGGCGGGGAACCGGGTGGGTGGCGGCAGATCGTAATTGCGGTGCGAGACCCGCACGAAGAAGCGGTTGCGCTCATTGATGTTCTCGTCGCCCTTGACATCGATTTGATTGCTGTCAGTGGGCGCCGTTCCGGGCAGCGTAAGGTTGTTCGCCCCCGTGTTGGGATCGCCGGCCAGGTTCGGCAGGGGATAGTACTTGACTACGTTGCGCGCCACCGGATCGATGCGCGAGGCCGGAATCGCGTTGCCGGGGAAACTCTGCCGCACGAAGCCGGAGCCGGAGCGTGTGGTGGTCACCGGGTCATAGATCGCAATCTGCGCGCCGACGGCATTGAGCGTTTGCGAGAAGTCTCCCGCGCGCTGCAAAGCGGTGGGCACGGTGGCCAGCAGATTGCTTTGCGACCGCTCGCGCAGTCCCTCGTAGGCAAACAGCCAGAAAGTGCGATTGCGGCCGTTGTACAGCTTGGGGATGTGAACCGGCCCGCCGCCGGAAGCGCCGAACTGATTGCGCTTGAAGCTGCCGAGCGCCAGCCCTTTGGAGTTGGCGAAGAACTCGTTGGAGTCGAGCTTCGAGTTGCGCAGGAACTCGAAGAAAGAGCCATGCAACTGATTGGTGCCCGACTTGAAGACCAAGTTGATAATGCCTCCGCTGGAGCGTCCGAACTCGGCCGAGTAGTTGTTGGTCTGGACTTTGAACTCCTGCACCGAATCCACCGACGGATACACGGTATAACCCTGAATGGGGTTCACCAGCGGAGGCGAGGAGGGGATGCCGTCGGCCAGGATCTCGTTGGCGCCGGGCCGGCCTCCGTTGATCGAGATGTTGGCCTGGTTGAAAGTTGCGCCCACATTGCCGATGACGCCGGGCGCGAGGAAAACCAGCGCGTAGGGATTGCGCTGGTTCAGAGGCAGGTTGGTGATGCTGCGGTTCTCGACCACCTGCCCAAGGGCCGAGCTCGTGCTCTCCAGCAACGGCGCCTGGGCGGTGATCTCCACGGTGTCGGTGACCGCGCCCACCTCCAAGGCGATCTCGATGCGCGCGACCTGGTTGACCTGGAGGACGATGCCCGAGCGTTCCACTTTTTTGAATCCGCTGGCCTCGATCGACACGAAATAGGAACCAGGCGGAAGGGACGGCGCGAGGAAACGCCCGTCGGGCCTGGTCTCAAGCCGCGTGGTGATGTTGGTGGCGGTGTTGACGACTTGCACGCGCGCCCCAGGGACCAAGGCTCCCGAGGGGTCTCGAACCACACCTTCGAGCGAGGCGGTGATGGTCTGCGAAGCAATCGGAACCGAGAAAACCAGGAGCGCGATTGGAATGCGCGAAAGACAGTTCATGGTAAACCTCCATGGACGACCTTTTTCGATTTTCCAAATTCGGTCACTGAACAGCCTAGAGTATACACCCGCTCGTTCGTCACTGAGGTCCATCCGAGACCAGAAACAGATGGCCGGCGGCGAGCGCTTACGTGATAGACTTCGCATTGGCGAAGCGGGGGCGACGTATATGACACTCAGACGACGCGATTTGGTGACCTTCACGGCAGCAGCGGGCGGACTCTGGGAGGCGCCCCCCGCAAGGCGGCCGAATATCGTTTTGGTGATGACCGACGACCAGGGCTTCGGCGATCTTTCCCTTCACGGCAACCCGCATCTGAGCACGCCGCACACGGATTCCGTCGCGCGGCAGGGCGTTGAGTTCACGCAGTTCCAGGTGTGCCCGGTGTGTTCGCCCACGCGTTCCAGCCTGCTCACGGGCCGTTACAACTACCGCACCGGTATCGTCGACACATTCCTCGGGCGCTCGATGATGTATCCCGACGAAGTGACCGTCGCGGAGATTCTGCGCGGTGCGGGCTACCGCACGGGCATATTCGGCAAGTGGCACCTGGGAGACAACTATCCGATGCGCGCGATGGACCAGGGATTCGGCGAGGCGCTGGTGCACCGGGGCGGGGGAATCGGCCAGGCGTCCGATCCTCCGGGCAGCAGTTATTTCGACCCGATTCTATTTCACAACGGCGTGCAAACGCAGCACAAGGGCTACTGCACCGACGTCTTCTTCGAAAACGCGATCCAGTGGATGGATCGGGATCCGAAACAGCCGTTTTTCGCTTACATCCCCACCAACGCGCCGCACTCGCCCTTGCAGATTGCCGACCGCTATGCCGATCCGTTCCGCGCCAAGGGACTGCACGACGGCACGGCGCGGGTGTACGGGATGGTCGCCAATATCGACGAGAACATGGGCCGGTTGCTGGACTACCTGCGCCGCTCCGGCCGGGAGCGCGACACGCTTCTGATCTTCCTGACCGATAACGGCGCAGTCGGGCCCGAGCGGTACAACGCCGGCATGCGCGGCCAGAAGACCACTCCGTACCAGGGGGGAATTCGCGTGCCGTTCTTTGTGCGCTGGCCGGCGCGCCTGAAAGCCGGCGTCAAGGTGGATCGCATCGCGGCCCATATCGACGTGCTGCCAACGCTGCTGGAAGCCTGCGGCGTGCCCAAGCCCGCGGGCGTCAAGCTGGATGGCCGCAGCCTGATGCCGCTGGTGGAAGGGAAGGCGGCCGGCTGGCCCGACCGCATGTTATTTACGCAGTGGCATCGAGGCGACCGGCCCGAGGCGTTCCGCAACTGCGCCGTGCGCACCCAGCAACACAAGCTGATCGACGGAAAGGAACTGTACGATCTTCAGGCCGACCCCGCCGAGAAGAACGACCTTGCGGCATCGCGGCCGGAAATTGTCGGCCGGCTGCGCAAAGGGTACGAAGACTGGCTCCGCGATGTCTCAAGCGACCACGACTACGTGCCGCCGCGCATCTATGTCGGTACGCCCCACGAGAACCCCGTGGTGCTCACCCGGCAGGACTGGCGGGTTCCGCCCGACGCGCGCGGTCCCGCCACCGGCTGGTGGGAAGTCGATGTGAGACGTGCGGGCGACTTCGACATCTCGGCTACGCTCGAACTCGCGGAGACGGACGGCGAGGCGCGCTTTGAACTGGGCAATATCCGCCGGACCGTGCGCGTGGCCAAGGACGCCACGCAGTGCCGCTTCGGGTTGATCCCCCTGGTTGCGGGGCCCGGTCGGCTTCGCGCAACGGTCGTCACGGACGCACGCACCACGGGCGCCCGGTTCGTGGAACTGCGTGCGGTCCGGAAATGACAGCGTCACGGGAACAGGCCATGGGCAAAGGTGTTTGGGCAGCCGGTGTAGCACACCAGCCGCGCTGGATTGTCGGTGGAAAACTCGGTGATACATCGCGGAAAACACGACTTTACGTCTTATTATCAATGGCTTAAGGGGTTTTCCCGGTTGTGGAAAAAGCCGCCCGTTTTCCACAGCGTAACCTGAACGAAACAAAGGGGCGATTTCTTTTGTTGCACGAACGGGCAAACACAGGTAGCTTGGAATAGCCAGATGCCATCGCCCGATATCACGCTGGAAAAGGGGCTGCCCTCGAATCTGGACGCCGAGAGGTTTGTTCTCGGCTCGATCCTGCTCGACGAATCGTCCTTCATTCAGGTGGGCGGCATTGTCACCGCCGCCGACTTCAGCCTGGAGACCCACCGTCGCATCTTCGCCCGCATGTGCGAACTGAACGAGCGCGGCGAGAAAATCGACCGCGTCACCCTGGCCAACGAGCTTCTCAAGCACAGCCAGTTGGAATCCTGCGGCGGGCTGAGCTACCTGGTTTCGCTGGACGAGGGATTGCCGCAGCTCTCCAACCTGGACAGCTACATTCGCATCGTTCGCGACAAGGCCATTCTGCGGCGCATCATCCTCACCTCGCAGAAGCTGATCGAGCGCTGCACACAGGGCGAGGAAGAGCCGGATGCGATTCTGGCCGGGGCGGAAGAAGAACTGCTCAAGATGGGCGAGGCGCGGGCGCGGGACGCGCTCGTCACCCCCCGCCAGATCATCGAGCAGTACGACGGCGGGCTGAACGCGTTCCTGGATCCCAGCAAGCGCCTCAAGGGCATCAGCACCGGCTTCGCTAAGTTCGACGAAAAGACCGGCGGCATGCACGAGGGCGAACTGATCATCCTGGCCGCCCGCCCGGCCATGGGCAAGACGGCGCTGGCGCTGAACATCGCCTCGCACGTGGGTCTCAAGGTCGGCAAGACGGTGGCCGTGTTTTCGCTCGAGATGTCGAAGGAGTCGCTGCTGACGCGCATGTTGTGCGCCTCGGCGCGGGTCGACAGCCAGAAGTTCCGCGCCGGCTATCTGAACCGCGACGAGCGCCGCCTGCTGGCCGCCAAGGCGCGCGAGTTCACCCAGGCCCCCATCTTCATCGACGACTCGGCCAACATCAACCTCATGGACATCCACGCCAAGCTCCGCCGCTTGCAGGCCGAGCACGGGCTGGGGCTGGCGGTGGTCGACTACCTGCAACTGATGACCGGCCGCGGCCGCTTCGAGAACCGCGTGCAGGAAGTCAGCTCGCTGTCGCGCGGGCTGAAGCTGATGGCCAAGGAGTTGAAGATTCCGATCCTGGTGCTGTCGCAGTTGAGCCGCGCCCCCGAGACGCGCCAGGGCGACCACCGGCCGCAGTTGAGCGACCTGCGCGAGTCCGGCTCCATCGAGCAGGACGCCGACTTGGTGGCCTTCATTTTCCGCGAAGAGGTCTACAAGCCGGACCGCGCCGACCTGCGCGGCCTGGCGGACCTCAACATCGCCAAGCAGCGCAACGGCCCCACCGGAACCGTCAAGCTGGTGTTCCTGCACTCCTTCACCAAGTTCGAGAACGCGGCGGCGGACCTGGACGAAGCGGCCGAAGCGACGGCCGAGTAAGATTCGATTCGCGTTCATTCGCGGCTCAATCGTTCTTCTTTCCGTGGGAGACGCATCCCATCGGGGAAACCGAGTTTCCACACCGATGGATCCCGCGACGCCGGGCGGGAAGCTCTCTCGGAAACCCTCTGTGGGGCCGATCTCCGGCCGGTCGGCCGGCGTCCCGTCGGCCTGGCGGTCCGCGGGAACGCCAAGTTTCGGCCTTTGCACTTCTTGCGAAATAGGTGTTTGAGTGTCCCCGGTTTATTTCAGGAGGGCGTCGATGGCTGTTTGGCAGATGGCTTCGTCGACTTCCGAGGCGGCGCCGCTGGCGGCCATCGAGCCGATGGTCTTGCCGTCCACCTGGATGGGCAGCCCGCCCTGGTTCGGGAAACCGTCCGGGAAGGCGAGCACGCCGAGGTTGCCGGCTTTGAGCTGTTCGGCGGCGATGCGGGACGGGCGGCCGTAGAGCGCGGCGTAGCGGGCCTTCTTCTGCGCGAACTGGATGGTGTTCAAACCCGCACCGTCGGCCTTCTGGAGGAACAGCAGGTTGCCGCTTTCATCCATGATGCAGAGGGTCACCTGCACGTTGCGTTTCTGCGCTTCGGCTTCCGCCGCCGCGGCCAGGGTTTTGATGGCCGCCAGGTTCAGCCATTTCTTGCTGGGGAGGTCGGCGGCGCAGACCAGAGTCAGAAAGAGGAGTTGCAGAGCTACCAGTTTCACCATGCGCACCATGGTAGCAATTGTCCGCACCCGCCCGGCGTGCTACAAAACGAGAGATGCTTGAACCCCGAACGGCAGATCTGCTTCCCGAACTGGTCCGCGCCCTGGAGCGCCAGTTCGCACACCTCCCGGAAATGGACGACCCGATTCCGGGCGACGCCGCGATGAGCGCGGTGCTGGCCGAAGTGGCCCGGCGACTGGGCGACAACTTCCCTTATTTCCACCCCTTTTACGCCGGGCAGATGCTCAAACCGCCGCACCCCATCGCCCGCGCGGCCTACGCCCTGGCCACCTGGATCAACCCCAACAACCACGCGCTGGACGGCGGTCGCGCCAGTTCGCGAATGGAGCGGGAGGCGGTGGCCGAGCTCGCCGGCATGTTCGGCTGGCAGACGCACCTGGGCCACCTCGCCAGCGGCGGCACCATGGCGAATTTGGAAGCCCTGTGGGTGGCGGGCCGGCTCACGGACGGCAAGAAAGTGCTGGCCTCCGCGCAGGCGCACTACACGC
>JACQZT010000310.1 GCA_016213755.1 Acidobacteriota bacterium | reverse complement strand
GACTCCGGCGCTTTGTTCCCCTTCTTTTTCTTCAACTCAGTTCGCCTTACGAGCAGGAACTGCCCGCCGGGCAGAAACTAGGATTCTCATATACAAACTGCCGCGCCCGTCGCGGGGTCTCTTCCCCGTTCTCCTAAAGTCCGCCCTCCGGGCGGCGCGAAATGTGGAAACTCCAGGGACATGACGGAATTGTGTCCCACAAACCAGATCAAGTGGTGGCGAGCGATTATTGGTTGATGAAGCGGCGGTCGAAGTAGTAGAGGAAGCCGTCTTCGGCGCCTACGATCAGGTCGAGGCGGCCGTCGCCGTTCCAGTCGGCCACGTTGGGCGTCGGGTTGTGGCCCTGGAACTTTGTTTGCAGGATCAGGCCGCGCAGCCGCATCACGGGCTTCTGTTGGGTGCCCGCGTTTTCGTACCAGACCGGGCCGTCGTTGGAATCGGTGACCAGGTCCAGGTCGCCGTCGCCGTCCCAGTCCGCGAGTTCGATCTTGCGGCGGCCGCTTGCGCCGGCGCGCCCCGCGGCCAGGTTGAGGAAGCGGCCGCCCGGCTCAACGAAGATGCGTTCGGGGGGCAGCAGGACCAGCACGCCGTTCTTGCGTTGCCTGCGGAAAAGGCAGAGATACCCTTGATGGTTCAGCATGACCAGGTCGGGCAAGCCGTCGCGATCCCAGTCCACCACTTTGGGCGTCGTGCGCCACTGCGTCAGCAGTTGTTTGCCCTTGGGCTCCCACCAAACCCAGTCGGGCTTGGGAGGGCGTCCCGGCCACTCGACTTCCACCGGCTGCGCGGGCGCCAGCGAGGGAGCGCGGGCCGTGCCGATGTTCCGGTACCAGACCACAGCGCCGGTGATGTCGTTTACCAGGATGTCGAGCTTGCCGTCCAGGTCCCAATCGGCCACCGAGAGGTTGGTGTATCCCCACTTTTCTTCCGCGGGCCCCTGGACCGAGAGGTTGGGCCCAGCCATGTGCCGGATGGTCTGGCCGCCGGTCTTCAGATAACCGCGATCTTCAAACGCCGGCGCGGCGGCGGTTCCGACGTTCTCGAAGTATTGCAGGAAGCCGGCGGAGTTGCCGGCCAGGAGGTCGAGCTTGCCGTCGCCGTTCCAGTCCGCCGCCACGGGGCGCGCCAGCGCGCCGCTTTTCACGTATGGATCCACCTGCTCGAAGTAGCGCGGCGGCGCCAGGTCCGGCTCCTCGCCGCGCGGGGCGCGGTTCTCGAGCAGCGCAATGCGCCCGTCCTCTTCTCCGACGATCAGCGACGGCCGGCCGTCGTTGTGCCAGGAGACCACGCGCGGCTGGATCATGCACAGCTCCATGCGCAGCGGCCGGCCGCCGGCCCGGACGGGCTCGCCCGCGCGAAGCCTGCCCGTGTTGCGGAACAGCGTAATGCGGTCGATGAAGCTCCCGGCTCTCAAGTCGAGCTTGCCGTCTCCGTTCCAGTCCACCGGGTTCGGCGCCGGGGCGCCGTACTGATCGATGGGCTTTCCCCCGGCCTCGACGAGCACGGGGGCGGCCCAGCGGGGCTGGGCGTTGCTGCCGAGGTTGCGATGCAGGTAAACGTAGCCGTGCAGCGGGCCGCGGGTCCACTCGCCTTTCTCGTTGAAGGCGTCGTCCCAGCCGTAATCGCGCCAGTCGCTCACGCCCACGAGAACGTCGATTCTGCCGTCGCCGTCCCAATCCACCGGATACCAGAGGTCGTCCCGTCCGATCCAGTAATCGCGCGGCAGGCGCACGGGCACGAACGCGGCCAGCCGGTTTTTGCGCACATCGCTGTAGTAACCGCCGCCGATCACCAGGTCGATGGCGCCGTCGCCGTTGAAATCGGCCGCCACCAGGTCTTTCTGGCCGGGGCCGAGCCATTCGGCCCGGTCGAAAAGGGGCTTCTCGTTACTGCCCAGGTTGCGAAACAGGTAGATGCCGTTATAGGGGCGGTCGGCGCAGGCGACGATCAGGTCGGTAGCGCCGTCGGCGTCCATGTCGAGCGCCGCCGGATAGGCCCACAGGCCCACCGAGAGGCGGCCGCGAACGCCGGGGCGGCCGCAGGTGATGCGGTCGCCGGCTCCGATCATGGCGGGGGGCGTGAGGCGTTCGGTTTCGCCCGCCCCGCGCTCATCGAAGTAGACGTGATAGGTCCCCGGCCCCGCCGAGATCCAACTGACCTCGAGGGAAGGGTTGCGCCATTCCACCTTGGACGGCAGGACGGCGGAGGAGCCCGCGGTGAGCACGCGCACCGAGTCCGGATTGAATCGCGCGGGCGCTTCCGCTGTGAGGCGCACCGGGTGACCGGCCGGAGCATCGACCACAACGGCGATGCGCAGGTGGTTGCGAGTGGGCCAGGCGGCGGCGCCGCGGTGTTCGATGGCGGCGGCGTGGAGCAGGCAGGCAAAGACGAGAGGCAGGCCGAGCCGGTGCAAGATCATGACATTACTTCAAAATTGGTGTTTGAGTGAACTGTCCCCGGTTTTGAGCTTTTTGCGGTGGTAGGTGCGGGCCAGCTCGATGTAGACGCCCAGGTCGCGTTCGAGGTCGGCCTGGGTGCCGTCGAAGTAGAAGGTGCGGATGGGGATGCCGCGCAGTTCGCGCGAGAGCTTGGGGTAGATGGCTTCGCAGACGATGCCGTTCATGCAGGTGAAGGGGCTGATGTCGATGATGCCGTCGCAGCCTTTGCGGGCCAGGTAGATGGCCTTGCCGACGTTGAGCACCATCTCGCCCAGCGAGCCTTCGGCGGGCAGGTAGGGCCGGGCGAGTTCCAGCACCTCGCGCACGTCGGGTTCTTCCCAGCCCGCGAATTCCTCTTTGAACGGCTCCAGCAGCACCTGCTCGTCGCGATGCTGGACGTGCTTGCGGATCCAGGCGCCCGCGGCTTCGAGAGAGTACTGGCGGCCGCGGAGCTTGAGTTTGCGGAAGTGCTCGGAGATGGTGTACCAGACCCACTCGGTGATGTCCGACAGCCAGGTTTCGGCGCCGAACTCCTCGACGCGCCGCACCAGGTCGTCGTTGGAGAATGTGTGCAGGCGGCAGAAGATCTCGCCCACCACGCCGATGCGCACGGTGGAGGGATCGCGGTGCACGGGGATGGTGCGGAAGCGGTCGCGGCCGCGCACCAGCGCGTCGCGCAGGGCCTTCAACTGCACCGGCGGGTCGATGGGGGCGTTTTCGGCCGCGCGGCACAGGTCGCCGACGCACGCCTCGTAGATCGCGTCGGTTTGTCCCTTCTCGATTTCGTGCGGGCGGGTTTTGAGCAGCATCTTTTGCAGGATGTCGGCCGCCACCAGGGTGCGCCAGCCGGTGCGCACGAAGGGCCGCGCCAGGTCTCCCAGGTCGCCGTAGCCGTTGCGGCTGGAGGGCGACAGCACGGTGGCCTCGCGGTAGCCGCTCGAATCGAGGATGGTGCGCAGATAGGGAGCGTACTGTCCGAAGCGGCAGGGGCCGTCGGCGGTGGGCATGAAGAAGACGGTCTTAGCGGGGTCCGTGCCCGGCATTTTGAGGACCTTCATGAAGTCGCCGACGGTCACTTTGGCGGGGTAGCACTCGTCGCCAGACGTGTACTGGTTGCCCAGCTCGCGCGTCATGTGGTCGGAGGGCGGGGTGATATCGGCGTCCACGCCCAAGGCGCGGAAACCGGCCGCGAAGGCGCGACCGCTGCCGTAGGCCATGGGCGGAATGTAGACTTTCTTGCCCGCTAGTGGGTTAACGCGGTCATGGCTCTTTCGGCCGGACTGGCGGCCGATGGAGAGGAGTTGTAGCATCGCAGGATTCCCTTGCTGTCCAGGTACGCCTCGCAGCGCGTCATGTAGCCGGCGTCGTTGCCGTGCCCGTCGAATTGCAGCACCAGCATCGGCTCGCCCGCGGTTTCGCGGGCGAAGTGCTTGATGTAGCTGTCCGGACCGCACTTGAAGTTGGTGATGTAGACCAGGTGCAGGTTCTTGCGGGCGGCCACCATGCGCGTCACTTCGAGGATCTTCTGCCCGCTGGACCAGTACATGTTGGCGTGCAGGTCGCCGATGGCTTCGCGCCCGGTAACCAGGAAGTCGATGGGGATCACGTTGGCGCCGTAGTTATTGCGCAGCTTGCGAGGGATATCGCAGTTGATACTTCGGTCGTAGATATTGTAGCCGCGACCGACCAGGATCAGGCCCGGCTCGCCGGTCTCGTCCAGGTGCGCCAGCGCGCGCCGGCCGGCCTCGATCAGGCGGTCCTGGAATTCGCGCTGGGCCTGGTAGGCCGCGGTCACGGCGCGATCGCTCGCGTTGCGCCGCACGCCCAGCTTTTGCGCCATCTCGGCCAGGGCTTCCTGGATGTGCTGAGGCCCCAACTGGAAGTGCAGCACCGGGGCCAGGAACTTGTGCGCGTGCGACTCCATGGGCGCCGCGGCGCGGATGACGAAGGGCAGGGTCTGGTTCCAGGGGCACAGGTGCGCGATGCAAGTGGAATCCTCGTGCGATTCGGAATCCAGGATGTTCGGCACCAGAACGTAATCCACACCCAGGTCGATGAGCGAGGCCACGTGCCCGTGCGCCACCTGCACCGGATAGCAGGGCTGCGCCAGCGCCATTTCGATGCCCGCGGCGGAAATCTTGGGATCGGTGGCGCGCGAGACGATGACGTTCATCCCGATCTCGCTCAGGTAGCGGTGCCAGAAGGGGTAGCGGTCGAACATCGACATGGTGCGCGGGATGCCGACGTTGAGGCCCTTCTGGGGCAGCGTCTTGGGCGTCTGCATGGGCGCGCCGGTGATCTGCTCGAGCAGCTTCTCGCGGAAAGCGAAGAGGTCGCCGATGACCGGCTTGCGGCCGGAGACGGAGGCCTTGCGGTAGCGGTCCGAGCACTTGTCGCCCCAGAAGCTCTTCTGGCCCTCGATGGTGAATTCCTTGATGTCGCACTGGTTGGTGCAGGCCTTGCAGACAAAGTCGCGGGTGGACATTTGCAGGCGCGACAGGTCGTAGCCGCGGAAGCGCGACTGGCCCTGGGTGGCCTGACGCCATTGGCGGGCGATGAGCGCCATGCCGATGGCGCCCATAACGCCGTTGTAGGGCGGCACGGTGATCTTCTTGCCCAGCACGCCGGCGAAAGCGGCGGTTACGGCGTCGTTGTAAGCGGTGCCGCCCTGGAAGTAGATCACGTCGCCGATCTTGCGTCCGCGCACGACGCGGTTGAGGTAATTCAGGGCGATGGAGTAAGACAGCCCGGCCACCAGGTTGGGCACCGTCTCGCCCTTGTGCAGGTAGCCGGTGACGTCGCGCTCCATGAAGACCGTGCAGCGCTCGCCCAGGCGGGTGGGCGAATCGGACGCCAGCGCCAGGCGCGCGAACTCGCCCTTGATCGAGATGCCGAGCTTCTCGGCCTGTTCTTCGAGGAACGAGCCGGTGCCCGCGGCGCAAGCTTCGTTCATGGCGAAGTCGACCACCACGCCGTTTTCGATGGAGATGAACTTGGAATCCTGGCCGCCGATCTCGAAGATGGTGTCCACGGGTTCGCCGCCCAGCGTGTGGGAGATGTGCCAGGCGCCGGTCTTGTGAGCGGTGATCTCGTCGTTGATGACGTCGGCGCCCACGAATTCGGCGATCAACTCGCGGCCCGACCCGGTGGTGCCGACGCCCAGCACCTCCAGCCTGTCGCCCCAAAGCTGCTGGACCTCGGTGAGGCCTTGCTGCACGGCCTCCACGGGACGGCCCGCGGTGCGCAGGTAGATGTCGTGCACCACTTGCGCGTTCTCGTCCATCACCACCACGTTGGTGGAAACCGACCCGATGTCCAGGCCCAGAAAGGCGCGGATTTTGACGCCGCCGGGGGGAGGGGTGTAGTGCGGGACGCGGTCGCGCAACTGAACCACGCTGGCCAGCGACAGGGGCCGGGAGTCCAGCGAGCGCTCCAGCGCGGCGTGCTGGCGCAACTGGTGGATTTCGCGGAAACTGCGCTTGCGGCGCTCTTCGCCCTCGAGGATGGCGGTGCCGATGGCGCCGCACCAAGCGTAGAGTTCCGGCACGATCAGCTCGGCTTCGGCGAGGCCGAACGCCTCGCGGATGGCCAGCGTGACGCCCGAGTTCTGGGAGACGGCGCCGATGAGCGCGGCCGGCTTGGATACCGGACGGCCCTTGATGATGCTGGACTTGAAGTTGCGCGCCACGGCGTCGCAGAGCCCGCGCAGGATCTCGGCCGGAGCGTAGCCCTTCTGCTGGGCGTGAATCATGTCGCTCTTGGCGAACACCGAGCAGCGGCCGGCGATGCGCGCCGAGCAACTGGCTCCGCACACGACGCTGCCGACCTCTTCCACCGAGTACTGCATGCGCAGCGCCTGCTGGTCGAGGAAGGAGCCGGTGCCGGCGGCGCATTCGCCGGAGCGGTCGTAATCCACGATGCCCGACTCGCCGGTTTCGGCGTCGCGCTCCAGGCGGATGTACTTCGAGCTTTCGCCGCCGATTTCGAACACCGTGCGGACATCCGGATAGAAGACCGAGATCATGCGCGCGAGGGCTTTGAACTCGTTCTCGAAATAGATGCCCAGGATGCGGGCGATGGTGCGGCTGCCGGAACCGGTGACGCGGATGCCTTCCACTTCGTTTTCGGCGACCACTTCGTAGAACTCTTGCAGCAGGTCGTAGGTGGACTGGATGGGGCTGCCGGCGATGCGGCGATAATCGGAGACCACCAGCGGGCGGCCGTCCCATTGGAGCAGGCGAAAGGCGGGCTTGGCCGAGCAGAGCGATTGGAGGCGCGCCGCGTCCGGGGGTTTTCCCAGCGCCGCCAGCTTGAGACTGATGGCGCCAATGTCCAGACCGATATTGATTCCCATGACGGCGTGCGTTCCCTAGATTCCCATCATACCCTGAGAGCCCGTGTTCTCAACGCCTTGACTGTCAACGGCAGGCAGGCTCATTGAGCGGTTCGTTTGGGGGGCTGAACGGCAATTCGGTGACAGGCTACTCTTTCCCCAATATCGAGATTAGGGAAAGGCCGATTTTGAGGGGCCAGATTACCGCCCAGATGAGAATCGGATTCAGAAAACGGGGTCCGCGTGCAAATACCGCCTGGAAAACGTAGCCAGCCCGGCTTCTGAAATTGGGGAAAGAGTAGCCTGTCACCGAATTGGGTAGAATTGGGGGCGGGTATGGGCGAGCGGCGCGGCGTTGCTTCGGTTGTGGGCTGGGTGGCGTTCTACGCGGGGTGCGCCGCGCGGTACGCGCTGGCGGCGGTGGTGCTGTTTCTGGCCGTGCACCTGACGTACGTCTTGTTGCAGGGCCTGCGCGCGCCGGCCGGGGGCGAGGCGGCGATCCGGCTCGATCCGGTCGCGGAGGTGGTCCGCGAAGAGACGGTGGCCGTTTCCGGCCGCTACCAGCCGTTCAGCCTGATCCAGGTGCAGGTGAACGAGCGGCTCGACACGGTGACCGGCACCTCCGGCGACGGCACGTTTCGGGTCCAGGTGCAGCTTCCCCGCCAGGTGAATGTCCTGCGGCTGGTTCCGGTCCGGGAAGGCCGACTGTTGAAGGGTCAAGCGGCGCAGGCGACGATCCACTCGATCGGCGACCAACTGCTCGAGCCGCGGGTCCAATGTGTCCTGGAGATTCCGACCGGATGGCTGCTGATGGGTTTCGCCGATGCACGCGCCAGCGTCGAGGTCCTGGATCGCCAGCGGAAATCGGTCGTTAGCGCTTTCTCCGACAACAGCGGCATCTTCAACCTGCCGGTGGCCGACGAAGTCTATCGCCGGCCCGCGGAGTACACGCTGCGGGCGACCACGCACCTCGCCGGCCGAGCCGAAGTCGGCTTGGGTTTGGCCTCGGCGCTCACCGGCGCAGCGGTCGAATCCATCGCCCGATCGGTTCTCGTCGACCTGACCCCCGCCGGCCGGAAGATAGAGCTGACCGTGGAGGCCAGCGCCCGCCTGCCCCAGGTCGCCCGCCTGCTGGCCGGAAACCTCAACGAGGGGAGTTTTCTGAGCGCGGTTTTCGGGAGTCTCACGCTGCCGCCGGGCGAGCGCGGCGAACGCGAGGTGAGCGTCCAGTCCGACGGCCGGGTCAGCATCCGCTGGGTCGCCCGGCTGGCGGAACGGGCGGCGGCCGGCGGATCGCTCGGCCTGCTCGGCGGGCCGGTCTTTTACGGTCCCGGCGACTACCCCCTGCTGACTCCCAGAGATTCGTTTTCGGTGGCCTGGGACAACCCGGCGCCAACCTGGTTCTCGCCCCTGCCCGCGTGGGTGCAGGGCAAGCGAGCCACGTGGGTAGGGCCGCAGAACGATGTCCGCCTGGGTTTCTCCCCCGAACTGGCGGCCGCGCAACCCGAGCCGAAGCCGGAAGAGCGCAAGCAGTCCCTCAGCGTGAGGGAGATCCTGGCCAACGTCCGGTTCCCGGTGGCCACCGCCGTGGCGGCGCAGGCGGTCCTGAGCCTGATCCCCTTCGCCTGGATGCTGTGGCTCATTCGCAAACACCCCTGGGTTCTGGGTTCCGCGGAGCGCTCGCGACTGGCGACGGTGTGCCTGGTATTGGGAGTGATGAGCGTTTGGTATGGCGTCCATGAGCTGTTCAACGTGCCGGCGTTTCGCGGGTCGAAATTGTGGCGTTACACCGGGCAAGTTCCCAACGACCTGCCGCTGTGGGCCTGCTGGCTGGCGGTGCTGGCCACGCTCCCGCTGGCCGCCCGGCTGGGCGACCGGCAGCGAGACCGGTGGGTGGAACAGGTGCGCTTCGAGGGCGGCCGCATACCCTTTCTGCGGCCCTGGCGCTGGGTGATGGCGGCCGCCCTGGGCGGGGCGGCGATCTACTTGGCGCGCTCGGCCGGCGACTGGCAGGGGTGGCTCAAAAGCCTGGATCTCGACGACCGGACGTTGTCCACCGTGAAATCCTACTGGCAGTACTTCCCTCCCGGCACGGCGCCGGCGGCCCTGGCCGCCTTCCTGGGCGTGCTGGTCTTCGGAGGCCCGAGCCTGGCTTTGTCGCTGGTGTGTTTGGCGGCGGTGGCGCTGGCGGTGGGCCTGGCTCCGGCCTTGGGCTGGAGCGGCCCGGCGCTGAAGGCCAGGCTGCCGGCGGCCGGGCTGTGCCTGTTCCTGCTTCTCCAATGGATCGCGCCGGCGCGCGCGCTGTGGCCCCGAATGGCTCTCGGCGGCCGGCCGTGGCGGCGCTTCCTGCTGGTCCTGAGCGGGCTGCTGGTGTGCTTCGTCTTCGCCGCTCCGAAGTGGGGGTTGTGGG
>JACQZT010000315.1 GCA_016213755.1 Acidobacteriota bacterium | reverse complement strand
CGCGGCGCGGCACACCCAGCCGCAGTTCCTTCGCCGCCGGCCGGGCCGCTTTCCGCGCCGGCTCGCCGATGCACTCCAGCACCAGCGCGGCGTCGCGAGCGCCGCGCGTCATCGGCCCGACGTGATCCAGCGACCACGCCAAAGGCACGACGCCGCGCGCATTCACCCGGCCATAGCTCGGCTTGAGGCCGGTGATGCCGCACAGCGCCGCGGGAAGCCGGATGGAGCCGCCCGTGTCCGAGCCCAGCGCCGCGAAACACAGGCCCGCGGCCACCGCGATCGCCGATCCGCCGGAACTGCCGCCCGGAGATCGCCGCGGGTTCCACGGATTCCGGCTGGCGCCGAAGTGACTGGTCTCGGACGTGAAATTGTAAGCGAACTCATCCATGTTGAGCTTGCCGAGCAGCACGGCGCCTGCCCGTTTCAGCCGCAGCACCACCTCGGCATCCTCGGCCGGCACACGGCTGGCAAACTGCGCGCTCCCCGCCGTGGTCCGGATTCCCTGGGTGTCGAACAGGTCTTTCAACGCCATCGGGATGCCGTGCAGGGGTCCCCGGGAACGACCCCGCAGGAGTTCGGCTTCCAGCGTGCGGGCCTGTGCGAGCGCCGGCTCGGCCGTCACCGTGATGAAAGCGTTCAAGGCCGGGTTCAGCTTCTCAATCCGCTGCAGACAAGCCCGCGTCAGTTCCACCGGCGAGCATTGCTTGCGCCGCAGCAGGTCCGCGGCCTCCGCCACTCCAAGCCGCGTCAGATCGCCAGCCGGTACTGAGAATCCGGCGCCAGTGGCCAACGCCGCTTCGACAAATTCCCTCCGCGAGTTCATGGGCAGATTATGACGCAGACAACACATTTTCCGCCGAAGCTTGACAGCCGCCCGATCGGAAACCGACAATTGAGCACCCAAAGGGGAATGCCATATGCTACGAGTTTCACGCCGTCAACTCCTATCCGCCGGCGCCGGGGCGGCCGGACTGGCCACCCTTCCGGCTTCGGCCGCGGGCGCGAAAGAGCGGCTCACCATTGTCCGGGTGGACCTTTTCCGTGTCGTCGTGCCGATGAAAGCGGACAGCACCACGGACCCGGAGACCGCCGAATCCAGCCGCTTCGACCTGGTGCCGAAGATCATCCTGCGGATCCGCACCGACTCGGGGATCACGGGCATCGGCGAGACCGGCCGTGGCGAAGACTATGCGGCCGTGGAGCGCAACGCGCAATTCCTGCGGGGCAAGAACGCCCTGGACTTCAACCTGACCCGGCTGGAACTCCCCGCACGCGCCGGCTACTCGGCTTTTGAAATGGCGCTGTACGACGTGGTTGGCAAGGCCGTCGGCTGGCCGGTCTACAATCTGCTGGGCGGCCTGGCGCAGCGCAAGGTGCTGGTGGGCTACTGGACCGGACGCCGGACGCCGGCCGGCATCAAGCGCGTAGCCGAGCGCGCCGTGGCCGGCAAGTTCACCTCCATCAAGACCAAGTGCACGCAGGGAGACCCGGTGGTGGAGTGCGCCGAAGTGCTCGCCAAGGCGGCTCCGGGAGTGAAGTACATTGTCGATCCCAACACGCGCTATAAGAGCTATGCCGACTTCCTGCCGGTGGCCCGGGCGCTGGATGGGATCGGCAACTGCCTGGTGTTCGAGGATCCGTTCGACAAGAACGACTTCGAGGGTTATCGCAACCTGCGCCGCCAGGTCAAGACGCACGTCGCCCAGCATCTGGGCGACCCCCGCGCGATGATTCGCGCCATTCGGGAGAACGCCTGCTCGGTCTTCAATACCGGCGGAAACCCCGGCATGAGCGGCTTCGTCGCCAACTGCTACCTGGCGGGCGCCGCCGGCATGCCGGTCTGGCACGGCTCGGGCAACGATTGCGGCATCGTCGACGCGTCCTACCTGCACTCCTGCGCGGCGTCTCCCGGTTGCACGCTGCCGAGCGACATCCTGAGCTTCCTGCGCGAGGACGATTTGATCGTCGAGCCGATCGAGATCAAGGACAGCTACGCGATCGTATCCGACCGGCCCGGTCTGGGCGTGGACCTGGATGAGGACGCCGTCCGGCGCTACCAGGCCAAGTCTTAAGACGCAGGGTGGTTCCGCGCCGGCGCCTGGTAGCGCACGGCGAGGTGCGGCGTCTCGATGCGCTGGTGGCCTTGCACCTTCGAAGTCAGGCAGCTTTCCAGGATTCCGCTCACGATCAGCGTGCGCTCCACCGGATAGGGCGTGCGGCCGGTCATGATCATCTCTTCGATCTTGCTCACCAGGCACGCCGAGTAAGTCACGTTCGGCGTCGGCGTGAGCAGGAATTGCGTCGACACAACGCCCACGCCTTTGACGCGAGCGGCGAAGTTGAAATCCTGCACCGCGCCGTTGAGCATCAGCAGCGTGGTCTTGAGGCCGTCGTTGTGCTCGATGAAGTACGCCGCCGGGTTCTTGACCAGTTTCGGCAGCTCGCCGCCGGCGACCAGGTCCTGCGTGCGGCCGTCGGTGACGGTGAGCCCCTGGGGCGTGTCGCTGCGAGACAGCGCGGCGGTGAGCAGCGGCTTCGACCAGCGCCCCTCGTCACCCGCTTTCCAGACTGCGTCGCCTTCCATCATCCGCACCGCGCGCACGCCGGTCTCTCCGCCTTTGCGCCGCTCGATCATCGATTGCATGGCTTCCAGCGCGTGATAGTCCATCGCGTCGGAGCCGCCCACGCCCACCATCAGCGCGTCCTGAATTTCGCAGCCCAGCGGCAGGTCGATGTCGGGCAGGCGCCAGGTGACCGGCAGCGACGATCCGGCGAGCATCGGGAACTTCAGGCGGCGCGATTGGTCCACCATCCAGCGGGCCTTCTCGAAGCTGTAGGAGAGGTGCTTGTCGTTGTAGACCGGCACGGAGCGCCCGTCTTTTTCGAACACTTCGACACACTGCCGGAAGAACTCGTGGCGCGGATAGAGGACCTGGCCCTTCTCGTTGCGCGGATAATCGCCGTGTTCGCCGATCAGCAACACGCCGTCCACGGCCAGCCGGTCTCCGCCGCGGCGCAGGGTCTCGGCGATGGTGGGGTACACCTGGAAGCCGAATTCCCGGGCGCGGTCGGCGCTCTGGTCGCCTTTCGGCTTCTGATCCACATACAGCGAGACCACCTTCATCTCGGGGCGGTGCCAGCGGCCCTGGCGCGGATAGCCCACCAGGAAGCGGTCGCCAATGTGCTGCGCGTGCGACAGGTATCTGTAAATGGTGGTGACGATGGCGATGCGTTTCATCTAAGTTCTCCAGAAGGTGGACTCTCGCGCGGGTTGATAACGGATGGCCAGGTGCGGCGTGCCGACGCGCTTCTGATCGCGGAAGAGGCTCTCGACGCCGGCTGCGGTAAGACCCGTGGTCAGCAGCGTGCGTTCGACCGGAAAGGTGGGTTTGCCCGTCAGGTACATCTTCTCCGCGTTGTTGACCAGGGGGCTGAAGAAGTTGGCGAGCGTGGTGCGGCCATCCGGCATGGGCAGGTACATCTGGGTGGAGAAGATCTCGCTTCGTCCCTCCAGACGGGCGGAGAAGTTGAAATCTCTCACCAGCCCGCTCATGAGCAGCATGGTCGCCATCAGACCGTCGGCGTGCCGGTAGCGATACGCGACCGGGTTCCGCACGATGCGGCGCATGTCGTCCGCGGTCGGGAAGACGTGATTGAAACCCTCGCGCGCCGGCGTCAGCGTGTGGCTGCGGCAGAGCGCGGCTTCCACCAGCTCGGCCGGCCAGATGCCCTCTTTGTGCGCCTGCCAGAACTTCTCGCCGCGGTACGCCTCCACCCACTCGACGCCGCTTTCCCCTCCCTTGCGGCGCTCCACCATGCACTGAGTGGTTTCCAGGCCGTGGAAATCGTAGCTGTCCACGCCGCCGTAGCACACGCACATGGCTTCCCGGATGCGCGCGCCGAGGGGCATTTCGAGCGACGGCGTGCGCCAGGTCACCGGCAGGCTGGAGCCGGCCATGAGCGCGAACTTCATGCGCCGCGCCGTGTCGTACATCTCGCGCGCCCAATCCCAGTTCCTGGAGAGGTGCTTGTCGTTGAAGACCGGCGCCGTGCGGCCGCTCGTTTCGAACACCTTTACGATCTCGCGAAAAAACTCGTAGCGCGGGTACTTGGTTTGACCTTTTTCATTGCGCGGATAGCGCCCGTGCTCGCCCACCAGCATCACGCCGTCCACCGCCAGTTTGCTCCCGCCCAGGGTTAGCGCTTCGGCGATGCTGGGATACACTTTCATGGAGGGAAAGCGGGCGGCGCGATCGGGCGTCAGGTCGCCCTTGGGATGCTGATCGACGTACAGCGAAACCAGGTCCATGGGAGGGTGGTGGTGCGTGCCGTTCCAGCCGTATCCCTCCAGGAAGCGGTCGACAATGTGCTGTCCGTGGGAAAACTTGCGGTATTCGGTGATGAGCGCGGCGATTTTGGGCCGGCCGGCGGCGCGCGCCAGGGACGGCGCGCCGGCCGAGGCCAGCAGTTGCCTGCGGGAGATTTGCATAGAATCAAGGTACAGGAGTTTGCGATGCGATGGATGATGGCGGTGGTGGCGGCGGGTGCGCTCTGCGGGCAGGTATCCGAGCGGGCGCGCGATGTGCACAATCGTGCGCTGGTGTTCGACGGGCACGTGCACGTGATCGACCGGCAGCTTTACCACGGCGGCGATATCGGCACGCGCGTGAGCGACGGCCAGTTCGACCTGCCGCGCGCCAAAGAGGGCGGCGTCGGCGCCATGTTCTTCTCCATCTTCGTCACCGAAGAGTATTACCCGCAGCGGCTGGAAACCAAGCAGACGCTGCGCCTGGTCGATCTGGCGCTTACGCAACTGGCGAACAACCGCGACAAGATCGAACTGGCGCTGAACGCCTCGGATATCGAACGCATCCGCCGCACGGGCAAGATCGCGGCGGTTCTGGACCTGGAGGGCGGCTTCGATCTGGACGGCGATCTGGGTGTCTTGCGGATTCTGTACCGGCTCGGACTGCGCTCGGCGCAGCTTTCGGCGCACAACTGGGCCAACAACTTCGCCGATTCGTGCTGCTCGCCGCCCAAGGTTCACGGGCTGAACGAACGCGGGCGCGCCGTGGTGCGAGAGATGAACCGGCTCGGCATGGTGATCAACATCTCGCACGCCTCGGACGAAGCGGTCGAGCAGACCATCGATCTGAGCGCGGACCCGGTGGTGGCGACGCACCACGGCCTGCGCAGCTTCAATAACATTCCGCGCAACATGCCCGACCACCTGCTCAAGAACCTGGCGGCCAAAGGCGGCGTCATCGGCTTCCAGATCGGCAACGAGTTCCACAACCTGAAGGCCTTCGAGTGGCGCACGAAACACGCCGGCAAACCGTTCTGGGACACCTCGGAGATCGCGCGCCGCACCGCGCCCATGACCATCGAAGAGATCGACCGCAAGGTCGCTCCGCAGTTCCCCATGGTGGGGGTGGGCATTCCGGAAGAGATCAAGCTGACGCCCAAGGAATGGTTCAACGTCGTGGACCGGGCGATTCAACTGGTGGGCGAGGATTCCGTCGCGCTGGGCACCGACTTCGACGGCGGCCCCACGCCGCCCCGAGGCATTCGGGATATTCGCGATCTTCCGCTGCTGACCCAGGCGATGCTCGACCGCGGGTGGTCGGAAGCCCGGATCCGCAAGTTCCTGGGCGGCAACCTGCTGCGGGTGTTCCGCAGGATCACGGAACGAAAGTAACAGGATTGAGCCGCGAATGAACGCGAATGGAAAAACAATCTTATTCGCGTTCATTCGCGTTCATTCGCGGCCAATTCTAAGAACGGAACCGTACAGAGTACCGTCGCCTCACGGATCCAGCCCGAACAAGGGCCGGCGTGCGCGGCGGTAGGTGAAACGAGCCGGGTTGACCGCGGTGGCGCCCGGAGTGTCCACTTCGATAATGCGCGCCGCGACCGGTTCGTAGGCGGCACGGAAGGCGATGGCGGCTTTGACCACCAGGATCTTCTGCCGCTGCGGGTAGATGCCGCAACTGATCAGTTGCTGCAAGCTCATCGGCGCGTGACGGTATGAGGTGACGAGCAGCAGGTTGGGCAGGTCCCGCGTGGAACCCTCGGCCTCGATCACCGCCGAGAGCCCCTGGTCGTGGTAGCGGGCGCCGCCGTGGCGCACCTCGGTTTCGATGTACTTACCGTCGTGCAGGGATTTCACGCGCCCGCGGATGCGAACCGGCTCGCCGTGCAGGCGGTCGGTCCGGCCGCCCACCATCTGGTCGAACTCCGCGCCGATCCCCAGCCGCGCCGCGGTCTTCACCGCTCCGGGATCCGCGATGACTTCGACCCACCCCTGGGCCTTCCGCCGCAGCAGTTCGCCGAGGACAAACGTGGCGTCTCCCGCCGAGCCGCCGCCGATGTTGTCGCCCATCTCCACCAGCACGACGGGGAACGCGTCCGCGGCCAGCGCCTGCT
>JACQZT010000314.1 GCA_016213755.1 Acidobacteriota bacterium | reverse complement strand
TGGCGCGACGAGGAACGCCTGGGGCTGGTGACGGCGATCGGTTTTTCCAAGGGCCACGTCTTCCTGGCCGACGCCCGGGACCGCTGTATCCGCCGCTATGACGCGGGCGGCAAGTACCTCAACGACATCGGCAAGGACAACCGGATGAAGGGGTTCCTGATTCCCAACGGCGTGGTGGATTTCGGCGTGGACGCCCAGGGCATCTTGCACGCCGCCAACCCGGGCAAGCACCGCGTCGAGCGCTACACCGCGGAGGGCGAGTTGCTCGGGCATTTCGGCCGCTTCGACGGGCGCGACCCGGCGGGATTTTCGGGCTGCTGCAATCCCACCAACGTGGCCGTCACCGACGGCGCCCGGGTGTGGGTCACCGAAAAAGCCGGCCCGCGCGCCAAGGTCTACGATTCCGCCGGGAAGCTGCTGGAGGTGATCGCCTCCGACGTTTTCGACGCCAACTGCAAGAACATGAGCATCGCCGCCGGCTCGCGCGGCCGGGTGTATGTCGCCGATACGGTGAAGCTCCAGATCTTCGTTTTCGAGCCGAGGGCAGCATGAGCGACCACATGACACGTCGCGGCGCACTGGCCAAAGCGGCCCGCGGGGCGGCGGCGCTGGCGCTGGGCGGGGGCGCGTTCCACCTGGTTCGCAAGGCCGAGGGGCAGATCGTCTGGAACGTCGATGCGGCCAAGTGCATCAACAGCCGGCTGGGCGAAACGGGCGTCGAGGTGTGCGGTCTGTGCACCACCGAGTGCGTGGTGTCGCAATCCGCCGTGCGGGCCGTCAACGAGTTTTCCAAGTGCGGGCGCTGCAATATCTGTCCGGCCTACTTCAACGTCACCAGCGCGGTAAACGAGAAAGGGTTGCCCAGCGAGAAGCTGTGCCCGCGCGACGCCATCGAGCGCAAGCCGATCGGCCACGTCGATCCCGACGACCCGGCCAACAACTTCTACGAGTACGTGATCGACGAGGCCAAGTGCGACGGCTGCGGCAAGTGCGTCCTGGCCTGCAAGGAGCCTTTGGGGCTGGGCTCCATCGTGCTGAGGGTGCGCCACAATCTGTGCGTGGACTGCAACCGCTGCGCGATTTCGACCGCCTGTCCCAAAGACGCCATCCATCAGGTATCGGTCAAACAAGCTTTCGACCATGTGCAGCTTGGATCTCACACTTAGGCCGGGCCGCATGTTGCCGCTTGCGCTTTTCGGCCTGCTGCTGTTCGCCGGCAGCGCCCCCGGCCAGGCCCTGCCCTATGAGCGCCCGGTCCAGGTGGCCCCGCAGGAGCAAAACATCGGCGGCGGTTACGCCACGCCGCCGGTGCAGAAACCCAAGCCGCGGACGTACTGGCTGGAAGTGCTGGACGTGGTCCTGCTGGCCGTGGCGATGGGGGTCTCGGTCTGGCTGGTCCTCGCCCGGCGCAGCCGGAAGTGGGTGCTCGCGCTGACCGTGGCTTGTCTGGGTTATTTCGGCTTCTACCGGGAAGGCTGCATCTGCCCCATCGGCTCGATTCAGAACGTGGCGGTAGCCCTGACCGACGCGCGTTACTCCATCCCCATCGTGGTCACGGCGGTCTTTTTTCTGCCGCTGGTGGTGGCGCTGTTTTTCGGGCGGGCCTTCTGCGGCGGCGTCTGTGCGCTGGGCGCCATTCAGGAACTGGTGGTTCTGAAACCGGTGCAGGTTCCGCGCCGCCTGGACCGGGCGCTGGGCCTGCTGAAGTACGCCTATCTGGGTCTGGCCGTCTGGCTGGCCGTGCAGCCGTTTGCCCAGCGCGAGTTCATCCTCTGCCGGTTCGATCCCTTCGTCGGCTTCTTCCGCCGCACGGGCTTCGCCCACATGCTGTATGTCGGCGCGGCGTTTCTGGTGGCGGGCATGTTCGTGGGCCGGCCCTACTGCCGCTATCTGTGCCCCTACGGCGCACTGCTCGAATGGGTGACCCGTCTGGCCGGCCGCGGCGTCAGCATCACGCCGGACAAGGAACTGGATTGCGGCCTGTGCCAGGAAGCGTGCCCCTATGGCGCCATCGAGAAGATGCGCGCCGTGCGGCCGAAGTGCCTGTACTGCGCCCGCTGCTTTGCATCCTGTCCCCGCGAGGTCAAGACATGATCCCGATCTGGCTCAAGCGGTCGGCCGTGATCGGCGCGTCGGGAATCGTTGTATGCGTGCTGCTTCTCACCGCCAGCTATGTGGCCGCCCGCATCCGAGCCCCCAAGGACGCTAGGATCGTCGAGGATCTCAAGAAGCAAGTTCGGCAGGATTCCGCTTTTGCTCCCAAACTGGAAGCCGAGCACAAGCGCATCACCGCGGCTCTCCAGCGGCGCAAGAAGCTGGACGACATCCTGGCGCTTGTGCTGATGGCGGCCGCGGCGCTCTTTATCGCTTCCGCCAAGTGGCTGGATGCCTCGTCCGGTCGGCGGCCGCTGCCCATGGACCGGCTGGTGCATCTCAAAGCCGGCCCCAAAGTGCGACAGGTTCTGGCTCGTCCCGCCGCTACAAATGGGGAAGAGGAACCGCCGGCGGCTTTCGTGGAACGAATCGTCCAGCGGCACGGACGCTCCAAGGAAGCGGCCATCCCCCTTCTGCAAGCCATCCAGGCGCACTACCGCTATCTCCCCGACGAAGCCCTTAAACGCGTCTGTGAGCTGACGGAAATCACGCCCGCGCAGATTGCGGGCACGTCGTCGTTCTACTCCCAGTTCCGCCGCTCGCCGATGGGCCGGCACCTGGTCCGGGTCTGTCACGGAACGGCGTGCCACGTCTCCGGCGCGCGGCAGCTCACCGAAGAGCTGCGCCGGCGCCTGGAGATTCCCGACGGCGCCGACACCGATGCGCGGCGAATGTTCACCGTGGGCGAGGTGGCCTGCCTGGGCTGTTGCAGCCTGGCGCCAGTGATCATGGTCGACGGCCAGACGGTCGGAAAAGTGACGCCCGCCGGCGCCTGCGAAGCGCTGGACGGCATCCGGAGCCCGAGTCTCACATGAGTCGAGCGAGCGTCGAAATCCGGATCGGTCTCGGCTCCTGCGGCATCGCCGGCGGCGCGGAAGCGGTGCGGGCAGCCGTGGTGGAAGAGACGCGGCGGGCCGGCGCCCAAGCGGTGGTGAAGGCCGTGGGCTGCAACGGCATGTGCCACTGCGAGCCGCTGGTGGAAGTGGTCGAGGCGGGCGGCGCCGTCGCGCTGTACGGCAACGTCACCGCCGAGGCCGCGCGCGGCATCGTCCGGCGGCACACTCGCCGGTTCGCGCGGCCGCGGCTCGACGAGTACAAGGTGGACCGCCGCGGCGGCGGCGAGCGCATTGTCCTGGAGAACTGCGGCCGGATCGATCCCCAGAACATTGGCGACTACCTGGCCCGCGAAGGCTACCAGGCGCTCGAAAAGTGCCTGCGGCAACTGACGCCGGAGGAGTTGATTCAAACCATCTCGGATTCCGGATTGCGCGGGCGCGGCGGCGCCGGGTTCCGCACCGGTTTGAAGTGGTCCCTGGCGCGCGAGCAGCCCGCCGGCGACAAGTACGTCGTCTGCAACGGCGACGAAGGCGACCCCGGCGCGTTCATGGACCGGCTGGTGCTCGAATCCGACCCGCACCGCGTGCGGGAGGGCCTGGCCATTGCCGCCTACGCCATCGGGGCTTCCGAAGGCATCTTCTACATCCGCGCCGAATATCCGCTGGCCGTCGCGCGCGTGCGGGAAGCCATCCGGCAGGCCGAAGCGCGCGGCATTTTCGGCTCGGAATTCCCGCTGCGCCTGGAGGTCCGCGAGGGCGCCGGCGCGTTCGTCTGCGGCGAAGAAACCGCTTTGATCCAGTCCCTGGAAGGGCAGCGCGGCATGCCCCGGCTGCGGCCTCCTTACCCCATCCAGCGCGGATATCGCGGCCGGCCGACGCTGGTCAACAACGTCGAGACGCTCGCCTGCGTGCCGTGGATCGTGCGCCGCGGCGCGGGCTCCTTCGCCGCGCTCGGCACCGAGCGCAGCAAGGGCACCAAGGTCTTCGCGCTGGCCGGCAAGATCAATCGCGGCGGGCTGGTGGAAGTGCCCATGGGCATCACCATACGGGAAGTGGTCGAAGACATCGGCGGCGGGATCAAGGCTGGCCGGAAATTCAAAGCGGTGCAGCTTGGCGGGCCGAGCGGCGGCTGCATCCCGGAGCGTCTGGCCGACACGCCCATCGACTACGAAGCGCTGGCCACGACCGGCGCCATCATGGGTTCCGGCGGGTTGGTGGTGCTAGACGAGACCGACTGCATGGTCGATCTGGCACGTTTCTTCCTGCACTTCACGCAGGCCGAATCGTGCGGCAAGTGCACCTTCTGCCGCATCGGCACCAAGCGCATGCTGGAAATCCTCGAACGGCTGTGCGCCGGCCAGGGCCGACCCGGCGACCTGGAGAACCTGGAACTGCTGGCCGGTCACGTCAGCCGCGGGAGCCTGTGCGGGCTGGGCCAGACCGCGCCCAACCCGGTCCTCACCACGCTGCGCTACTTCCCCGAGGAGTACCAGGCGCACCTGGTTGAGAAGCGCTGTCCGGCCGGCCGTTGCACGGCGCTGATTCGCTACCGCGTTACCGATAATTGCACCGGCTGCACCTCCTGCGCGCAGGTGTGCCCGGTGAAGGCCATCGCTTATCGCCCCTATGAGCGGCACGAGATCGACGACAAGCTGTGTACCCGCTGCGACATGTGCCGTCAGGCCTGCCGGGAGGATGCCATCGAGGTGATCTCCCCATGATTTCCCTGACCATCGACGGCCGGCGCGTGAGCGTGGAGCCAGGAACCACGCTGCTCGACGCGGCGCGGCAGCTCGACATTCGCATTCCGACGTTGTGCCACGTGCCGGGGCTCGAACCGGCCTCTTCGTGTTTCGTCTGCGCCGTGCAGGTGAAAGGACAGCGCGGTCTCTCTCCGTCCTGCGCCCTGCCCGCGGCCGAGGGCATGGAGGTCGCCACCAACAGCGAGCTGGTGCGCGGCGCGCGGCGGGTGGCGCTCGAGTTGCTGCTTTCCGACCACGCCGGCGAATGCGTCGCGCCCTGCTCGGCGGGCTGTCCAGCGGGCCTGGACATTCCCGGCTTCGTGCGCGAGATCGCCGCGGGAGACGTTCCCCGCTCCATGCGCATCATTACCGAGCGGCTGGCGCTGCCCGGCGCGCTGGGACGCATCTGCCCGCGGCTGTGCGAGCAGGGATGCCGCCGCACCGAGTACGACGAGGGGCTCACCATCGGTCCTCTGCATCGCTACGCCGCCGACCTGGATCGCGAAACGCCCGCGCCGTATCTGCCGCCGCGCGCGCCGGCCACCGGCAAGTCGGTGGCCATCGTCGGCGCGGGCCCGGCCGGCCTAGCGGCGGCCTATTTCCTGCTTCAAAAAGGACACGCATGCACGCTGTTCGACGCCGAACCCGAGGCGGGCGGCATGTTGCGCTACGGCATCCCCGCCTTCCGGTTGCCCAAGGACGCGCTGGACGCCGAGATCGGCGCGATCCGCGGCCTGGGCGCCGGGTTCCGCATGAACTCGCGCTGGGGCCGGGATTTCTCGCTGGCCGAACTGCGCGGCGGCCACGACGCGGTCTTCCTGGCCATCGGCGCGCAGCGGGCCCAAGGGCTGCGCTGCGAGGGCGAGGAACTGGCGCTGTCGGGAGTCGAGTTCCTGCGGCTGGTGGCCGCGGGCAACCCTCCCGCGCTGGGCGAGAACGTCCTGGTGGTTGGCGGCGGCAACACCGCGATGGACTGCGCGCGCTCCGCCGTGCGGTTAGGTCCGCGCAGCGTCCGGGTCCTGTATCGCCGCACGCGGCGCGAGATGCCCTGCCTGATGCAGGAAGTGGAGGAAGCCGAAGCCGAGGGCGTGGTGTGCGAGTTTCTGGTGGCCCCGGCGCGGCTCGAACGCGGCGACGACCATCAACTGCTGCTGACCTGCCGGCGCATGGCGCTCGGCGCGCCCGACGCCTCGGGCCGGCGCTCGCCCGTGCCCGTGGAAGGCTCCGAGCACGTTATCGAATGTTCCACCGTGATCGCGGCCATCGGCCAGGCGGTGGACCGCTCGCTCGCCGAAACAGAAGGGCTGCGCGTCACCGGCTGGGGCATCGCCGCCGATGAGCGGACGCTGGCCACCAACCTGCCCGGCGTGTTTGCGGGCGGGGACGCGGTGCTGGGAGCGGACCTGGCCGTGCGCGCGGTGGCGGCGGGACGAATCGCCGCGGCCTCGATCGACCAGTTTCTGCGGGGCGAAGCGGTGGCGGGCGAAGCCCGCGCGACCGCGGTGGTGTTCCGTCCGGTCGACGACGCCGAGCGGGCGCTGATTTTCCGCGGCATCGAAATGGCCGCGCGCGTTCCCATGCCGGAGATCGAAATGGAGCGGCGCCGGGCAGGTTTCGACGAGGTCGCCAGCGGGCTGTCCGGCGCCGGCGCCGGCCGGGAAGCGCGCCGCTGCCTGACCTGCGGCTGCCGCAAATCCGATTGCTGCCGCGTGCGCACGCTGGCCACCGAATACGCCGCCGACCCCGGCCGCTTCGCCGGCGCGCGCCGCCGCTTCACGCAGGACACCTCCCACCCGGAGATCGTCTACGAGCCGGGCAAGTGCATAATGTGCGACGCCTGCGTGCGGATCGCGGCCGCCGCCGGCGAAGCGCTGGGTCTGACCGCCATCGGCCGCGGCTTCGACGTCACCGTCGCGGCGCCCTTCGGCCAGCCCCTCTCGGAAGCGCTAACCAGGGTGGCGCTGCGCTGCGCCGAGGCCTGCCCCAGCGGGGCGCTGGCGCTTCGCAGCGCGCGATCCTGCGATCTGGCGGTAATGCGGTGACGGGCTACTCAATCCCCAATTCCGGAATTGGGGATTGAGTAGCCCGTCACCGAATTACCCGATTTCGACACCGCGCGACCGGCGCGCACGCTCGATCCTGATGATGCCCACGCCCGCGCATCGTGTGGCAGACTGTTGGTTGAGACTCATCTTCAACAGCAGTTCGGCCGAAGTGTCTGATGTTCAAGGAGTTGCGATTTCGAAAAACGCCTAGTGACACGCCTCCCCACGCGTGCGGGCCGGTAGACGGGTGAGGTGCGTTCAGCATGGTCGTAGCACGGGCGG
>JACQZT010000316.1 GCA_016213755.1 Acidobacteriota bacterium | reverse complement strand
CCGGCAGCGTGAACTTCCCGCTCACGCCCATCCTGTATCGCCGTCCCGGCCGCGGCGGAACGGTTCATGGCACCTGGACCATGTCGCCGACCTTCTTCAACCAGTTCATCCTCGGCGTCAGCCAGAACAAGCTGTTCTTCTACCCGGAGTTTCCCGAGCGCGTCAGCCGCAAAGGCACGGGCATCGACCTGCCGCAGTGGAACCCGGACGTCAATCCGGGCGGCCTGCTGCCGAACATGACGTTTAGCAGCGTTCCCAACTACGCCAACCCCTCCATGAGCAACGGAGTTCCCTACTACAACGCGAACACCATCTTCAGCTTCGTGGACAACCTGAGCAAGGTTCTGGGAACTCACATGCTGAAATTCGGAGTGTACGTGGAGCGCACGCGCAAGGACCAGAGCGGCAGCACCACCACTCGCGGCGCTCTGTCCTTTGGCGCCGACCGCAACAATCCGCTGGACACCAACTACGCTTACGCGGCGGCCTTGATGGGCATCTACACGAACTATTCCGAATCCAACGCGCGTCCGCAGGGCATGTACCGCTTCACCAATTTCGAGTGGTACGCGCAGGACGCCTGGCGGATTCGCCGCACGCTGCTCATCGACTTCGGAGTGCGTTTCTACCGCAACCGGCCGCAGTACGACGCGCGCAACCAGTTGGCATCCTTCGTCCCGGGGTTGTGGGACCCGGCCAAGGCGCCGGTGCTGCTGCGCCCGGCCTACAATTCCGCCCGGGTGAAAGTGGCGCTGGACCCGCTTACCGGCCGCACGTACTCCGAGTCGCTGATCGGGACCTTCGTGCCCGGCGTGGGCAACCCGGCCGACGGCATGGTGGTGGCGGGCCAGAACGGCTGGCCGCGCGGCATGTACGAAGGCCCCGGACTGGCCCTGGCGCCGCGCATTGGTTTTGCCTGGGACCCCTTCGGCCGCGGCCGCACCGCCATCCGCGGCGGCGGCGGGGTTTTCTTCGACCGCATCCAGGGCAACCCCACCATGGGCCTCATCGCCAATCCGCCCACCGTGCTGACGCCCACGGTCTACTTCGGCTACCTCGGCCAGATCGCCGAAAACGCCGGCAAGGGCATTCTGGCGCCGTCCACCGCGACTGGCATGATCGGCAAACACCCCATGCCCACGGTCTGCAACTTCAGCTTCGGCGTGCAGCAGCAGATCGGGCGGCGCATCATCGCCGACGTCTCCTACGTGGGTTCGCTCTCGCGCCACTTCCTGTGGCAGCGCGACGTCAATGCCATTCCGATCGGCGCGCAGCACTACGATCTGCATCCCGAAAACCTGGACCCCACCACCGGGCGCGCCTTCTCGGCCAACTTCCTGCGCCCGTTGCAGGGCTGGGGTTCCATCGAGATGTACGAGTTCGCTTCCACGGCCAGCTACAACTCGCTTCAGGCCAGCGTGCAGCGGCGCATGCACCGCGGCATCCAGATCGGCTTCGCGTACACCTTCAGCAAGGTGCTGGGCACGGCGGCCTCCGACACCACCAACGTCAGCGCGTTTTTCGATCCGCGCACGTGGAATTACGGACCGCTCAGCCACGACCGTACCCACGTCGCCTCGCTGCGCTACAACTGGATCCTGCCGCGCCTGGGGCGCCGGCTGCATAGCAAGGCGGTGGGCCGCCTCGCCGACGGCTGGGAGATCTCCGGCATCAGCCGCTTTATGACCGGAGCTCCCTATACTCCGGGCTACTCGCTGGTTTCGGGCCAGGACATCACCGGCACCGCCACCGAAGGCGCGCGCATCAACATCCTCGACCCCCAAGCGCCGCCGCTCGAAGGCCGCTTCGGCCCGCCCGCGCGCGGCACCTTTGGCAACGCCGGCGTGGGCATCATGCGCCAGCCGGGCATGAACAACTGGGATATCTCGCTGTTCCGCAGCCTGAAAATCGGCGAGCGCCGCACCGCCCAGTTGCGCCTGGAAACCTACAACACCTTCAACCACACCCAGTTCAACTCGCTCAACACCACCGCGCGCTTCGACGCGCAGGCGCAGCAGATCGACCCGACCTTCCTGGAGCCGCGCGCCGCCTACGGCCCGCGCCGCGTGCAACTGGCGCTGCGGGTCAACTGGTAATCTCAACTCGGGGAGCGTGCGCTCATCGACGCTGCGGCTCGAAGGGAACTACCGCTCCCGGTCTTCCCGCTGCATTTCCTCCGCCGTGGGGAACCGGCGTCCGAATTCGAGAAACTCGATGGGCGCCCCGTTGTGGACAACGAACGCCACCCGGACTCCTGGCGATGGGCTATTGGGCGGGATCAGAACTTCCTGGCCGGCGATGGCGGCTTCCAGGTCTTCGACCTCGAAGGCGACGTGCGGAATTCTCTGCACAAGTTCCGGCAACGGACAGCCCGGTTCGAAGCGCATCCATTCCACGCCATAGGGGCTGGTCTCGTAGCCGGAGTGGAATAGCTTGTACTTTTCGAGATATTGCTCTCCGCCCTTGGCTTCTTCCGTGGGGATGCCGAGGTGGTGGAAGTTCATCTTTGCCATAGGGCTTCCCAGTGATCACCCTAGCACACCTTCAAAACCTCGTCAGCCTGATCTATCCGGTTTTTTTGTGTGAGCGGCCGCGAAAAAAACCGGGTAGATCAGGCGGACGGGGTTTATTGGCGGCGGAGGGAGAGGGCTAGGGCGGCGGCTTGGTCGAACGATTCCCGCATGGACGGCGCTTCGAGTCCGGCGCGCAGGCGCCGGAGTTCCTCGATGTAGGCGTCGAGCGCGGCGGCGATGGGGGCGGGGTTGGTGGCCAGAATGTCGCGCCAGATGTCGTAGGAACTCAGGGCCAGGCGGGTCATGTCTTTCAGGCCCGGGCCGGCGATGCGGCGGTCCGCCTCGTCGAGACGGCCCGCGAGCAGCGCGCCGAGCGCGGTGGAGGCCAGTTGCGGCAAGTGCGAGGTGAGCGCCACAACGCGGTCGTGCGCGGCCGCCTCCATCACCACGGGGATGGCCCCGATGCGGTCCAGCCAGGTGCGGAATTCGAGCGTGGCGGGAGTTTCCCCGGCCGGCGTCAGCACATAGGTGCGGCCTTCGAACAGAGACGCTTCGGCGGTGGCCGCGCCGCGCGTTTCCTTGCCCGCCATGGGGTGGCCGCCCAGGAAGGCGCCGGGCGGGAGGCTCCGGCGCGCCTCCTCGACGATGCGGAGCTTGGTGCTGCCCGCGTCCGTGACGAGGCAGCCGGGCCGCACGAGCGGGCCCAGCGAGCGAATGGTTTCGAGGATGCGCTCGATGGTCTGCGAGAGGTAGATCAGATCGGCGCGCGCGGCGGCCTCTTCCAGCGGGACGCCTTTGTCGATGGCGCCCAGCGCCAGGGCCTCGCGGATGGCGCCGGGCGAGCTGACGCCCAGGATCGGGCCGTCGAAGCCCGCCCGCCGCAAGGCCAGCCCGAACGAACCGCCGATCAACCCCACGCCGGCAATGGCAACCGTTCGCATGGCCTCACACCGTGCGGCACACCGCCTGGGCGATGATGCGCAACTGCTGGACCAGTTGTTCGAACTGCTCGGGGTGGAGCGACTGGGCGCCGTCGCTGAGGGCGCGATCGGGATCGGGATGCACTTCGACGATCAGGCCGTCGGCGCCGGCGGCCACCGCGGCGCGGGCCATGGGCAGCACCTTGTCGCGGCGGCCGGTGCCGTGCGACGGGTCGGCGATGATGGGCAGGTGCGAGAGCTTCTTGACGATGGGGATGGCCGAAATGTCCATGGTGTTGCGCGTGTAGGTCTCGAAGGTGCGGATGCCGCGCTCGCACAGGATCACGTCGTAGTTGCCGCCGGCCAGGATGTATTCGGCCGACAGCAGCAACTCCTCGATGGTGGCGGCGATGCCGCGCTTGAGCAGCACGGGCTTCTGAATCTTCCCCAGTTCCTTGAGCAGGCTGTAATTCTGCATGTTGCGCGCGCCCACCTGCAAGATGTCGGCGTAGGAGGCCACCAGCGGTATCTGGGTCTGGTCCATGACCTCGCTGACCACCAGCAGGCCGTGCTTGTCGGCCGCTTCGCGCAGCAGTTGCAGGCCTTCTTCGCCCAGGCCTTGGAAGCTGTAGGGCGAGCTGCGCGGCTTGAAGGCCCCGCCGCGAATCACCTGGGCGCCGGCGGCGGCCACCTGTGCGGCCGCGGTGAAAATCTGTTCGCGGCTTTCCACGCTGCACGGCCCGGCCATCAGCACGATGGCCGGGCCGCCGATGTCCACATCGCGGATCTTGACCACGGTACCGCCGGGGCGGAAACTGCGGCTGGCGAGCTTGTAGCTGGAGGCGATGCGGTGGCACTCCTTGACGCCGTCCATGACCTCGAAATCGGCAGGCTCGAAATCGCTCGCGGGGCCCACGCCGCCCAGCACGGTGTGCAGAACGCCGGTGGACCGGTGGACCGTGAAACCCATCGCCACCATGCGGCCGATGACGTTCTCGATCTGCTTCTCGGTGGCTCCCTGCTGCATGACGACCAGCATGACGCTACTCCTCTCCCCGGCCGCTCTCGGCCGCCTGCCGCTCCAGTCTCATCCTCTGCAACGTGCGCATTTCGTCGATGATGCGCTCAAAAACCCGCCGCACGGCTTCGGGCGGCAGCGGGCCCGGGTTGTTCTCGGTAACATTGCGATACACGTCGTCCTCGCGCTTGGGCTCGTAGATCGGCATGCGCAACTCGCGCTTGGCCCGGCCGATCGCCTCCACGCTGCGGGTGCGCTCGTTGAGCAGATCCAGAATGCGGCGGTCGATGCCGTCGATGCGGTCGCGGCACTCGGCCAGGATCCGGCGGGCTTCGTCCTGGGTCATGCCCGGCCCCCCCGCAGCGGCGCCGCCAGCTCGCGCGTAAAGGCTTCCAGGCGCGCCTCGAGTTCGGGGCTGGCGAGGTTCCTCTCGATCAGGTGGACGAAGGCGCTGCCGACCACGGCGGCGTCGGCCACGCGCGCGACCTCGGCCACGTGCTCGGGCCGCGAGACGCCGAACCCGACTGCCAGAGGAAGGTCGGTGACCCCTCGCATGGCCGCCACCAGCGGACCCACGGCGTCCGACAGCGCGGCGCTCTCGCCGGTGACGCCGGTGCGCGAAACCAGGTAGGCGAATCCGCTGGAGTAGCGCGCCACCAGCTTGAGCCGGGCCGGCGTGCTGGTGGGCGCGGCCAGAAAGACGGTGTCCAGGCCGGCGCGGCGCAGGGCGGCGACGTGCGGTTCGGCTTCCTCGACGCTGAGGTCGGTGAGCAGGCAGCCGTCGATGCCGGCGGCCGCGGCGTCGGCGGCCAGCGCGTTGATGCCGTACCGGATCATCGGATTGAGATAGGTGAACAGCAGCAGCGGGATCTGGGACTTGCGGCGCACCTGACGGGCGATGTCGAGCACGTCGCGCAGCCGCGTGCCGGCGGCCAGGGCGCGCGCGGCGGCGCGCTGGATCACCGGCCCGTCGGCCACCGGGTCGGAGAAGGGAACTCCCAATTCGATCAGGTCCGCGCCACCCCGCTCGAGCGCCGCCACCAGCGAGGCGGTGCGCGCCGGGGCCGGATCGCCGGCCGTGAGATAGGCGATCAGTCCCTTGCGCCCCTCGCCGTTGAGGCGCCGGAACAGCCGGCCGATGCGTGTCTCAGTCATCCAGGTCCTTCAGATTCTCGCGATAAATGTCGATGTCCTTGTCGCCGCGCCCGGACAGGTTGACGACAAACACCTGTCCCGGCGCCGCGGGCGCGCGGCGGATAGCCTCGGCCACGGCGTGCGCGGACTCGAGAGCGGGCAAGATTCCCTCGGTGAGCGCCAGCAACCGGGCGGCCTCCAGGGCCGCGGCGTCTTCGGCCGCAGTGTACTCGGCCCGGCCCTGGTCGTGCAACCAGGCGTGCTCGGGGCCCACCAGCGCGTAATCCAGGCCGGCGGAGACCGAGTGCGTCAAGGCCACCTGGCCGTCGTCGTCCTGCAACAGGTAACTGAAGGCTCCTTGCAGCACGCCGGGCGCTCCGCCCGAGAAGCGCGCCGCGTGTTCGCCCAGGCGCGGGCCGCGCCCGCCGGCTTCCACACCCACCAGCTTCACCTGTTCGTCGGGGATAAAACTGTGGAAGATGCCGATGGCGTTGGAGCCGCCGCCCACGCAGGCGAACACGGCGTCCGGCAGGCGGCCTTCGTGTTCGAGGATCTGACGCCGCGCCTCGGCGCCGATCACCGACTGGAAGTCGCGCACCATGAGCGGGTAGGGGTGCGCGCCCAGGGCCGAGCCGAGCAGGTAGTAGGTGCCGAAGACGTTGGTGACCCAGTCGCGCATGGCTTCGTTGATGGCGTCCTTTAGGGTGCGGCTGCCGCTGGCGACAGACACTACTTTGGCTCCCAGCAGGCGCATGCGGAAGACGTTGAGCCGCTGCCGGCGCATGTCCTCCTCGCCCATGTAAACCACGCACTCCAGGCCGAACAGCGCGCACACGGTGGCGGTGGCCACGCCGTGCTGGCCCGCGCCGGTCTCGGCGATGATGCGCTTTTTGCTCATGCGCCGCGCCAGCAACACCTGCCCCAGGCAGTTGTTAATCTTGTGCGCGCCGGTGTGCAGCAGGTCTTCGCGCTTGAGATAAATGCGGGCGCCGCCGAGCTGTTCGCTGAGCCGCCGCGCGAAGTACAGCGGCGTGGGCCGGCCGGCGTAGTGGGCCAGCAGGCCGTCCAGCTCGCGCTGGAACGCGGGGTCGCGGCGCGCTTCGTGGTAGGCGCGCTCCAGTTCTTCGAGCGGCGCCATCAAGACCTCGGGGACGAAGCGCCCGCCGTAAGGCCCGAAATGTCCCCCTGCATCGGGTTGCGAAATCATGTGAGTGCCGCCTTGAGAAACTCTTTCATCTTGTGACGATCCTTGCGGCCGGGGGACGATTCCAGGCGCGAGCAGGCGTCCACGCCCCAGGGTTGCGCCGCCTGGATGGCCGCGCGCACGTTGGAGGCGTCCAGCCCCCCGGCCAGAACGATTCTGCGTCCCAGGCCGCGCGCCCGCTCCCAATCGAAGGTTTGCCCGCTGCCTCCATAGAACGCCTCGGCGGGAGCGTCGAGCAGAAACGCCTCGGCGTCCCAGGCATTCATCCGCGCGGGGTGAAAGCTCGGATCCACGCGGAAGGCCTTCCACAGCCGCACCCCGCGCGGCGCGGCTTCGGGCGTCTCTTCTCCGTGCAGTTGCGCCACGTCCAGCCCGGCCAGGCGCAGTATTCGAACGACCGCTTCGGGAGACTCGTTGACGAAGACGCCCACGTTCAGGATTCCGGCGGGCAGGCGCTCGACGATGCGGGCGGCGGCCTCCGGCGCGATGTAGCGCGGGCTGGGGGGGTAGAAGTTGAAGCCCAGCGCCGAAGCGCCGCCGGCGACGGCCTCCAGGGCGTCTTCGAGGTTGGTGATGCCGCACACTTTCACCATCATCGGAGCAGCGCCTGCAACGCCTGGGCCGGATCGGCCGCCTGCATGAGATGTTCGCCGACCAGGAAGGCGCGGTAGCCGGCCGCCAGCAACCGGTCGATGCCGGCGCGCGAGTGGATGCCGCTCTCGCTCACCGCCAGCGCGCCGGCGGGCATGTGCCCGGCCAGCCGCAGCGAAGTTTCCAGGGTCACTTCGAAAGTGCGCAGGTTGCGGTTGTTGACGCCGATCAGGGTGGCGCCCGAATCGGCGGCCCGCTCGAGTTCGGCGGCGTCGTGCACCTCGACCAGCGCAGCCAGGCCGTAGTGAGCGGCGAGTTCCCGGAAGTCGCGCAACTGGCGCACGCCGAGGATGGCGGCGATGAGCAGGATGGCGTCGGCTTGGTGCGCGGCGGCTTCGACGATCTGGAACTCGCCGATGGTGAAGTCCTTGCGCAACGCCGGCAGCGCGACGGCCGCGCGGGCCGCCTCGAGATCCTCGAGATGCCCCTGGAAGAACTTTTCGTCCGTAAGAACCGACAGCGCCGCGGCGCCGCCCCGTTCGTAAGTGCGCGCGATGGCCGGGGGATCGAACTGTTCCACCAGTACGCCCTTGCTGGGCGAGGCCTTCTTGATCTCGGCGATGACGGCGGGCGCGGAGCGCTCGAGCGCGGCGCGGAAATCGCGGCGGCGGGCGCGCGAAGCTTCCGCCCGGATCTCCAGTTCCGAACGGCGCGCGACTCGCCCGGCGAGTTCCACTCGCTTGTGCTCAACAATACGAGCTAACACGTCCGGCAGCGTTTGCGGCATGCGGGGAACTTCCATGCTAACATGCCGGCCCGGGCCGTCTATAATTGGAGAACCATGAGACGGCGCGCTTTGGTATTCGGATGGCTGCCGGCGGGGGCCGCGGCTCGCGCGACATCGAAGGACCCGCGGCTGAAGAACGCCTTTCGCAGGCCCGAGAAGAACGGCTGGACCTTCGTGCGCCTGGCCGGCGCGCCGCGGGAGATCGGGTTTCAACACGGGAACCTCCTGGCGCCCGAGATCCAGGACGCCTTCCGCGTGATCGCCTATAACCTGACGTCGGAGGGCAAGAAGGAGTGGCCCTTCTTTCGCGAGGCGGCGGAAAAGACCTTCTGGCCGCGCGTCGAGGACGAGTACCGGCAGGAGCTGGAAGGCATCGTGGAGGGGCTGAACGCGAAAGGCGCCAAGCTCGATCTGTGGGACCTGGTGGCCTACAACGCCGCGCTGGAGTTCTCTCCCAATTATCTCAACTGGTTTAACCGGAAGCAGAATCCGAGCGCCGCGTTGCGGCTCTCCACCGCCGACCGTTGCAGCGCCTTCGTGGCCACCGGCAGCTACACCCGGGACGGGCGCATCGTCATCGGCCACAATAACTGGACCGGCTACGCCGACGGCGCGCGCTGGAGCATGATCTTCGAGATCAGCCCGGCCAAAGGCTATCGCATCCTGATGGACGGTCTCCCGGGCTACATCCATAGCGGCGACGACTTCGGAATGAACTCGGCTGGGATCGCGATCACCGAAACCACCATCACGCAGTTCGACGGCTTCGACCCCGGCGGCATCCCGGAGTTCGCGCGCGCGCGCAAGGCCATGCAATACGCCAACTCCATCGACGAGTTCGCCCGCCTCATGCGCGAGGGCAACAACGGAGCGTACGCCAACAACTGGCTGGTGGCCGACCGTAACAGCGGCGAGATCGCGAGCCTGGAACTGGGCCTCAAGAACGTGGAACTGCGCCGCACCAAGGACGGCTACCTTTCGGGCGCGAACTTCCCGGTCAGCGAGAAGCTGGCGCGCGAGGAAACCGATTTCCCGATGAACGACGCCGGCGCCAGCGCCAACGCGCGCCGCATCCGTTGGGATCAGCTCATGGCCGAGCACAAGGGCCGGATCGACGTTGCGGCCGGGCAGCGCTTTTTGAGCGACCACTACGACACGTTTCAGAACAAGGTGGAACCGAACGAGCGGACGCTGTGCGGCCACGTGGACCTGTCGCCGCGCGGCCTGGGACGCTGGCAGCCGCCCTTCGGCATGGCGGGGACGGTGCAGGCCAAGGTGGCGGACGCGGCCATGGTCGAGCGCCTGTCGCTCACCGCCTGCATGGGGCATCCCTGCGGCCTGCATTTCCGGGCTGCCGATCACCTGCGCCGCTATCCGCGGTTCAATGCCTCCAAGCCGTACTTGCGAAACCTGCCTTCGCGCGGGTGGACCGATTTTGGACCCGATACGAAATAACGACTCTTCCCGCTTTCTTCCGCGCGCGGTTCGGCGGGTGCTTCCACATTAAGGCCCACAAAACAGAAAACGAGCGTTCGGACTGGGCGCACTGCCCGGTCCGCCGCTCGTCTCTGATAAGGCCCGTTAGACTGCTACAACGCGGCTAGCGGCGACGGCGGTAAAAGCCGAGCGCCAACAGACCGCCACCCAACAGCACCAAAGTACCCGGCTCGGGGATCAGTTCACCCTTCGCGCTGTCGATCTGCAAGCGCAGGCCGGTCGCGTTGGGAGTCGTCCCCATGTTCCGGTTGTACACCACGAATTGCAGCGTGTTCGTGCCGGCCACAAAATTCGTGGGGCCGGTGATCGAAAAACTGTGCAGGGCGCTGAAATTCGTGAACACCGAAGGAATCGTGTCCGCCAGTGTCTGGACCAGGTTGCCGTTCAGGTAAACGGCGCCGTAATTGTCCATCGCGTACTGGCCGGAAATGGCCAGGTTGCTGTTCAGATAGAAATTGGTCAGGCTGAACGTCTGGGTGTAGGAATACATCCAGTCGGCCCCGACCGTTTCCACCGCGTTCGGATTCCCCGCGCCGGTAAACGAAATCCACTTCGAGAGGCTGTCGTTGGCAATCCACAGCCCGGGCTTGGCCGCATCGCTGGTCACCTGCGCCGCAGCCGCGCCGCCACCCTGGATCGACAGATTCCAGTGGGTGTCGCTAGAGCCACCCGGCAGAACCGCGCCGGCGCCGTCCACGCCCGTGCCAAACAAGCCCAAATCCACGATCGGTCCACCATACATCGGCAATGCAATACCGACCAACAGCAAAACAGTAAGCAGTCGCATCAGTTTTGTCTCTCCTCCGACTCTCTATACTTTTAGCGATACTACACAAATCCGCTGGGGATAGGATAGCGGTTCCCGGCGGCGCAAGTCAATAGATTTAAATCGGGGTTTTCAAGCACCAGACCCGCACCGCCTCGCGAAGGTTGGGAATGCGGGACGGCATTTCTTTCAAATGATCGAGGTAGTACGAATGGCGGACGTTTATGTACTGTCCGACCAGTCCCTCGAAGCGCTCCGCCAGGATGCGGGAACCGGGATCGAGGCCCCGGACCAGACACAGGCCCGAGGGCGCCGCGGGGACAATCGTCATCTCGAGATCGGGCCGATTGCGGCGCAGACACAATACGGCTTTCCAAACATCGCCCGTATAGAAAAAAGTGGAGCGCGTGCGTTCGGAAGTGAGAGGATCCAGTGGAATACAATCGTGTAACAGTACCACGGAACCGGGGTTGGCAAGCGGCTCCAGATGTATGAAATCTCGCAAAACCTGTTCAAACAGGTGAGATCCGTCCACAAAAGCCAAATCGAAGCCTTGGCCGTCGAACACAGACTGTCCCGCCTCGGACTGGAAGAACTCGTCGCTGCTGACTGGAAACACACGAGTTTCGGCAACGAAACTGGTCTTGACGACCGGAGTGGGGTCGATTCCGACGGCCCGGGTCGGGGGCTGGGCCAAACGGAGCGACTCTCCCGCCCAGACGCCGATCTCGATGTAAGTAGCCGGACAAAGGAACTCGTGAATCCACGCCAGCACGGTGTAATAGTCCGGTCCGGGCAGGGCAGTCTCGGCCTGAAGAGCGTGATCTTTGTACAGATCCGGATCGTAATCGAGGATTGGCTGTCGCATCCGCTAAGCGTCCGTTCCGAAATAACCGCTCCAACCGCTGTTTCGTGACGGATCCCGAGAGAAATATTCTACCACTCACGACTCTCGAGACAGGGTTTCAGGTGTCAACAGGCGGGCACCCACCCATCCCAGTTCCAGCATCCAATCGGGGCGGGCGGTGAGGACCACTTGAAAACCGACTTCGTCGTCGCTCGGAGCGGGTTCGCGGCCGCTGAGCGGTTTCACCAGCGCGAGGTACTTCAGGATTCGGTAGATATCGCCTTCTTCCGGAACCACCAGGTCGCACTCCTGGGTACGGAAGCGCAGTCGCGCGCCCTGTTGCACGACCCGCCAGGAGAGGTAGGCGGCGCAATCGACGGCGTGTTCGAACCATTCCGGGCCGGCGGCGCCATCGAGGTCGAAGTAGAGGTAAATCAGGTGTTCCTGTTCGCGGGCGAATTCGCGCACCTGCAAAGCGCCGGTATGGGCGGTGGCCTTCCAGTCCACGTGGCGCGCGCTTTCCATCGGCTCGTAGGGCCGGATGCGGTAAAAGTCGTGGCCGCGCCCGCGATAGTGGGTTTCGACTTCGCCGCTCAGGAAACTCGCCAGTTCCTCAAAGCCGGGCCGCGGATCCAGGCAGGGGTAGACCAGCACCTCGCGGCGCAGGTTGACCCGCACGCCGCGTTCGGTGAAGCCGAACGGGAAGCGGGTGGAGAAGCGGAAGCTATTCTCGGTGTGGGCGCCGCGGCGGGCGAACAGGAGTTCGACGGGTTCGTTGAGGGTGGCGCCGCCGGGAATGGCGGCCAGGTACAGCGGCGCGGTGAGTCCCGACTGGGGCGAGCCCTCCAGCAGGATCGAGAAGGACGTCATCCACTTCTTGGTGTTGCGCACCAGGAGCCGGCCGGTGAACTGGCGCCGTGCCGAAATATGCTCCGGCACGAGGTATTCGATCTCCAGCGCGGCCAGGGACAGGCGCCCGACCAGGCCGGAGATCAGCAGAGCCGCTAGCATGGCCGCCAGCAGCAAGAAAAGAAGGTTGTTGGCGGAAGCGAACGCCGCCAGGCCCACCAGCAGGATGGCGGCGGCAAAGGCCCAGCCGGCCGGCGTTACTCGCTGATTCCACGCCACACCTCAACTAATGGCACAATTGGGAATCTATGTCGAGCACAGCCGGTCAGGCGCCGACCCTGCGACGGGCGCTGCATCTCTGGGACCTGGTCTTTTACGGTTTGATCCTGATTCAGGTGACCGCGCCCATGCCGCTGTTCGGCGTGGTCGAGCAGGAGGCGCGCGGCCACGTCGTCACCACCGTGCTCATCGGGATGTTCGCCATGATGTTCACCGCGCTGAGCTACGGGCGGATGGCACGCGCCTATCCGAGCGCGGGATCGGCCTATACTTACGTCGGCAAGGAATTGCACCCGGCCCTGGGCTATGTCACCGGCTGGAGCATGTTGATGGATTACATCCTGAATCCCATCATCTGCACCATCTGGTGTTCCAAGGCGGCGCTGAACATCGCTCCGGAGGTTCCTTACGCAGTGTGGGCGGTGTTTTTCGCGGCGCTGTTCACGGGCCTGAATCTGCGCGGCATCCGCGCCACCGCCCGCACCAACGAGTTCCTGGGCATCGCCATGGGCGCCGTAGTGGTGTGGGTGCTGGTGGCGGCCACGCGCTACGTGCTGGCGACGCCGGACAAGGGTCCCGGATTCTTCCTGCGTCCGTTCTACGATCCGGCGACGTTTTCGCTTCCGGCGCTGCTGACGGGCACGTCGGTGGCGGTGCTGACCTACATCGGCTTTGACGCCATCTCGACGCTTTCGGAAGAGGTCGTCAATCCCAAGCGGAACATCCTGCTGGCCACCGTGCTGGTGTGCTTCCTCATCGGCGTGCTTTCCTGCATCGAGGTGTACGCGGGGCAACTGGTGTGGCCCGCCGGCCAGGCTTTTCCGGATGTGGATACGGCCTACGTCCACGTGGCCGGGCGAGCCGGCGGCGTGGTGCTGTTCCAGGTGGTCAACCTGACGCTGCTGGTGGCCACCATCGGTTCCGGCGCGGGCGCGCAGACCGCCGCCGCGCGGCTGCTGTACGGCATGGGGCGCGACAACTCGATTCCCAAGGCGTTCTTCGGCGCGCTGGACCCGAAAACGCGGATTCCCCGCAACAACGTGCTCATCACCGGCGTGGTGATTCTGGCGGGCGCGTTCCTGATGACCTACCAGTTGGGCGCCGAACTGCTCAACTTCGGCGCCTTCATCGGCTTCATGGGGGTCAACGTTTCGAGCTTCGTGCATTACTGGCTGCGCGGCCGCGACCGCGGCTGGTCGCACCTGGTGCTGCCGCTGGCCGGCTTCCTCATTTGTCTGGTGATCTGGCTGAATCTGCGCCCGGTGGCCAAACTGGGCGGGTTCGCGTGGCTGACGGTGGGGATCGCTTACGGAGCGTGGAAGACGAAGGGCTTCCGGCGCGACCTGGTGCGCTTCGAGGCGCCGCCGGAATAGCGATCGCGAACTTGCAGACCTCATCCACGGGGCGTATGCTCGGTATCGGCGGCATAGTAAACGGAGGCCGGCGATGAGATCAGTCACTCTTGCGGATCTTGCGCTCCGGGACGTGGAACTGGAGCTTCCTCTAAAGCAGTTACGGCAATCTTACTTTCAGGCTGCACCCGAGATTTGCACCGAGCGGGCGCGGCTGGTCACCCGCTTCAGCCTGGAAGCGGGGTTGTTCGAGAAGGACCGGATCACCTCGCTCGATAAGGCCCGCCTGTACCGGAAAGTGCTGGAGAATCGAACTCCCGTCGTCCGGCACACCAGGGCGTACAAGCGGACCCCGGACGGCATGCGGGAATTCGCCATCCAGGACACGTCGCCCTTTGCCGGCTCCACCACCAGCCGGTTCAAGGGCGTGCCGCTGTACCCGGAGTTTCTGGCCCTGGGCCTGTGGCCGGAGCTGCGCACCATTTCGAGCCGCGCCAGCAACCCGCAGCGGCTAACCGAGGAGGACCTGCGCATCCTGAACTTCGAGGTCTTTCCGCGCTGGATGAACCACAACATTACGGAACTGGCGCGCATCCACGGGACGGAGGAAGACCGCCGGCGGATGCAGCTTCTGCACAAACTGGTCTTCTTTATCGCCAGCAAGCCCAACTGCATCTCGCACACCGTTCCGGATTTCTCGCGCGCCATTCGGCTGGGGCTGCGGGCCGTGGCCGATGAGGCGCGCCAGCGCGGCGGCGCGGAGATTCACCAGGCGATGGCCGAAGCGATGGAGGGCATCATCGCTTACGCCCGCCGGCTTTCGGAGGCCGCCCAGCGGGACGGACTCGAGGAGATCGCGCGCATCTGCCGGCACGTCCCGGAGCAGCCGGCCCGAACCTTCCGCGAAGGACTGACCACGGTGTGGGTGTGCTGGACGGCCATCCACCTGGAGAATCCCAACGTGGGCCTCAGCCTGGGACGGCTGGACCAGTTGCTCTACGACCTGTATCGCCAGGACATCGACGCCGGACGGCTGACCGCCGGGGAGGCGGTGCAATTGCTGGGGCATCTCTGGCTCAAGATCGGCGACCACGTGCCCTCGGTTCCCAGCGCCGGAGAGCAGCTCTTTGGCGGGACCGGTTCGAACCAGGCGATCACCATCGGCGGCGTGGACGCCGAGGGCCGGGACGCAGTCAACGACCTCACGTACGTCATGCTGCGCGCCACCGAGCTGATGAAACTGCGCGACCCGAATCTGAACGCGCGCTATCATCCCGAAGTGAACGAGCACCGCTACCTGCGCCGCCTGTGCGACGCCAACATCAAGACTGGCGCCACGCCGGCGCTGCACAACGACCGCGCGGTGATCCGCGCGCTGACCTCGAGCGGCCACACGCCGGCCCAGGCGCGGGACTACGCCGTGACCGGGTGTGTCGAGCCGGGGAGCAACGGGCGGTTCTACGGCCACTCGGGCGCGATCCTGCTGAGCCTGCCATCGGTGCTCGAACTGGCGCTGTTCAACGGCCGGCACCGGAACTTCGGCGACGACACCGGGATCGGCCCGCCGACCGGCGACCCGGCCGGGTTCGGCTCCTTCGCGGACTTCCAGGCCGCCTTCCGCCGGCAGTTGCTGTGGATGATGGACCAGGCCATCCAGTTGAACGATCAACTGGGCCGCATTCACCAGCGTTTCTACCCGACCCCCATCCTCTCGGCCCTGTTCGAGGGGCCGATGGAGAAGGGACTGGACCTGATCGACGGAGGCGCCACGCTCAATTCCTCCGGCATCGCGGCCATCGGGCTGGCCGATGTCGCCGATTCGCTGGCGGCCATCGAGACGCTGGTCTACCGCGAGCGCGCGGTGAGCTTCGCCGGCTTGCTCCGGATCCTGCGCGAAGACTATCAAGGCCAGGAGGCGCTGCTCGCGCGGCTCAAAGATCCCGCGCGCACGCCGCGCTTCGGCAATGACGAGGCAGCGGCGGACGCGCACGCCCGGTGGCTCGTCGAACTGCTGCACCAGGCCGTCGAGGGCCGGAGCAATTACCGGGGCGGCAACTACCGCGTGGGCTACTGGACCATGACCAACCACGCGGGCTTCGGCCGCTTCCTGGGCGCCACGCCAAACGGCCGGAGGGCGGGGGAGAATTTTTCGAGCGGCATCACGCCGTGCTCGGGTGTGACCCCTGGCCTGACCCCGGCCCTGCAATCGGTGGCCGCGCTGCCCGCCGAGTGCATCACCAACGGCATGGCCCTGAACCTGAAATTCACGCCCGACGACGGGGACCCTGCGCGCATGCTCGACAACTTCGTGGCTTTCGTCAAGGGCTACTTCGATGCCGGGGCGGATGACGGAGCGGGAGGCATGGAGATCCAGTTCAATGTCACCTCGCACGCCGATTTCCTGGCCGCGGTTAGCGATCCCAGCCGGTACGACGAACTGCTGGTCCGCGTCTCGGGCTATACGGCCTACTTCAAGGATCTGAACCCGCAGATGCAAAGAGAAATCATCGAGCGGACGGAGTACCGGCTCTCGACCGGCGGCGTGCGCTACGATCCGATCCCGCTCGCGAAAGGAGCCGGCCATGGGAGTTAGACGATCCGCGCTGCGCGCCGCGTCCCGCGTGCTGCCCGAACGCATGCAGGACTCACTTTTGCCCGGATTTTGCGGCGACTTGAAGCGGGAACTGGGCGAAACCGCGACCGACCAGTTCCTGCAAGCGCTGCTGCTGGGAATGGATGCCGCCTTCGCCCTCAGCGGCGAGTACCGCAAGAACATCGAAGGCTTCCGGGCGGTCTTTGTTTTCCGCACCCGGAACGACGATGTGGGAGCCACAGCGGTGTTCCAGGACGGGGACATGCGCGTCGAATTCGAGCCGCGAGACTCGTTCGACACACGCCTGACATTCAAGGATGCGGAAGGGTTGCGGGCCTCGCTGCTCGCCGGGGACGAGGACCTGCTTAACACCATGCTCACAAACCCGGTCGAGGCGGAGGGGAATCTGAGCAACCTGTACCGGTTCGGATTCCTGGCCAAGGAACTGACGCTGCGCCTGGGCGTCGGGTAGCCATGGAGACGCGCCGTCCGCTGATTGTGGATGTCAGGCGCGGGAGTCTGGAAGACGGCCCCGGAATTCGGACCGTCGTTTTCTTCAAAGGCTGTCCGTTGCGGTGCGTCTTTTGCCATAATCCCGAGGCGCAGGAACCCGGGCCGGAACTTGCCTTCGCGGCGGAGCGCTGTCTGCACTGCGGAGCGTGCGCCGGGGTTTGCCGGCCGGCGGCCATCGACCTGAGCTCGCTTTCGCGCATTGACCGCGGCCGCTGCGACCTGTGCGGCCGCTGCGCGGAGGTGTGCACGGCGGGCGCGCTGCGCTTGATTGGCCGGTATTGGCCGGTGGAGAGCCTGGTTGATCGCTTGTTTCGAGACGCGGTGTTCTACCGCCATTCGGGCGGTGGTGTCACTTTCTCGGGCGGCGAGTGCACGATGTTTCCCGATTACCTGGAAGCCGTGCTCCGGCGGCTGGCCGGGCGCGGGGTGCATGTCGCGCTGGAGACCTCGGGCTTTTTCGATTACGGCGTCTTTGCCGCCAAGATTCTGCCCTACGTGCAACTGGTGATGTTCGATGTGAAGCTGGCGGATAGCGCCGCCAGCCGGCGTCACCTGGGGCAGCCGAACGAGCGGATCGTCGAGAACCTCGGCCGGCTGCTGGGCGAGAGCGGCGTGGAGGTGCTTCCGCGCGTTCCGCTGATCCCGGGAGTCACAGACAGCCGGGAGAACCTCGAAGCCATCGTCGAATTGCTGCGCCGCCTGGGCGCCGCCACATTGGCGCCGCTGCCTTACAACCCGCTCGGTTCGGGAAT
>JACQZT010000308.1 GCA_016213755.1 Acidobacteriota bacterium | reverse complement strand
CGGTCAATCCCAACACCACCCGCACGCCATACGACTCGGCGGCGGCGGGAATCGCAAGCACCAGCACAAGCAGAACCAGCAGCATCGATGTGCTCCTCCGGATCGGGCAGAGACGCCCATAACAGTATACTCCTGGCCCCAAAACCCGGGCTCCTTCGGTTCACGGCGGTGCGCCGGATTTACAGGAATTCGACTCTGCCCGCCATTTCCTCTGGCAGCAGGAGATCGTAGATCAATATCAGCCGCCGGAGCATTGCTCCGGTTGGAATCGCTCCCTGACGGCAGTAGGCGATTCCCGCGTGAACTGCGCCTTGGGAATGAAACCTCAGGAAATCGGAGTCTTGGGTCACCAGAACGCGCCCCCAGGCGGCCGCGAACGCGAGTTGGGCAACATCGTTCACGCCGGTCAGATTCACGTCCAGCGCCGTCGTCACATCGATGTTCCTGCGCCTCAGGCCGGCCGCAATGGCGCCGGAGATGTGCTCATCCAGGTGGAAGCGAATCGGCAACGTTCAGGCCGGTTTCTCCAGCCGCTCCTGGCGCAGCTTCGCATCCAACAACGAAGGGTTCTCGCGCCGGATTTCGCCGGCGAACGCCCGCTCGGCCCGCATGTCTTCCTGAATCTCCTCAAGGTGTTCGAAGTAGTAGGCGAGCGCCGCGTGAACGTCGGCGAGGGTGAGCGAGGGCACGTGCGAGACGATCTCGTCGGGGGTCATCCCCTGGTGCTCGGACCAAGCCACGACGTCGAGCACGCGGACTCGGTGGCCGGCGACGCAGGCCCTGCCTCCACACATTCCGGGCGTCCTGGTGATCCGGTTTGCCGCTGAAGTGGCCATACGTCAAGTATAACGCTGCCCGCCCTCACGGCTTTTCGGCGATTTCCGACACCGCGCCGTCGACGTCCTCGATGACGATGCGCAGGTTCTTGCGCGCGGCCAAGACGCTTTCGGGGACCTCGAAGCGCACGGCCACCATGCGGTCCAGCGACTGGCGCGAGGCGATCTTGTCCCGCGCCCGCAGCGTGTCGTTGAACTTCTGGCCCAGCAGCGGGTAGAACTGGAACAGGCGCTGAGCATCGGGTTCCGAGGAAACCCGGCCCTCGAGGAGATTCCCCCTGGCGTCTTCCAGGGTCACGGTCACGGTGCGCACCCAGAAGAAGTGGTCGGATGGATTGACGAAGCGAAAGTCGATCACCGCCACCGCGCTGCGCTCGTCCATCTCCTGCAAGCGCACCTTCTGAATCGCGCCCTTGAGCTCGATGTGCGCGCCGCGCGTCCAGTAGAGCGCGCCCGCCACCCCCAGCGCGACCACGGCCAGGCCCGCGGCCAGGAAGATCCAGAACTGTTTGCTCACGGCGTCAGCCTTATCCGACCAGGCGCGCCAGCTCGGCCATGCACTCGTGCGAGTGCTCGATGGCGCGCTCGTCGAAGATGTGCGTCTCCAGGCCGAACTGTCCCCGGTAGCCTTCTTTGTCCAGGGTCTCGAAGATGGCCGCCCAGTCCAGCCACTGGGGGCCTTTCTGAACGCTGCGGCCCTTGATCTGGACGTTGTGGATGCGGTCCTTGGGCAGCATCCGGTAGCCGTCCGGGAAGGGCGTCTCCTTGAACCCCATTCCGTTCATGGCGTCCCAGTTGATGCCCAGCCCCTTGGACGGGACCAGTTTCATGAGGGCCGCCATCTCGGCGCAGGATCCCACGTTGCAGGAGCCTTCGTTCTCCACCAGCAGCTTGATCTTTTCCTTCTCCGCCACGCGCGCCATGGGGCCAATGATCTCGGCCAGCCGCGGCAACAGCGCCAGTGGCTCGGCCACGCGGGTGAAGGTGAAGATGCGCACCTTGCCGGTCCCCAGGATGTGCGCGGCGCGAATGGCCTTGTCGAGGTCCTCCATGCGCCGGTTGAAACGCTGCTGGTCGCCGGCTTCGCGCTTGGCGCGCTGCTCGGGGGTTTCCTGGCGCCGGCGCGCCGGCTCGGTCCCGGGCAGGCCGAACTTGAGCATGCCGGTGTTGAGAAACGAGATTTTGATGCCGTTGGAGGAGAACTCCTTCGCTGCGGCTCGCAACTCATCCTCGCTCAGGGTGTAGTACTCCTTGCGCGCGCCGGGCGCGTTGCGCAGTTCGAACCACCGCAGACCGAACTTCTTGGCGAACGCGATGGCCTCGGCGGGCGACTTGGCGCACTCGTCGGTGATAATACTCAGCCGGGACTTGTCCACCCGGCTCTTGGCCCACAGAGGCACCGAACACAGGGGCAGCGACAGAAAACGGCGACGATTCATAGGATCAGACCCTCTCATGCATTGTACCGCTCAATCGCCCAGCAGGCGGCCGTAAGCTTCCAGCCCCGCGACATTGTCGCACACCGCTTTGATGCCGGCCGTGATGGGGATCGCCAGCACCAGGCCCACGCCGCCCCACAGCACGCCCCAGAACATCAGCGCCACGGTCACCACCAGCGGGTTCAGATGCACGCGCGAGCCCACCAGCTTGGGATACAGCAGGTTCAGCGCCAGCAGGTGCAGAAACGCCACCGCGGTGCCGATGACCAGGTACATGGTCAGACTCGTGTACACCGGCAGGGCGGCGAACAGCGGAGGCAGGATCGACAGCGGCAGGCCGATGTACGGCACCAGGCTCAGAAAGCCGCTGATGGGGCCGATGAGCAGCGGATAGGGCAGGCGGAAGAGCCAGAAGAGCAGTGCGCTGACCCCGGCCAGCAGAATCCCCAGGATGAAGTTGCCAAAGACATAGGCGCGCACCATGGAGGCAATGCCTTCCCACGCCCGGCCGGCCATGACCCGCTCCTCGCCGTGGAACAGATGCAGGTAGGCGCGCCGGATATGGTCCCGCCAGCTCAGCATGAAGTAAACCAGGAAGGGAACAAAAGAAGCCATCAGCAGGGCGCTGTAGACGCGGCTCACGTACGCGTAGATGTAGTCCATCAGCGACGGCCGTTCGGCCTGGATGCGGACCTCCTGCACGGGCGGCGGCTGGGGCGGCGCGACGGGGCGGCTCTTGGGGCGGCGCGCCTCGACCGGGGCCGGGGCAGGCTGCTGGGCCTGCTTCTGGCGCTCCTGAATGCGTTTCGGCACCAGCACGCGCAAGGCGGCCTTCTCCATCTCCTCGAGCTCCAGGGAGGCGCGGTCAATCATCTCGTTAATGCGGTCGCTGTAAGCCGGCAGATCGTCGACGAGATCCGAAGCCTGCGTGTAGGCGCCCAAACCAGCCAGGTATAGACCCAGCAGTGCGAGGCTGCAGACCACGAAGCTGGCCAGGCCGCGCGGCATGCGGAGCCGCATGGCCAGCCCCACCAGCGGCTCCAGCATGAAGCCGAGGATGACCGCGGTCACCAGAGTGATGAAGAAGAGCCGGCCGACGTACAGCAGCGCGATCAGCGCCGCCAGCGTCATCAGCGACGGCGCCGCGGTCTTGATTCGTTCGTGCATATCGGGTCGGGTGGTGGCCGGCAAGCAGGATCCTCGCCTCTTTATCATAATGGCTTTGAGGGCCCTGAGGACGGCCTTTCAAGCGTGTATCGGCACAATCGAACCATCTCGGGGCGCATTCTCGCCCTGGATCTCGGGAAGCGGCGCATCGGGCTGGCCATCAGCGACGAACTGGGCATCACCGCCCAGGGCCTGGAAACCCTCCAGCGGGTCAACCTGCGCCAGGACCTGGGCGCGCTGGCCCGCCTGGCGGCCGAGCGGGAGGTGGCGCTGTTCCTGCTCGGCAAGCCTCTGCACATGAGCGGGCGGGAGGGCCGCCAGACCGAATTCGTGCGCGAGTTCGGCGAGCGGCTGAACCGGCACACCGGGCTACCCGTGGACTACTGGGACGAGCGCCTCACCACGGTCGAGGCCGGGCGCGTGCTGCGCGAATCGGGCATCAGCATTCGAAAGCGCGCCCAGGCCGTGGACCGTCTTTCGGCGGTCCTGATTCTGGAAAGCTACCTCGATTCGCTCTCCAACCGGGGGTCCGCGGCCGAATGAAGAGGACGTTTGCCCGTTTCGCGCTCCTGGCCCTGGCGGCCTCGGCTGCGCTGCCGATCGCGTCGCTGTGGGCGCCTTACGCCGGCTTTCGCGGCGAAGCCTTCGCCGGCGTCCCCAAAGGGGCCGGGGCCCGCGCCATCGCCCGCGAGCTGAAGAGGGCCGGCGCCATCCGCTTCGAAAGCCAGTTCCTGCTGGCGCGCCTGTTCCGGCCCCGCCGGACGCTGCAAGCGGGCGAGTACCGCTTTCACCGGCCGGCCAGCACGTGGGAAGTGCTGGCGCGCATCGCGCGCGGAGACGTCTTCTTCTGCGAGCTTTCGGTGCCCGAGGGACACAGCGTTTTCGACATCGCGCAATCGCTCGAAGAGCTGGGCGTCATGAGCACGGAGACGTTTCTGCGCGCGGCCGCCGACCCGGGCCCGATTCGCGACCTGGCGCCGGAGGCGCCGTCGCTCGAAGGATACCTCTTCCCTTCCACGTACCGCGTGACGCGCCACATGCCGGCCGGGCAGATCTGCCGGCAGATGACGGACCAGTTCCGGCACGTCTGGAAAGAGCTGGGGGCGCCGGCCAATGCGCATGCCGTGGTCACCCTGGCCTCGCTGGTGGAGAAGGAAACCGCCGTGGCCCAGGAACGCCCGCTGGTCGCCTCGGTCTATCGCAACCGCCTCGCCATCGGCATGAAGCTAGATTGCGATCCCACCACCATCTACGCGGCGCTGATCGAGAAGCGCTACCGCGGAACCATCTTCCGTTCCGACCTGGAAAGCACCAACCGCTACAACACCTACCGGCACGCGGGCCTGCCGCCGGGGCCCATCGCCAACCCGGGGCGCGCCGCGCTGGAAGCCGCGCTGCGGCCGGCCGATAGCAAGTTCCTCTATTTCGTCGCGCGCCCCGGCCATTCCGGCGCGCACCAATTCTCCATTGACGCCGGCTCGCACCAGCGAGCCGTGGCCCGTTACCGCCATGGCAACCACCAGGCAAACCAAGCGCGACCGGCTGCGCGCCCTCGTTGAAAGCCGCCCTCCCGGCCCGGTGACCGCGGACGAGTGGGAGAGCCTGCGCGCGTTCCTCGCTCCAGTGTCCGAGAGCTACCTGCGCGACCTGCTGCGGGATCTGGGCGTCCCCATGGAACCGCTGGTGGGCGGAGTCGATCAGACCACCTTCGAGTCGCTGGAGGCGTCGCTGCTGGCCCTGCTGGAGCTGTATCGCGGCGGAGCCGGGAGGCCTTGCCGCCGGATCGTGATTCAGGCCAAAGACCATGCCCGCTGGGCCTCCCGGCGCGCCAAGGACGAAGCCCGCCGGGAGCAAAAACGGGAGATGGCCGAGTGGATGCGGGTCTGGCTCGAGAACCCGGAAGTGTTTCCCGGCTGGGTGCGCCTGCGCAAGCGGGCTAAACGTTGGGAGGAAAACTGTCGATAGGAAATACGTATGACGGAGCAGGTCATCTTCGGGATCCTGGTTCCGATCCTGATTTGGATCGCGTGCTGGCTGGCCGTCGGGCAGGTTCGCGCGCAGCTCCGCAGCCGCCGCAGTCGCCGAATCACCGAACGGTTGCTAGAATAGTTTTACGAGAGCGGCAGCGATGATCGGCAAGGACGATTTCGACCCGGCGGCGCCCCACAAAGAGGCGGCCCTTTTTTACGGCCTTTTCCTGCGCGGCCACCCGCCCGAAGCTCTGCGCCGCGACATCGACGTTCCCAAAGCCATCATCGACAAGCTGCTCAAGCGCGAGCAAAAAGAGCCCACCTACCGCGAAACCCTGTGGCGCATCTACAGTTACCGCAAACAGGTGCTGGCCATCTTCGACGAACTCGTGCACCACGAGCGCAAGCGCCCGTCGGTGCAGTAAGGACCCGCAACCGCTCCCTCACGGTCGCGGCTCGGAAACCGATACCGAGCCGCGGTTGACACCATCCTTAGCTTGTCTCGGCGGTCCGGTCCGTCGGGCTGAACCACGGATACAGCACGGGCAGCAGGAACAGCGTCAGCACCGTGGCCGTGACCAGACCGCCAATGACGACGGTCGCCAGCGGGCGCTGGACCGCGGCGCCGGTGGAGGTGGCCAGGGCCTTGGGCAGGAATCCGAAGCTGGCGACCAGGGCGGTCATCAGCACCGGACGCAGACGGGTCGCCGCCCCCTCCATGACGGCCTGTTCGCAGGGCTGGCCCCGCGCGCGCAGGGTGTTGATGTAACTCACCATCACAATGCCGTTGAGCACCGCCACGCCGAACAGGGCGATGAAGCCGACCGAGGCCGACAGGCTCAAGTTCAGTCCGCGCAGCCACAGGGCGGCGATGCCGCCCACCAGCGCGAAGGGCACGTTCAGCAGAATCAGCAGCGCTTGCGGCGCGGAGTCGAAGCTGGCAAACAGCAGGCCGAAAATGATCAGCACCGAGAGCGGCAGCACCAGCATCAGGCGCCGCGTGGCGCGCTGCTGGTTCTCGAACTGCCCGCCCCACTCGACCGAGTAGCCCGCCGGGAGCCGGAGCCCTTTTTCAATGCGGCCCTGCGCTTCGGCGACGAAACTCCCCAGGTCGCGGCCGCGCACGTTGGCCTGCACCACGATGCGGCGCTGCCCGCCCTCGCGGGAAACGACCTCGGGGCCGCGCGCCACTTCCACTCGCGCCACCTGTGCCAGGCGCACCCGCTCGCCGCCGGGCGCCGACAGCATCAGCTCGCGCACCGACTGCACGTCCTGGCGATAGCGTTCCGGCAGCCGCACCACGATGGCGAAGCGCCGCTGGCCTTCCATCATTTCAGACACTTGCTTGCCGCCGATCGCGGCTTCCACCAGTTCGCGCACGTCGGCCACGTTGAGACCATAGCGCGCCAGGGCCGGACGGTCGATCTCCACGCGCAATTCGGCCACGCCGGAGATGATCTCCATCTGCTCGTCGGCCGCCCCCGGCACACCCGCGACGATCTTCAGCGTCCGCTCGGCGAGCTGTTCGAGCACGCGCGAGTCCTCGCCGAAGATCTTCACCGCCACATCCGCCTTGATGCCCGAAACCACTTCGTCCAGGCGCATGGCCATGGGCTGGGTGAAGTTGTAGGCCGTCCCGGGGACCACCTCCAGCCCCTGGGCCATCTTCTCGATCAACTCCTCCTTGTTGCGCGTCCCCTTCCATTCCGAGACCGGCTTGAGCAGAACGTAGACATCGGCTTCATAAATACCCATGGCCTCGGTGGCCAGGTCCGGGCGGCCAAGTTTCGAAACCACTCCGCGCACCTCGGGGAAGCCCAGAATGACCTTTTCCACCCGGTTCGACAGCGCCACCGATTCGCTCAGCGAGATGCCCGGCAGCTTGCGGGTTTGCACCAGCACCGAGCCTTCGTCCAGGCGCGGCATGAACTCCGTGCCGATGAAAGCCAGCGAGGCCAGCGCCGCTCCGACCGCCACCACGCCGCCCGCCACGGTCAGCTTCGGGTGGTGAAAGTGCCAGCCGAGCAGAAGCAGGTAGGCGCCGCGCGCCTTCAAAAACCAGGTGTCCTTGTGTTCTTTCACGCCCCGGCGCAGCGCGACGGCGGCCGCCGTGGGCACAACCGTGAGCGCCAGCACCAGCGAACCGATGAGCGCGGAGCAGACCGTGATGGCCATGGGCCGGAACATGCGGCCCTCGAGGCCTTCCAGGAACAGGATCGGCAGGTACACCGCGATGATGATGAGCACCGCGTACAGAATGGGCCTGGCCACTTCGTGGGCCGCCCCGCGAACGCGCTCGACGGCGTCCAGTTTCTCTCCCGGCCGCCGGCCCAGGCGCCGCACGGAATTCTCCATCATCACCACCGAGCCGTCGACAATCATGCCGAAGTCGATGGCGCCCAGGCTCATGAGGTTGGCCGAGATCCCGAACACGGCCATGCCGATGAAGCCCACCAGCATGGACAAGGGAATGACGGCGGCGACGATCAGCGCCGCGCGGATGTTGCCCAGAAACAGCAGCAGCACCACGATCACCAGCAGGCCGGCTTCCAACAGGTTGCGTTCGACCGTGCGCAGAGTGGGGTCGATGACTTCCGACTGATCGTAAAAGGGCACGATCTTCACGCCCTCGGGCAGGCGCAGCGAGGCGAGCTTGGCTTTGACACGCTCGATCACCCGGCGGCCGTTCTCGCCCTTCAGCATGATGGCCATGCCCGAGACGGTCTCGCCCCGGCCGTCGCGCACTACGGCGCCCTGCCGCTGCATGGGCCGGATCTGCACCTGCGCCACGTCGCGCAGCAGCACCGGCGTGCCCGCGCGCGCCAGCACTACGATCCTTTCCAAGTCCGCGACGGACTGGGTGCGGCCCAGGCCGAGCACCGTGTACTGCTCCGAGGCGTGCTCGATGTAGCCGCCGCCGAAATTGGCGTTGTTCTCGCGCACGCGCTCGAAGACGTCCCGCAGGCTGATGCCGTAGCGCTGCAAGCGGACAGGGTCTGCTTCGATGGTGTACTGCTGCGTCTCGCCACCCCAGGTGTTGACCTCGTTGACGCCCGGCACGGTGCGGAGCTGGTTCTTGATCTGCCACTCGTGCAGCGTCTTCAGGTCCATCGCGCTCCATCCGCGGCCTTCGAGGGTGTACTGATAGACCTCGCCGAAGGCCGTCGCCACAGGCCCCAGCGTGGTTTCCAGGCCCTCGGGCAAACGGCCGCGCACGTCTTGCAGGCGCTCGTTCACCAGTTGCCGCGCGAAGTAGGTTGGCACGGCGTCGTCGAAAACCACCGTGACCATCGAGAGGCCGAGCTTGGAGATGGAGCGGATGCCCTCGGTCCGGGGCAGGCCCATCAGGGCCGTCTCGATGGGAAAGGTAACCAGTTGCTCCACTTCGGTGGGCGCCATGGCCGGGCACTCGGTGAGCACGACCACCTGGTTGTTGGTGAGGTCGGGGAAGGCGTCGATCGGAATCCGGAGCATGGTGTAGACGCCCAGCCCGATCAGGCCCAGCAGGCCGGCCAGCACCACGATGCGGTGCCGCAGGTGAAAGCCGATGATGCGTTCCAGCATTCCGCCAGGTCTCCTACTCGCCAGCCAGCGACGACTTGAGCAGTTGCGACTTGAGCAGGAAGCTGCCGCGCACCACCAGGGCCTCTCCCGCCTTCAGCCCGCGGACGACTTCCAGCGAACCCTCCAGCGTGCGGCCGATTTCCACCGGCCGCACCTCGAAGCGGTCCGCGGCGCGGCGCACGAAGACCACGCGCTGCCCGCCCACTTCCTGCGGCGCGGTCTGCGGGATGAAGATGGCGGGTTCGCTTCCCCCCGCCTCGATCTCGGCGGTGGCGTACATCTCGGGTTTGAGGCGGCCGCCCGAGTTGGGCAGCTCCACGCGCGCCTTGATGGTGCGCGTGGTGGGAGCGAGTTCCTCGCCCAGCCGGGTGATGCGTCCCACGAAGGGATGCTCCGGGTAGGCCTGCACGAAGACCCGCGCGGGCAGCCCCACGCGCAGCTTGGGCAGATTCTCCTCGCTGACGGCGGCGATCATCCACAGCGAGGCCAGGTCGGTGATGACGAACAATTCGGTGGAGGGCGCCACCACGGTGCCGGCGGTGATGTTGCGCGTGAGCAGCGTGCCCGAGGCCGGAGCGCGGATGGGGATGAGATCCTCGTCGGGTTCCTCTTCGCCTTCGGTGTGTGGTTTGGGTTCCCCGACCGGAATCTGGAGATACTCGATCAGGTGCTGCCGGGCGCGCTCGGATTCCCCTTCGGCATTGACGCGCGCGGTCTGGGAGTTGTGCAGCTCCGCTTCCGCGTGCTCTACCTGTTCGAGGGAGGCGGCCTTCAGATCGTGCAGCCGTTTGGCGCGGTCCCGCGTGCGCGTAACGTACTCCTCCTGGGATCGGGCTTGCGCCAGGTCCGCCACCGCCTTGCGGTAGACGGCGCGGGCCTCGTGGATTTCGTGGCTGTGCATGCGCGCCAGCACCTGGCCGCTGGAAACGGCGTCGCCCACGTTGGCCAGCACGCGCATGATGCGTCCCTCGGTCATCGCGCCCACGCGCCAGGGGCGGTTATCGTTCACCGGGATGCGCCCGTTGGCGCGCAGAACCTGGGGCAGCGAGCGCACCGCCACCGCCTCGACGGCCACGCCTCCTTCACTCTGCATGCGGGCGCTCAGCCCGATCTCCCTGGCGCCGGCGGCGGCCGGCGGCGCCTCCGGTTTGACCGTCTCCACCTTGCCGCGAGAACAGCCCGCCGCCAGCAGCGCGGCGGCCAGGATCGACAGACGGCGTATCATGGAGCCACCCCCAGGGCGGCCTCCAGGGCCGCTTCGCTTTGCTTGTACTGAGTCAGAGTCTGGTAGTAGAGCAGTTCCGCGTCCACCCGGAGCCGCTCGGCATCCAGCAAACGGAGCAGGTCCGTCCCGCCCTCCCGGTAGGCCGCCACCGCGATGCGCGAGCTTTCCACGGCGCGCTGCCGCAGGGGACCCAGCGACTCGGTCACCTGGCGGCGCCGGATTTCGTACTCGGTGCGCGCCGCGTTCACTTCCGCGCGCACGGTGGCCTGGGTGGCGGCAAGCTCGGCTTCGGCCACCTTCACCTCGGCCGAGGCTGCGGCGATGTTGCCCTGATTGCGGCGCGCGACGGGCAACTCGATTTGCACTCCGGCCAGCAGGGTGTTGAACCCCGCCGTCCGTTTGTAGCCCAGAATGCCATCCACATCCGGGCGGGCGGAGGCCCGCTCCAGACCGGCCACGGCGCGCGCGCGTTCCACCGCCTGGCGGGCCATCCGCATCTCGACCCGGTTTTCCAGCGCCCCGGCCACGGCGCCGTCGATGGCCGCGGCCGGAGGCGTCTCCAGCGCGTCGGTCAGTTCCGCCCGCGGGAACTCGCCGCTGCCCAT
>JACQZT010000319.1 GCA_016213755.1 Acidobacteriota bacterium | reverse complement strand
GCGGCGGAACGGGGCCAGCGATTCGAGCCATTCGTCGATGTCCGCGATCAGTCCGTCCTCGGCGTCGTTCACCCACACACCGGCGGTGATGTGCATGGCCGAGACCAGGATCATCCCCTCGCGGATGCCGCTTTTGTTCAGCGCGTCTTCCACTTGAGGTGTAATGTTGATATATTGACGATGTTTTTCGGTGCGGAACGTCAGGTGTACGGTGTGCGCCTTCATCACTGCCGATGATACCCGATCGGTCGCGCCGTGTAAGGGCCGAAACGGATGCACGAAGCAAACCGCCTGTTGCTGGTGGACGACGAATCCGGGCTGCTGGACCTGATGCGGCGCTACCTCACTCGCCTGGGCTACGAGGTGGACGCGTATACCAACGCGCACGCCGCCCTGCAACGCTTCGAATCCCAGGCCGGCTACTATGCGCTGGTGGTGGCCGATCTGAGCATGCCAGGCATGAGCGGCGACGAGCTGTTGAGCCAGGTGCTGGCGCTCAATCCCAGGATTCACATCCTGGTGTGCAGCGGCTATCAGTTCAGCAAGGCGCGGTTCCCCAAGGAAGTCCAGAAGCAGATCGGTTTCCTGCAAAAGCCGTTCCTGCCCAAAATGCTGGCCGAGGCGGTGGAGGGCCTGATGCAAGGACCGCCCGGCTCGGCCGATCCATCCTGAAAAATGAACAAAGACGAAATCCTGCTGGCGCGACAGCAATACCTGTACCCGGCGGTGTTCCATTTCTACCGCGATCCGCTGGTGGTGGTGCGAGCCAGGGACCAGCACGTCTGGGACGCCGACGGCAACCAGTACCTCGACTTCTTCGGCGGCATCGTGACCATCAGCGTGGGCCACGCCAACCCGCGCGTCAACCGCGCGGTGCACGAGCAGGTGGACCGCCTGACGCACGTTTCTCCGGTTCTGGTGACCGAACCGCAGGCGGCGCTGGCGGCCAAGATCGCTTCCGTCACGCCTGGCGGGCGCCTGACGAAGTCGTTCTTCACCAACAGCGGCACGGAAGCCAACGAGATGGCCATCCTGACCGCGCGCTGCGCCACCGGCTCGAGCGAGATCGTGGCCCTGCGGCATTCCTACCACGGCCGTTCGTCGCTGGGCATGGCGCTCACCGGCGCGGGCAACTGGCGCCTGCCCGGCGCGGCGCAGCCGGGCATCGTGCACGCGCACAACGCCTACTGTTACCGCTGCCCGTTCGGAGCGGCGTATCCGGGCTGCGAGCTGCGCTGCGCCCGCGACGTGGAAGAAGTGATCCGTACCACCACCTCGGGCCGCATCGCGGGGTTCATCGGCGAGCCGATCCAGGGCGTGGGCGGATTCATCACGCCGCCCAAGGAATACTTCCGGATCGTGGCCGGCATCGTCCGCAATTATGGCGGGCTGTTCATCAGCGACGAGGTGCAGACCGCCTGGGGCCGCACCGGCGGCAAGTGGTTCGGCATCGAGCACTACGATGTCGTACCCGACATCCTGACCGGCGCCAAGGGGCTGGGCAACGGCCTGCCCATCGCCGTCACGGTGGCCACGCCCGAGGCCGCCGGCGCCGTGCGCGGGCTTACCATCTCGACTTTCGGCGGCAACCCGGTGGCGGCCGCCGCCGCGCGCGCGGTGCTCGACTTCGTCGGCGAGGAGAACCTGCTGGTCAACACCGCCGAGATGGGCGCCCTCCTGCGGGAGCGTCTGGAGGAACTCAGGGAGAAGCACCCGCTTATCGGCGACGTGCGCGGCATGGGCCTGTTGCAGGCCATCGAACTGGTGCGCGACCGCGAGACCAAGGAACCCGCCGTCCAGGAGACCGCGGCGCTCATGGAAGCCGCGCGCGAAAACCGGCTGCTGGTCGGCAAGGGCGGGCTGAACGGCAACGTGATTCGCATCTCGCCACCCATGAACATCGGGCGCGGGGACGTGGAGGAGTTCGCCCGGCTGCTGGACTCGAGCCTGGCCCGGGTCGAAGCCGCCGCCGCAAAGTGCTAAGCTCGGAGTTCGCATGGACGAGCGCGCTTACTACGTCGAATCTCAGACCACCAAGGTGGCCAATCTGAACTGTCCCTTTTGCCGCACGACCGGCGAGTACGAGCTGCGCTGGATGGTGCGGAAAAAGAAGGACCGGCTGCCGCCGGGCGCCGACGAGCGCGACCGCGCGCGCTTCCAGAAGGCGCAGAGCTACATGGTCCTGATGGACGACAAGGCCATGTGCAAGAACGTGCGCTGCCGCAAGCGCTTCGACCTCTCGGGCATCAAGACCATGGCCTTCCTCTAAGGGTCCTTCACCACCTGGCCGCGCGCCGCTGAGTCGTAGACGGCATCCACTACGCGCAGAGTCTTGAGGTAGTCTTCGCCGTGGGACTCGAATTCCCGGCCCGAGAGCATGCAGTCGGTGAAGTGACGCTGGAGGAAGTACACGCAGTCGCCGCCGAAGTTGACGTCGGCGCGGGCGTAGCCGGCGTCGCGGGCGTCCTGGCCGAGCGGTTTCAGGCGGATGTTGGCGCCGGTGTCCATGGTGAGGTGGCCGCCCATGGCGTCGATGCGCAGCTCGCCGAAGGTGTAGCGCGGGGAGGGCGATTCGACTTCGTTGTAGCGGTTGGCGTCCAGGATGGCCGTGGCGCCCGACTCGAAACGGAAGAAGACCTGGCCGGTTTCTTCGCCCTGGATGACGGGGTTGAGCCGGCGGAGATGGGCGAAAACCTCGGTCACCTCGCCCAGCAGGTAGCGGAAGGTGTCGATGAAGTGCACGCCGGTCTCGTAGATCAGCAGGCGCGGATAGTCGCGGAAGAAGGGCTGCCGGTCCAGGTAGGCGCGCTCGCCCCAGCCATCGCCCATGCGCATGCGGAAATAGAGGTGGGTGAAGACGCCGATGGAGCCGGCCTGCTGGATTTCCTTGATCTTGCGGTACCAGGGCTGCCAGCGCCAGTTCTCGTGCACCATGAAGCGGACGCCGGCCGCGCGCGCGTTTTCGACCATGCGGCGGCTGGTTTCGAAGGCCGGCGCCAGCGGCTTCTGGCAGACGATGTGGACGCCGCGGCCCGCGGCGAAGGCGCACATCTCTTCGTGGGTTTCGGGCGGCGTGATAATATCCACGAAATCCGGCTTCTCGCGGTCGATCATCTCGCGCCAGTCGCCGTAGTAGTTGGGGATGCCATAGGCGGCCATCATCTCGCGCGCCTTGGACTCGGTGCGATTGTAAATCGCCGTTACCTCGGCCTCGGGAATGCGGGTCCAGGCTTCGTATTGGAAGCGCGAGAAGTAGCCGGCTCCCATCGCGACGCCTTTCAATCTTCGGGCCATGGGGCCAGTTTAGCGGGAAACCGCCAGGTAGAGCAGCGCGCCGGCGGCGATGACCACACCGTGCGGCAGGGTGCGGGCCTGGGGATGCGAGACGTCCAGCTCCCCGCGGTCGCGATACGGCGCGCGCAGGCGTGCCAGTCGTTTCAGGATGTGGAGCACGTTGGCGAAGGCGCGGCCCATGCCGCCGCGCACGGCCAGCGTCACCAGCGCCGCGAGGCCGCCCAGGATCGCGGTGTAAACAAAGATCGCCAGCCAGGCCGCGGGACCGCCCGCGACGGCCCCCACCGCCGCCATTAGCTTCAGGTCGCCGCCGCCCATGGCCCGCAGGGCGAACAAGGGCAGATACACCGCCACGGCCAGCGCGAAGCCGATCGCCGCCTCGCGGACATTGCCGAACCAGGCGTTCAGCGCGAACCCGGCGGCGATGCCGGAAAGCGTCAGCCAGTTGGGGATGCGCCTCAGGCGCCAATCGTAGATGGCCGCCACCAGCACCAGCGCGGCCAGCAGAATGGCCGCCGGTTTCATTGGCGCTGGGCCGAGTACAGGGTGACGCGATACTTCATGACCAGCGGCGCGCCGGGTTGGAGCGTGATGGTCTTGCGCCCGGGGTAGTTCACGCCCAGGAAGCCGTACTTGCGCAGGCACCAGCCGTTGGGGAAGGCGGGGTTGGCCGGGTCGATGTCGATGCGCAGGCCCGCCCGGCGTCCACTGTAAGTCGCCTCGAGTTGCGCCCAGGGGTGAGGAACCATGTCCGTGTCGCGCGCCTCGGCGCCCTTGTCGGTGGTGATCACGGTTTCCTGGCGGGGCGCGAAGCGGACCGAGAAGCCGCCGTAACCTTTCTCCTGGGCCGGCTCGCCTTCCAGCTCGACGGGGATGCCGGCGGCCTCGAGCACGATCCGGAAGTCGAGGACGCGGCGCTGGTCGTGAGTGGGGTGAGCGACGATCTCGACGGTCTCTGTGACCAGCTTCCGGTCGCCCGCGAACCAGCCGTTCTCCACCGCGAGGCGCGGCGCCTGGCGCTGGATCCAGCGAACGAAGCGCGTCTTGATCCCTTCGATGAGCCAGGCATCGTACTTCACGCCCCCGGCGCGGACGATGGGCCAGGTCCAGAAGATGCCGCGGTGGTGCCAGTGGTCGCGGGGGAAATCGTCGGTGAGGACGGTTCCATCCGGGGCGTAGACGGGGTGCAGGTAGGAGGAGCGCCGCTTGGCCTCCGGCGCGCCGTTGGCGAGCACCATTCCGTGGTTATAGACGAAGACCGGCTTGCCGCCTTCGGCCAGCTCGACCGAGTCGGCATTGAGATCGCGCAGGCTGAAAGGCCCTTGAGCCGCCAGGGGCAGCGCGGCCAGCGCCGCGGCGGCGACACACCAGGAGAGACGCATAAGCGGAAGAACCTCACCTGTGATTGTACCCGGAGGCGTCTGCTATAGTGGAAGCGAATGCGGCGCACGCGCCGGCTGCTTCTCCTCGCTTTCTTACTCATCCTTGCCGGGGTCGGGGTCACCTATCGCATCCAGCGCGGCTTGCAGGAGCGCGCCACCCCGGAGCCACCCAAGACTCTGCCCGGACATATTACCGCCGCGGCGGACTATTGGAGCTGGTCGCACACCGACGGCAACCGGCCGGTGGTGGAGGTGCGCGCGCGCAATTTTCGCCAGATCAAGGATCCCTCGCTTTTCGAGCTGGAAGACGTCGAACTGCGGTTCTTCCTGAAGGACGGCAAGAGCTACGACAAAGTGCGCAGCCGCAAGGCCGATTTCGACATCGCCCAAAAGCAGTTGCACTCGCCCGGCGACGTCGAGATCACCATGGCTGTGCCGGCCGACGGCAAGCCCAAGGGGCGCGTTCTGGTGATCCACTCCTCCGGCGTGACCTTCGAAAGCACCACCGGCAAGGCGCGCACCGACCGGCCCGTGAGCTTCACCTTCGACACCGGCGAAGGGCAGGCCGTGGGCGCCAGCTACGATCCCGCGGCGCGCGAACTCGTGCTGCAAAGCGCCGCGCAACTGACCTGGCGCGGCCGCGACCCCAAGTCCAAGACCATGCACGTGGAGGCGGGTCAGGTCATCTACCGCGAACAGGAGAGTAAGGTGTTCCTGCTGCCGTGGTCGCGCCTGACGCGCGACCAGTTGACGCTGGAGGCCGGCATGTCCGTGGTGACCCTGGAAGACGGCGCCATCCGGCTGGTGGAAGCGCGCGAGGCGCGCGGGAGCGACCGTTTCCCCAAGCGAAGCATCGACTACCAGGCCGCGGAACTGAACATGCGCTTCACCGGGAAGGGAGAGATGGAGCACCTGACCGGAATCGGGGACGCTCGAGTGGTTTCCAGTTCACCCGCCGGGCGCACCAACGTCCGCGCGGATCGCGTGGATCTTACGTTCGACACTTCCGGGGAAGACAGCGCGCTCCAGCGAGCCGACGCGCTGGGAAGCGCGGTGGTGGAGTCCGCGCCGGTCGTGCGCATCCTGAAAAGCGAAGCCATCGCGTTGCACATGCGCGCGGGCGGGCGGGAGATCGAACGCGTGGAAACCCACTCCCGCGGGCGGGTCGAGTTCCTTCCCCAGCGTCCCGGCGAGCGGCGGCGCCAGATGGACGCCGAGCGCATGTGGATCCACTACGGCGCCAACAACGAGATCGAAACTTACCAGGCGGTGGACGTGGCCACGCGAACCGAGCGCGAGACGGCCGGCAAGGCCGCCCCGCCCGCGCTCACCTGGAGCGGCAGCCTGGCGGCCGAGTTCGATCCCGGCTCCGGCCAGTTAAAGCGCATGGAGCAGTGGCCCGCTTTCCGCTACGAAGAGGGCGAGCGCCGTGCCCGAGCCGACAAGGCCGAGTTCGACTCTCCGGCCGAGGTGATCACGCTGACCGGCCGCGCGCGCGTCTGGGATCCCACTGGTTCGGCCGACGCCGGCGCCATCGTCCTGGAGCAGAAGACCGGAGACTTCACGGCCGAAGGCAAGGTCACTTCCACGCGCCAGCCGGACCGCAAGGGCGCCGGCTCGGCCATGCTGGCTGCCGACCAGCCGGTGCAGGCGCGCGCGGAAAAGATGACGGCCACCAACCACAACCGCCACCTGGTGTACGAGGGCGATGCCGTCCTTTGGCAGGGCGCCAGCCGCTTGCAGGCCGACCGCATTGAGATCGACCGCGACCAGCGCTACCTCGCCGCGCAGGGGCGCGTGGTAAGCCAGTTCCTAGACCGGGGCAAAAACTCGAAAGGCGGTTTTACCGTGGTCCGCGCGCCCCAGATGCGCTACACCGACGAGGACCGCCTGGCGCAGTACCAGGGCGGCGCCGATTTGGCGCGGCCGGGCTTGACCGTGCGCGCGCGGGAAATCCGCGCCTGGCTGCGCGAGGCGAAGTCCGATTCGAGCCTGGACCGCGCGGTCGCCGACGGCCAGGCCGAGATCGTGCAAGCCGCCCCGGGACTCAAGCGCATCGGAACTTCCGAACACGCCGAGTTCTACGAAACCGAGCAGCGCGTGATCCTCACCGGCGGCGAGCCGCGGCTTGCCGACAGCGTGCAGGGAACCACGCGCGGGAGCCGGCTGACCTACTACGCCAACCGCGACCAGCTCATTGTCGAAGGCGCCGACGGCCGCCCGGCGGTGAGCCGGCTGAAGAAGAAGTAGTTGGCCGTTTGCCGAACCGCCGGCTTTGGAACACGCCCGCGCGTTTCGTTATAAACTCGGTTTCACGGCTTGTGAAGATGGAGGAGTACGGACACTGTCAACAACCAGGTACACGGCCGCCGCGGTGCTGGCGGTTCTTCTTTGCACGATGGCGGTCTGGGCGCAGGAGACGCGCAGCGTGATTTTCGGCCGGGTCACGGACCCGCGGGATGCCGCCGTCGCGGGCGCCGCCGTGGTGATCACCAACGTGGGCACCAACCTTCTGGCCGGCAACTACCGCGTGACCGCCGAACTGGCGGGCTTCAAGAAATCGGTGCGCAACGGTATCGTGCTGCCCGTCAGCACGCGCTCCGAAGTCAGCATCAAGCTGGTGCTGGGAGAGGTGGCCGAAAGCGTTCCGGTGACCGCCGAGGCGCCCCTGCTCGACACCAGCAGCATCAGTTCCGGGCGCGTCATGGAGAACCGCAGCGTCAACGACTTGCCG
>JACQZT010000318.1 GCA_016213755.1 Acidobacteriota bacterium | reverse complement strand
GGGTTACGAGGCCGCATGCTGAAAGGGGCATTCAGTTCGCGCGGGGCATGGCACCTGGCCGCTACCGGCAGTCTGCACAAGGCCCTGTCGAACGCGGTGCTACGCCGCCAGGGCCTTGTTATGCCATCGGATCTCGCAGCGCGGTGATCGCTGCCGGGTTCAACCGCCGCAAACGGGAAACCGTACGTAAGGTGGTGTGGGAGGGTGACGGGGCGCACTCCCCGTCGCTCGACCCGATCGGCGGGGCCTACGTCTGCGGCCAGTTGCGGTACGACTCGTCGAGGATCTCGACCACGTGCGCCACGCGCTGGCCCCGGCCGAACATCTTCGCACCGGCGCGCAGTTGGAGCAGGCAGCCGGGGTTGGCGGTGAGAATCAGGTCCGCGCCGGTGGTGGCCGCGGCGGCCATTTTCTTTTCGAGCAGCGACATCGCCAGGTCGTTGTGCACCAGGTTGTAGATGCCCGCGCTGCCGCAGCACAGGTCGGCCAGCGGCAGCTCGCGGTATTTGAGTTCCGGCACGGCGGCCAGCAGCTTGCGCGGGGCCACACGGATGCGCTGGCCGTGCGCCAGGTGGCAGGAGTCCTGATAGGTCGCCGTCACCGGCACCGGGCCGAGGTTGGGATTCAGCTCGGTGGAGGCCAGGAACTCGGTGATGTCCCGCACCTTGGCCACGAAGCGGCGCGCGCGCTCGGCGTAATCCGGGTCGCCGGCCAGCAGCTCGTGATACTCCTTGAGCGTGGAGCCGCAGCCGGCGGCGTTGGTTATAATGGCGTCGTAGTCGCCCGGCAGGAACGCGTCGATGTTCTTGCGCGCCAGGCGGCGGGCTTCCTCGCGCAGGCCGGAATGGACGTGCAGCGCGCCGCAGCAGCCCTGCTCGTCGGGAATGGAAACCTCGCAGCCGTTCTTGCGCAGCACGCGCACGGTGGCTTCGTTCAGGCGCGCGAAGCAGACGTTGGCGATGCAGCCGGCCACGAACGCCACGCGATAGCGCCGTTCGCCCTCGGGGGCCAGCACCTTGCCCCATTCGCCGAAGAAGAACGGAACTTCGGCCGACGGCGCCAGCCGCTCGATGCGGTCCAGGTTGCCGAACGGCTTCAGCACGCCGGTGGCCTGCACCAGGCGCCGCAGGCCGCTGGCTTCGTAGAGGTAGAGCAGCGCGCCGGCGATGCGCAGCATCACCGGCGAGGGCAGCAGGCGCTGGAACGCAAAGCGGTGCAGAAAGCGAACCGGCCAGGGACGCTTGACCTCGGCCTCGATCTGAGTTCGCGCGGCCTCCACCAGCCGCCCGTACTGCACGCCCGACGGACACACCGATTCGCAGCCGCGGCAGGCCAGGCACAGCCCGATGTGCTTGAGGTAGGAGGCGGTGATCGGGGTGCGGCCTTCGGCCACCTGCACCATCTGGTAGATCCGGCCGCGGGGCGAATCCATCTCGACGCCCAGTTCGCGATAAGAGGGGCAGGCGTTCAGGCACAAGCCGCAGTGGATGCAGCGGTCCAGGTCGATGCGCTGGAGCGCGACGCCGGGAGCCGTTTCAGATGCGGCCATACAGACGCCCCTTGTTCAGCAGATGCGCGGGATCGAACAAGTTCTTCACCGCCTGCATCAGTTCCAGATCGTTGCCGGGAGCGGGCCATTGCAGCAGGGCCGCCTTCTCCTCCGGAGCGGCCCACTCGAGGACCGCCTTCCAGCCGCGGGCGGCGGCCTGGCGCACCCATTCGGCGGCATCCGCGCCGCTGTCGAAGGCCACGTACGCGACGCCGGCCGCGGCCCGGGCGAGGGCCGGCGCGGTGGCTTGCTCCATCACTTCTCGCACGCCGGCCAGCGTGGTGGCCACGCGCGCCACGGCGCACCGCGGCGTGCGGGCCAGGTGGTCGGGCGCGAACTCGCGCACCGCGCGCCAGAACTCCGCTTCCGGCTCCGCTTCAAGGGGCACGGAGTTTTCCAGCTCGCTCGCGTAGCGGTCCAGCACGGCGGAGCTGCCGCCCGCCTGCACCGCCAGGACAAACCCCGCGCGGCCCAGGCGCGCCGCGGCGGCGGGATTCAGCAGGTCCACCGCGGCCGGTTGCAGCACGCTGCGCAGAATGCGATCGCGCGCGCCGATGGCTTGCTCCGCCGTCTCGAAGTCCAGCAGGAACGTGCGCGTGGCCGGCGGCCTGGGATGCACGCGGAAATTGATGGACACCAGCATGCCCAGCGTTCCGCAGGAACCGATCATGAGCTTGGCCACATCCAGTCCGGCGACGTTCTTGACCACCATGCCGCCGGCTTGGACCAGCTTGCCTTCCAGGGTGGCGAAGGTCATGCCGATGACCATGTCGCGCGCCGTGCCGTACAGCCGCCGGCGGGGTCCGCTGTGGTTGGCGGCCACTACGCCGCCGATGGTAGCGCTTTCCCCGAGCGGCGGGTCGAGCGGGAGCATTTGCCCGTTTTCGGCCAGCACGCGGCACAGTTCGGCATAGGGCAGGCCGGCCTGCACGCTGACGGTGAGGTCGCGCGGTTCGTATTGCAGAACGCGGTTCAGCGCGGCGGAAGAGACGCACACATCCGCCGCGGCGAGCGGGCCGGCGAAGGCGTCTTTGGTGAAAGCGCCGCCCGTGCGGATGCGCTTGCCCTCGCGCGCGGCCGAGGCCAAGGCCTCGGCCAGAGCGTCGGGGGTTTCGGGCCGCAGTATCTCCATGCGCTCACATATGATGGCACAACCGGCGCGCGAAAGGCGTTACACCTTCGGCAGTGCGGCCATGGAGGCGGCGATGGCCTCGGCCGGGTATTCGTAGTCTTGAAGCTTGCCGTTCAGATAGGCGTCGTAGGAGCCGAGGTCGAAGTGGCCGTGGCCGCTGAGGCAGAACAGGATGTTGCGCTGTTTGCCTTCCTCGCGCGCGGCGAGGGCTTCGTCGATGACGGCGCGGATGGCGTGCGAGCTTTCCGGAGCGGGCAGAATCGCCTCGGTGCGGGCGAACTGGAGCGCCGCCTCGAAGCAGCCCAACTGCCCGTAGGAGCGCGCTTCCAGCCAGCCGTGCTTGAGCAGGTGGCTGGCCAGCGGCGAGGCGCCGTGGTAGCGCAGTCCGCCGGCGTGGATGCCCGGCGGCACGAAGTCGTGGCCCAGGGTGTACATCTTCAGCAGCGGGGTGAGCTTGGCGATGTCGCCGAAATCGTAGGCGAACACGCCCTTGGTCAGCGTGGGGCAGGCCGAGGGTTCCACCGCCAGCAGGCGCACCGGATCGCCCTTCAGCTTTTGCAGGAAGTAGGGCAGGACGATGCCGCCGAAATTCGAGCCGCCGCCGAAGCAGCCGATCACTACGTCGGGCTTCTCTTCGGCCAGCGCCATCTGCTTCTGGCATTCCAGGCCGATCACGGTCTGGTGCAGCAGCACGTGGTTGAGCACGCTGCCCAGCGCGTAGTTGGTGTCGGAATGTTTGGCGGCGTCTTCGACCGCTTCGCTGATGGCGATGCCCAAACTGCCCGGCGAATCCGGATGCTGGGCCAGCACGGCGCGGCCCGAGTCGGTATGATCGCTGGGGCTGGCGAAGACCTCCGCGCCCCAGGCGTTCATCATCATGCGCCGGTAGGGTTTCTGATCGTAGCTGATCCGGACCATGTAGACCGTGCATTCCAGGCCGAACAACTGGCAGGCCAGCGCCAGCGCGCTGCCCCACTGCCCGGCGCCGGTCTCGGTGGCCAGGCGGCGAATGCCCGCTTCCTTGTTGTAGTAGGCCTGCGCCACCGACGTGTTGGGCTTGTGGCTGCCGGCCGGGCTGGTGCCTTCGTACTTGTAATAGATATGCGCCGGCGTCTGGAGCGCTGCCTCCAGGCGATGCGCCCGGTACAACGGCGTGGGCCGCCAGAGCCGGTAGATGTCCATCACCGGTCCCGGAATGTCGATCTCGGGCTCGGGAGAGAACTCCTGCTCGATAAGCGACATGGGAAAGATGGGCGCCAGATCGGCCGGGCTCAGCGGCTGTTTGGTGCCCGGATGAATGGGCATCTCCAGCGGCTCTTTGAGCGACGGCAGAACGTTGGCCCAGTAGTTGGGGATCTCCGCATCCGGGAGAACGAATTTCGATAGGTGTGACACCGCGGACAAGCTCCTTTGCGAAAAATGAAAAAACTATTGTAGAACAGGTTGGCGTATGATAGACGGCTTGGGAGACGCACGCATGATCAAACGCACTTTTTTGACGGTCCTTCTGGCCGCCGGCGCGACGCTGGGGGCCGACAAGGACTTTGATGGCCGCTGGGACATCGAGGTGTTGAACGAAGCCCGCAGCCGCGCCTGGTGGCTGGAAGTCACCGGGGCCGGCACCGCGAACCTCAAAGGCCGCTTCGTGGGCGCGCCGGGCGGGGACATGAACGACATCCCGGAGATATCCATCCAGGACGGCGAGCTGCAATTCGTCTTTAAGCGCAACTATGCCGGCGGCAAGAAGAAGAGCGAGCAGCGGGGCGTTTATCGCGCGCGGCTGGTCAAAGGGACGCTGGAAGGCTCGTTCGAGGTGGAGGGCCGGAGCGGATCGGCACTGAAGTGGATCGGCCGGCGCCCGCCCGCGATCCCGGACAAAGACGACGGCTCGTGGAAGCCCGCCACGCCCGTGGCGCTGTTCAACGGCAAGGACCTGTCGGGCTGGAAAGCCATGGTCGCCAATCGCGAGCTGGGCTGGGAAGTGGTGGACGGCATCATGAAGAACAAGGCCGGCGCCAACAACCTGGTGAGCGACCGCAAGTTCTGGAACTTCGAGCTGGATTGCGAATTCCGCCTGGGCGAGCACACCAACGGCGGCCTGGGCTTGCGCGGGCGCTACGAGGTGCAGATTCTGGAGGACTTCGGCCGGCCGCCGGGGACCCATTCGGCGGGCGCGCTCTACAGTCGCATCGCGCCTTCGGAAAACGCCAGCAAGCCCGCCGGCCAGTGGCAGACCTACAAGATCCGCCTGGTGGGCCGGCAGGTGACCATAATCTTCAACGGCAAGAAGGTCATCGACAAGGGCGAAGTCGAAGGCCTCACCGCCATGGCCCACGACTGGAACGAAGTCGTGGCCGGACCCCTCTCGATACAGGGCGACCATGGCCCGGTCGAAATCCGCAAACTGACGGTCAACCCGCTGGTTAAGAAGTAGCCCGCTCGAAGGCTTCGGCGAGCCGGAACATGCCCGGCTCGTCGAAGTGCCGGGCCAGGATCTGCAAGCCCACGGGCAGCCCGTGCGCCGTGCGGCCGCAGGGCACGCTCATGCACGGGATGCCGGCCAGCGAGCCGGTGATGGTGTAGATGTCGGACAGGTACATCTGCAGCGGGTCGTCCAGCTTCTCGCCCAGGCGGAAAGCGGGGAAGGGCGAGACCGGGGCCAGGATGGCATCCACCTCCTGGAACGCTTGAGTGAAGTCGCGGGCGATGAGCGCGCGGACCTTCTGGGCCTTCAGGTAGTAAGCGTCGTAGTAGCCGGCGCTCAGCACATATGTTCCCAGCATGATGCGGCGCTTGCATTCGGCGCCGAAGCCCTCGCCGCGCGTCGAGCGGTACATGTCCGAGAGCGTCTCGGAATTGGGCGAGCGCAAAGTGTAACGCACGCCGTCGTAGCGCGCCAGGTTCGAGCTGGCCTCGGCGGTGCAGATGATGTAGTAGGAAGCGATGGCGTAGTCGGTGGCCGGCAGGCTGATTTCTCGCACCTCGCAGCCGAGCTTGCTCAGGACCCCGGCACCGGCGGCGATGAGGTCGCCGGTTTCGCTCTCCAGCCCTTTGAAATACTCCTTGGGCAGGCCGATTTTCGTGCCCCGGACGTCGCCGGTCATGGCCTCGGCGTAACGCGGCACGGGCGCGAAAGCGGAGGTGGAGTCCATTTCGTCGCGGCCGGCGACGACTTCGAGCAGCGCCGCCGCGTCGCGCACCGAACGCCCGAAGGGGCCGATGTGGTCCAGCGAGCTGGCGAACGCGGTGAGGCCGTAGCGCGACACGCGCCCGTAGGTCGGCGTGACGCCCACCACGCCGCAGAACAACGCCGGCTGGCGAATCGAGCCGCCCGTGTCGGAGCCGAGTGAAACCACCGCCGTGCCCTGCGCCACCACAGCCGCCGAGCCGCCGCTGGAGCCGCCCGGCACGCGATCTAGCGCGGCCGGATTGCGCACCGGGCCGAAAGCCGAGTTTTCGTTCGACGAACCCATGGCGAACTCGTCGCAGTTGGTTTTGCCCAGGATCACGCCGCCGGCCCGCTCCAGGCGAACCACCGCGGTTGCATCGTAGGGAGGGATGTAATTCTCCAGCAGCCTCGAGCCGCAGGTGGTGCGAACGCCCTGGGTGAGGATCACGTCCTTCACCGCGATGGGCACGCCGGCCAGCGGGCCGGGCTCTTCGCCGCGCGCCAGTTTCTCGTCCACCCGGCGGGCGGCCTCCAGCGCGCGGTCGGGCGACAAATGGAGATACGCATGGGTGCTGGGGTTTTCCGCTTGGGCGAAGCGCAGCGCCTCGGCGGCGAGTTCCCGCGCGCTGAAGCGGCGCTCGTTGAGTCCCGCGCGGACGGAATCGATACTCAGGCGGGCGATGTCCATGACTCAGCGTTCAAACACTTTGGGGATTTTGAAGTGCCCTCCGCCGGGCTGCGGGGCGTTGGCTAGGGCCGCCTGGCTGCCGATCCCCTCGCGCTCGGCGTCCTCGCGCAGGGTGGCCGTTTCGTCGGCTTCGTAGAGCACCTGCGCCATCGGCTCCACCGCGCTGGTGTCCAGCTCGTTGAGCTTGCCGACGTGCGTGAGGATTTCGTCCAGCTCGGCCGCCATGCGGCGGATCTCGTCGTCGCTCAAGCGCAGGTTCGCCAGATCGGCGACGCGGCGCACTTCCGTTTCGGTGATTTTCAAGCCGTGGCCTTTCTGCGCGCCACTTTGTAGAGCCTGCGGAATCCGGGGTCGGCGATGGCATCGGCTTCGTCGGCGGGCCGCGCCGAGCGGTCCTCGCGCCGCGGCAGACGGCGCGGCACCATGGGTCGAAACGCGATCTCGCTCACGACGCCGGGTCCCACCACCGCTTCCATGCGAGCGACGATTTGTCGCTGAAGAGTGGTGAGATGCCGCTGCCATACCGCATCCTCGACTTCGACCAGCAGGCGCGACCCCTCCAGCGCCACGGCCACCGAGTGAGCCGCGATGCGCTGGCCGACGGCCACGGGCCAGCCGGCCCGCGCCAGCTCTTCCGGCGTGGCGCAAAGCCTGAGCTTCCCGATCAAGCGTCCGGCGCGTTCCATGGCAGTGAAGCTCATTCTACCATGCGCCGCGCGGGCCGGCCTTGACGGAACTCGGCGCGCAGCGTAGCCTGAATAAGCAGGGCAGTGGTTACTGAAACGCAAACTGAGGAGGGCACGAAAAGTATGCAGCCCAGCGAGGCAATGCTGGTATTCAACATGGCCATGGCGGAATACGATTCGGAGGTTCCGGTCACCCGCAAGGTGATCGCGGCCGTTCCCGCGGGACAGGAAGGCTATGCGCCGGACCCCCGCTCGATGAACGCGTTGAAGTTGGCCTGGCACATCGTCGCCAGCGAAATCTGGTTTCTGAATTCGATCGCCGACGGGGAGTTTGTCCCCGAGGAAGGCGCTGGGGTTCCCGCGGAGGTCAAATCGGCCGCCGACGTGGTGGCCTGGTACGACACCTACCGCGATGGCGCGCTGGCCCGATTGAAAGCCATGAGCGGCGCCGAACTGGCCGAACCGATCGATTTCTTCGGCCTGCTCAACCTGCCCGGAGCGGCCTACCTGTCGTTTAACCTGCGTCACGTGGTGCACCACCGCGGACAGCTTTCGGCCTACTTGCGGCCCATGGGCGGCAAGGTGCCGAGCATCTACGGCGGCAGCGCCGACGAGCCGATGTCGTAATTCTTTCCAAAAGGAGAAACTATGCGAAACCCGATTTTGATTCTTGCGGTCCTGATGTTTGCCACGGGCCTCGCGGCGGCCGACAAGAAACTGGTCCACTGCTTCTATTTCACCGTGGTCGACAGCGCCACCCCGGCCGACTGGGACGCGTTCGCCAAGGCCACCGAAGCCCTGCCCGGCAAGGTTCCGGGGTTGCTCCACGCCTGGCAGGGCAAGCTGGCGCGGCCGCTGGCGCTGTTCAACGTGGACGCCGAAGCGCGCAAGAAACTCACCGCGGGCGAAAAAAGCGCGCCTGCGACCGCCACCCGGGCGGTCCGTCAGCATGGCGCCTGCATGGTGTTCGCCGACGAAGCCGCGCTCAAAGCCTACGCGCCGCACCCGGCCCACAAGGAATGGGAAGCGGTCTACTCGAAGGTCCGCGTGGCCGGCACCACCACCCTCGATTTCCAATAGGAGTGCGGGGACAGACGGAACGTTCCCCCGTACTTTGGGCCCAAGAAGCCGGGAAGCGTTCCGACTCTCCGGGTGTCGCGCCGCTCGGAAGGCGGACTTTAGTCCGCGCAGGGCTTAGCCCCGCCTGGCCGGACTGAAGTCCGGCGGGACTCATCTGAGACCCCATTTCCGCTCAATGGTTTACGGCCGGTGTTTTGACCAGTTGGTAGCCGAGTTGGGCGGCGTTGGCCATCGTCGCTCGCAGCCGGGCAGCCTGGAACCGTTCCTCATAGGCTTTCTGCCCTTCG
>JACQZT010000322.1 GCA_016213755.1 Acidobacteriota bacterium | reverse complement strand
CTTCCTATAGCGCGGCCATTCCTGGCAGCCAGTCGCTTGCCGTGTTTCCTAAGCTGGCCCAGGGCGGATCGCTGCGCATCTCGGCCATTCGCGGACTGATCGAGCGCGGCGAGGTTGGGCAACTGGCCGCTCAATACCAGATCGACGAACTCAATGGCTCGGTCAGTTTCTTCCGCAACCCGTACGGGCTGGGTTGCGACTATCTCACCGGCTACTCCAGCGCCAGTTACAACGCGCTCCAGTTCGACGTCCGGAGGCGCATGAAACAGGGGCTGTCGCTGCAAGCGAATTACTCCTTCGCCAAAGTGCTGAGCAACACCAGCGGCGTCAGCCAGTCGCGCCTGGACCACTTCCTGGACCTGGACAACCCGGGGATCGAGCGCTCGCGTGCGCCCTTCGACATCACCCACGTCATCAACGCCAACGCCGTTTGGGACCTTCCCTTGAAAAGCAAACGGCGGATGCTGAGCGGGTGGTCGCTGAGCGGCCTCTTCAACTGGCAGTCCGGCGCGCCGTTCTCGGTGCTGTCCGGACGCGGCACGCTGAACCGCACCGGCGGATACCGGTCGTACGAGAACACCGCCACCAGCCTGTTGAGCAAGGCGCAGTTGGACGAGTTGATCGGTTTCCGCATGACCGGCGACGGGCCGTCCTTCGTGGCCACCTCGGTGAAAGGCCCGGACGGTCGCGCCGTGTCGCAGGACGGCGCCGCGCCCTTCGCGGGTCAGGCGTTTTATCATCCCGATGCGGGCACGCTGGGCGCTTTGCAGCGGCGCATGTTTTCCGGCCCCTGGGCCTTCTCGCTCGACCTGGGTTTGCAGAAGCGCACTCGCATCCGGGAGCGCCAGTCGCTGGAGTTCCGCCTGGAGGCCGCCAACGCGCTGAACCACCCAACATTCGCCATCGGCGACCAGAACATCGGCTCCACCAATTTCGGCCGCATCACCGGCACGCTTTCGGTGCGGCGGCTGATCCAGTGTGCGTTGTATTATCGATTCTGAAGAAGAGTCAGGGGGGTCTTTTCAATGGCTAAGGCAGGTTGGGCAGTAGTGCTGCTTGTGTACGCCGGTATCGCTTCGGCGCAGGAGTATCGCGGCACGATATTGGGCCGCATCACCGACCCCAGTGGTGCGGCCGTTACGGGAACCTCGGTGGAAGTGCGCAACGTGGACACCAACACCACGTCCCGGGTGGCTTCCAACGAGGCGGGAAACTACCAGGTTCCCTTCCTGTTGCCCGGCAATTACGCGGTGCGCGTGGAGCAGGCCGGGTTCAAGAAGATCGAGCGGCAGGGCATCCGCGTCTCCACCAACGAGCCGGTGACGGTGGACTTCACGCTCGAGCTGGGCGCCGCCACCGAATCCGTTACGGTCACCGCGGCTGCGCCTCTGCTGAACACCTCCAATGCGGATCTGGGGCAGGTGCTCGACAGAAGCTACGTCGGCATGATCTCGGTGTCGCTGAGCCGCAACGTGCTGAACATCCGGCAACTGGCGCCCGGCGTCACCGGCGATACCGGCACCTACACCAGCAGCGCGCAGGCCAACTTCTCCATCGCCGGCGGCGGTTCGGGCACGGGCAAGAACGAGATCATCGTCGACGGAATCCCCAACACCACCGCGGGCGGCACCATCGGCTTCGTGCCCTCGGTCGATTCGGTGGAAGAAGTGAAGGTGCACACCACCATGTTCGACGCCGGTTACGGCCACTCCAACGGCGGCGCGGTGAGCATCGCCACCCGGGGCGGCACCAACGACCTGCACGGCGCCCTGTACCTGTACAAGCGCTGGCGCGGCCTGTACGCCAACAGTTGGACCAACAACCGGCTGGGCCTGGCCAAGCCTCCCGTGAAATACCAGCAGTGGGGCTACACGGTCGGCGGACCGGTGCTCATTCCCAAGCTCTACAACGGCCGCAACCGGACGTTCTTCTCGACTTCGCTCGAGCGCGACCACGACCCGCGCGAACTGACCCGCCAGGCCCGCATGCCCACCGATCTCGAACGAACCGGGGACTTCTCCAAAACCCTCAACCGGCAGGGCGGGGCTTTCTCGATCTACGACCCCGCCACCACCACCGGCTCGGGCAGCAGCGTTTCCCGCCAGCCGTTCCCGGGCGCGCGCATTCCCTCGTCGCGCACCACCCCGATCGGCTTGGCCGTGCTGAGCAAGTACCCGGCGCCGAATCTGAGCGTGTCCCCGCAACTGGCCGCCTACAACTGGGCCTTGAGCAAAACCTACATGGTGGACCAGCGGCAGATGGGCGTGCGCATCGACCACGTCCTCAGCGACCGCCAGCGGCTGTTTGGCCGTTTCGGAATCCTGGACCGCAACCAGATGGCCGAGGACCTGTTCTACGGCGCGGTCTCCTATCCGGTGCAGGGGGGCACCGACCTGGGCCGGCTGTTCCGGCGCCGGGTCAACGTCGGAGTCGACGACACGCTGGTGCTTTCGCCTTCCCTGGTCGGCTCGGTGCGGTTGAGCGGGTTGAGCTACTCCAGCAACAATCGCGGCGGCGCGGCCGGGGCCGATCCCAAGGAACTCCAGCTTCCCGACGTGATAGTGCGCAACCAGGCTGTCCGCGGCTGGTCCAACTTCGACATGGGCGAGAACGTCCCCGGCATCGGCGCCAGCCAGTCCTTCTCGCGCGAGTCGGTCTATTCGCTGGTTTCCACCTGGACCAAGCTCACCGGAAGTCACGCCACCAAGTTCGGCGTGGACTACCGTCTCTCCCGCAACAACAACGTCTCTCCCGGCGGCAACGCTCCGGGAACCTTCTCCGTGGGGACAACCTTCACGCAGTCGGATCCGTTCAACCGCAATGCGGCCAATACCTCGGGCTCGGGTATGGCCTCCATGCTGCTGGGGCTGGCCGAGTCGGGCAACTTCGGCTACAACAGTCCGACTTCGGTGCAGAACAAATACGCCGGCCTGTTCGTGCAGGACGACTGGAAGGTCACCCGGCGCTTCTCGCTCAACCTGGGGCTGCGCTACGAATTGGAAACTCCCTACACGGAGCGTTACAACCGCAACAGCTACCGCTTCGATCAGGACGCCGCGCTGCCGGTCAAGATTCCCAGCCTCGATCTGCGCGGCGGCATCCGGTTCGCGGGTATCGACGGCAATCCCCGCGCCATCAGTCCCGACAAGAACAACTTCGGGCCGCGGATCGGCTTCGCATACAGCCCCACCTCGAAGACCGTGATCCGCGGCGGCTACGGCGTTTTCTACTCCACCGTTGCGCTGAACACCAGCTTCTTCGGCACGTTGAACGTGTTCAATGCGGTGACGCCTTTCGTGGGTACCACCGATAACGGAGCGACCCCCTTTACCACGCTCGCCAGCCCGTTCCCCGCGGGCCTGCGGCAGCCCGAAGGCTCCGCCGCCGGCCTGATGGCGCAGGTGGGCGACAGCCTGAGCTTCTTCGACGACCGGCGCGTGAATCCGTACAACCAGCAGTGGCAGCTCGACCTTCAGCGCGAACTGCCGGGACGCATCCTGTTCGACATCGCCTATATGGGCATGCAGAGCCTCAAGCAGGTGGAGAGCTTCAACCTGAACGAGAAGCCGGACCGGTATCTGGCACTCGGGCGCGCGGAGAATAACGCCGTGCCGAATCCTTTTCTGAACGTCTTTCCCGCCACCTCGACCCTGGGCCGCGGCGCCACCGTCACCCAGAACCGCCTGTGGGTCCGTTTCCCCCAGTACACCTCTCTGACCATGCAGGGAGCCAACACCGGACGCGCCTTGTACCACTCGCTGCAAATGAAGGCGGACAAGCGCCTCAGCCACGGCCTCAACCTGCTGGTGAGCTATACCTTCTCGCGGCTCATGGACAACAACACCACCAGCGTCGTGAACGTGCGGCGCTATCGTACGGTTTCGCCGCTGGACCAGAAGCACGTGATGCGCATCGCCTTCACCTACGAGCTGCCCTTCCGGTTCCAGGGCGGCGGGGCGAAGCTGGTGTTGCGGCCGGTGCTGGGCGGCTGGGCGGTGAGCGGATTCGCGACCCTGGCCGGCGGCACGCCCTTGTCGGTTTCGCAGGCCAACGGACGCCCCCTTCGCTTGCGCACTCCCAGGATCGAAGGCGCCATCAACTCGCGCCTGGGCGACAAACGGGATTCGAGCGGGCGGGTCCTGAACCCCTACTTCGATATCAATGCGTTTCAGCCTCTGCCGGACCAGTACACCATCACGCCGGAACCGCCCGTGCTGGACGAACTGCGCGCTCCGGGTACCCGCTCGATGAACCTCTCGTTCTTCAAATCGTTCCCTCTTCGGGAGCGCTTCAAGCTGGAGGTCCGCATGGAGGCGACCGGCGCCACCAATACGCCGAATTTCGACGCGCCGGGCACGAACATGAACCAGTCGGCCACGTTCGGCGTCATCAGTTCGGCCGGAGGCAACCGGGCCATGCAAGGTTCGGCGCGGCTGGTGTTCTGACGAGGAACGAACGATGACGAGCACTCGCAGGACCTTTCTGTATTCGGGCGCGGCAGCCTTTGCCGCGCCCCGGCGCGCCGGGAGCATTGTCAAGACGGCAGACCCGCGCACGGGGCACGAGGTCTGGCAAATCACTTCCGGCGAAGCTCCCAGCCAGGCCTGCTACTTCGAGGCCCAGGCATTCACCGGCGACGACCGCTACCTGGTGTACGAATCGAGGCAATCCGGCGCCTGGCAGCTTCAGCGTATGGATCTGGCGAGCGGTGAATCCAGCCAGATCACCCGCGCGTGCGCAACGGAACCGGGGGCCACATGCTGCTCTGCCCGGCCGACGCGAACCTGGTGACCTACGTCCACGAACCCGACCGGCAGAACGATATGACCCTTCCCGGCCCGGAGCGCGCCCGCACCATGATCGCGGATTTCCGCACCGGCCAGTCGCGGCCTTACCTGATCATGCCCGTCGGCTGGCGTGCCACGCACGAATCCCGGAGCCCCGACGGCGAGCGCTTCTACTTCCACAAGAAGAAGGTCCCCGGCTGGGTCCCCGCCGGCATCTGCTCGATGAAGCGGGATGGCGGCGACTGGCAAACGCACCTGACCTCCGACTACAGGCTGGGGCATTCCATGATCAGCGCCGACGGGCGATACATCGTCTCCGACGTGCAGAAACCCGGGGACAATCCTCTCATCCTGGTGGACCTGGCGAAGGGGAGCGACCGCATCCTGTGCTGGCCCGACTCCTCGGTCACCGGCGGGCATCCGAAAGGCGCTCACGTGCATCCGAGTTTCAGCCCCAGCAGCCGCTACATCGTCTACACCTCGGACCGCACCGGAACGCCTCAGGTCTATGTGGTTCCCGTGCCGCGCTGACACCTGCCTGCATCCCCACAAACGCGGGTTTCCGGCCCCCCAAAGAGAAGTTGGAAATCACTCATTCGGAGTCTGGCATTTTTAGACCGTTCCAGCTATAAAGGACTTTCGAAGGATAAGGAATGAAAGGGTCCGAAATGTTAAATACGCTTTCGATGCCGGAATGCTGCTGGGCGGAGAACCTGGATGGAGGAGCCTGCCCGGGCATGTCGGCGCATCATCTGGCGCGAGTCTGCGCCGGCATGGAAAACAACGAGCTGCGAAACGTTTTCGGACCGCTTTCCAAGAAGCCACCCTGCAAGTCGAAAGAGCACTCGTCCAATCAGGTTTGCGGGGGAAGAATCGGGCAGGCCGCCGGCGTCTGAGGCACAATAGCGGGGAGGGGGACAATTCTTGTTGCCGCTTTCCCGATGGATACTGGCCCTGGCGCTGCCCGCCGCGCTGTGGGCGCAATCGGCTTCGCCGCCCGAGTACAAGGCGCTGGCCGAAGCCGCCAAAGAGAAGGATCCGCAAAAACGGGTCGCTCTGCTCCAAAAACTGCTCACCGACTTACCCGGCGGGCGCGCCACCAAGGACGCCCAAAGCCAGCTCGCCGCCGGAGCTAAGGCCTGGCCGGGGGACCGCCAGAAGCTGGTGTCGCTGGTCGAAGAGCAGGCTAAAGTTGCCCGGGGACCTTCGGTCGCAACCCTGTACTCCGCATTCGCCTCCCAGTTGAACCAGGCCGGGCTGTTCCCGGACCTGGCGCGCGCCTGGGCGCGGACCGCCGTCCGGAAGGCCGGTACCGCGTCGCACTTCGAAATCCTGGGCCAGATCGAACTGAAGGCCGGCCGAACCGGCGCGGCTCGCGGCGCCCTCGAAAGGGCGCTGCGTCTGGATCCCTCCCTCTGGTCCGCGGCCAAGAGTCTGGCCGCGATCGCCGGGAAGCGAGGCGACCGCCGCAAAGCCCTGGACTACCTGGCGCAGGCCTTTCTGGTGCGCGGAGTGAGCGAGAATCGGAAAGCCTTCGAGGACGCCTGGAAACAGGCGCACCAGGGGAGCGCCGACGACTACCTGGACCGCATGTACGCCAAGCGGTTTCGCAGCCCGCTGCATGTCGCGCGGCTCCAACCCGCGCCCCCGGGCGGCCGTACCGTGATGATCGAGGTTCACACCGGGGCCGGCTGCGGTCCTTGCGCGGGCGCCGACCTGGCGCTGGACGCGGTGATGGAGCGCTACCCGCGCCAGGACGTGGTGGTGGCGATGTTCCACCAGCACATCCCGCGGCCCGATCCCATGACCAATGCGGACACGCAAGCGCGCTGGAAGTTCGTGCAGGGTCGCGGCGTGCCCGCGTATCTCATCGACGGGGAACTGGACAGCGGCGGGGGGCCGCGGTCCGCCGCCGGGCCGGCCTACGCCAGGGTGGAGCCCAAGGTAGCGCGGCGTCTGCGAATTCCCCCCGGGGCGAAACTCGCGCTGAAGGCATCCCTGGACGGCAATGTCGTGCGGGCGCGGGCGGAGGTGAGCGAGGCCGGCCTCCCCGCCGGGGATCTGAAACTGAACGTCGCGCTGGTGGAAAAGCGGATCCGCTACTCGGGCGAGAACGGTGTGCGCTTTCACCCCATGGTGGTGCGCAGCCTGCAAGCGTTTCCGGCGGAGCGGGCGGAGGCCGCCTTCGACCTTGGCCAGGTGGCCGCCCGGCTCAAGGAACACATCGGCGCGTTCGAGAAGAAGGACGCGCGTCATAACCCGGACGGCAAGTTCCGCTTCGCCGAGTACCGGCACACGGTGGACGCGGGCAATCTGGCGGTGGTGGCTTTCGTCGAGAACGCCAAGTCGAAAGAGGTTTTGCAGGCGGGGTACTTCGACCTTGCGCCGGGGAAGGAGAAGCGGGGCCAATGACCGCCGCGATTCTTGCCGCGCTGCCGCTGGTGTTCGCCGCCGGGACGCCGGTGGTCTGGAACTTCGGCCAGCCGGCGCTCGAAGGCCGCGCCGCGCCCGGCGCGACCGTGAAGGTGAAGCTCGGCGCCCGCATCCAGGAAAGCTGGCGCCTCTATTCGCTGAAACGCGCCGAAGGCGGCCCCATTCCGACCCGGATCACGCTGCCCGAGGGGCAGCCCTTTGCGCTCGCCGGGGCGATCGAAGCCAGCGAGCCGATCCGCCTGCACGACCCGGTATTCGACATGGAAATCGAGTTCTATGCCGGCTCCGCCGAGTTTGTTCTGCCCGTGAAGGTGGCCGCCGGCGCGCGGCCCGGAGCGGCCACGCTGAAGGTGGCCGCGCGCTACCAGATCTGCGACGACAAACAGTGCCTGCCGCCGCGCACCGTGACGCTCGAATTGCCGGTTACGGTCGCGGCTCCCTGATATGAACTGGCGCGAGCGCATGCGGGAGGACTGGGACCGGCGCGCGCGCGAGGATTCCGAGCGCTACATCTACGCGCGCGACTCCCAGGCGGATGTCGCCGATTTCGCCCGCTCGGGAGAGGCCAACTACAACCAGTTGGTGCGCCCCTTCTTGCCCATCCTGCTCGACGGGCGGCCGGCGGGGGCCTGCCGTGCGGTCGAGATCGGCTGCGGCATCGGGCGCATGACGGAGTGGTTCGCCCGCGACTTTGCCTTCGTGGAAGCGCTGGATGTCGCCCCGGCGATGATCGAGGGCGCGCGGCGCGGGCTGGGGCAGGCCGGCAACATCGCCTTCCACGTGAACGACGGCGCGGCGCTGGCCCCGGTGGCCACGGCGTCGGCGGACCTGGTCTTCAGTTACATCGTCTTTCAGCACATCCCATCGCGCGAGGCCATCGGGAACTACGTGCGCGAAGCGGCCCGCGTGTTGAAAGACGGCGGCGCGTTCAAGTTCCAGTTGAACGGCGACCAGTCGCCGGATTACCTGGCGCACGAGCGCGACACCTGGCTGGGCGAGACATTTTCCTGCGACGAGGCCGCCGCTCTGCTCGATCGCGAAGGATTTTCGATCCTGGCGGCGGAAGGCGCCGGCACGCAGTATTTCGTTTTGACCGCTCGCAAGGGCGCGCCGCCGCCGGAGCGCTCGTACGTGCTGCCGGGCGAACCCTGGGCCGCGCCGCTCCTGCTCAATGGTTTTGGCGCGCCGGTGGACGCAAGCTGGCGTCCCATGTCCGCCCGCGCGCGCGTGCGCCTGCCGGGGCGGGGAACTCGTTTGTACGCCGGGCTGTACTTCTGGCCCGAGTCCTGCCGCCACCGGCTCACCCTGGCGGGCCACGTCTTCGAAGTGACCACGCCCGGCGATCGCTACTTCGAGTGCCCCGCCGGCCCGGGCGAGATCGAAATCGCGCTCGATCCGGCGCCCGCCAAGCCGCCGGCGTTTCGCGTGCTGGGGCTGTACTGAAGAGCGCGAACAGGTCTACTGCATCGGAACGAGCCCCACTGTTCCATTCGGGAAATCGCTCAACGCGAAGTTGGCGCCGTCAAAGACTCGAATCACGCCGGCCCCGGAAGTTTGCGCGGTGAAGAACTGGCCGTACGGGTCGAAAAACATCGCCTGCGCATCGACCCGATAGGGACAGGAGCCTTCCCGGTCGAAGTTGACCCGGATGGCGCTTTGCGGATAGTAAGCGTTGACCAGGAGCTTGCCGGCGTAGCGCCCACTCAAGTACAAGTCCGCGTTTTCCACCCACTGGTCGGGCCTGAGCCGGTTGTGAATCACGATGGATACGCTCTCGCCGGCCTGGCCTTGAAAAGAATTCTGGAAACCCTGGAGGGAAGCGGTCAGCGCCTGCACTCGCTGCGGCAGCCGGGCCTGGAACTCCTCCAGGCCGGCTCCCCGGCTCCGGGAAAGCGCGTCCTGGTCGCGCCTCATATCGCCAACCGCTTGCTGCAAAGCCAGGAACTCACGCCGGGACGAGTACTCGCGATCGGACTTGACCGCCTCCAACTGGCGCTCCAGTTCGGCGGTCTTCCGTCTAAGCGATTCGACCTCCGCCGCCGAGACGGCGCCTTTATTGCCTGACCCTCGAATGGAGTCGGTTAGCAGACTGGTGCCGACGGAGAACATCGCATCAAAGAACCTGGGCGCGACCAGCTTCAGCAACGCGCTTTGAGCGTCGGCGTGGGGAGTGGCAAACCCCGCCAGAATCCACGCCAGGATCACGATCGCGGACGTACTCCTCACAAATGCCTCCCTCAATGCCGGCCCAGGGACACCCGCTCTCCCTCTCCAAGCCCGGCTTATGCAGATTATGGAATGTTACCCGAATCTTGTCAACGACTTTGACATCGGTACAGCGGATTCGTCCAGCGCGGCGGCAAGTGGCGGAGGAAGAGGGATTCGAACCCCCGAGGGCCTTGCGACCCTAACGGTTTTCAAGACCGCCGGTTTCAACCACTCACCCATTCCTCCTTATTTCAAACTAGCCCACTTTCTCGGGCAACCGCAACGGCTGGACAAACCGCTAGACTGGGGTTGTGATCCACCGGTTGATCGCCGTCGCTCTATTCCCCCTGGCCCTGCTGGCCGCCGATAGCGCCGCGGAGCTGGCGCGGATGGCGCGCGAAGCGGGGCTCGATCCGGCCGAGTGCTACCGCATTCGCGATCTGAACTTCAGCAAGGAAGACGTCCGCCTCTATCTCACCGACGGCTATCTGATCCTCGGCAAGCCGGTGGCCGGGCGGCGCATTTCGGCTGTGTTCAGCGCCGATGTCGAGGGCGGCGACGGCGAGATTCTGGTGCTGCCCCCCAACCGCAGCGAGCGCCTCTCGCTGGCCAATTTCACCGGCAGCCCCAACCTCAGCGAGCACTTCAGCGGTGCCCTGCTGATCTTCACCGACGACACGGCCGCCGTTCTGGAGGCCGCGCTCCAAGCCGGCGAGGGCGCGCGCAAGAGTCCCGAAATGGGCGCCCTGTTGCAGTCCCAATGGGAGCCGGTGCTGCGCAACCTGGTGGCCAGCTTCGAGGTGCGTGTGGTCCTGGACCTGCTCTCGCAGCGCCCCGAGCGCGGCTATTTTTACGCCGCCATCTCGGGCCGCCAGCTCGGCAACTTCGACGCGATCTTCGATCCCTGCTCGCGCGAGCAGGTGGCCCTCGGCCAGGTCGCCTACCGCGACACTCGCGCCTTCTTCGACAACTGGATCGTCTTTCCCGCCCGTTCCTACCGCACCGGGCGCAAGACCGTGCCGGGCCCGGATTTCGAGCTCGCCGGCGTGCGCATCGAGGCTACCCTGGAGCCGGACCTTACGCTCAAGGCCCGCACCGGCGCCGCGCTCACCCCGCGCGTGGCCGGCCTTAAGGCGCTGCTGTTTGAGATGGCCCGTCAGATGCGCATCGACGAGGTCTCCATCGATGGCGAGCCGGCCGAGTTCTTCCAGCGCGATTCGCTGCGCGCCAACATGATCCGGGGCGGGGACAACGACCTGTTCCTGGTCATCCCGCCGCACGATCTTCCCGCCGGGCGCCCCGCGCGCATCGAGTTCAGCCACCAGGGAAAGGTCATTGCGCAGGCCGGCAACCAGGTCTATTACGTCGGCGCCCGCGGCACCTGGTATCCCCAGCGCGGGCTCCAGTTCGCCACCTACGACCTCACGTTCCGCTATCCCAGGGACCTCAACCTGGTCTCGACCGGAGACGTGGTGGAGGACCGCACCGAGGGCGAGTGGCGCATCACCCGCCGCCGCACCGCTTCCCCCATCCGAATGGCCGGCTTCAATCTGGGCCATTACGAGCAGGAGGCCCTGGAGCGCGACGGGTTTCGGGTCGAGGTCTACGCCAACCGCCGCGTCGAAGCCGCCCTCCAGCCGCGCCCCACGATTCTGGACCTCCCGCAGCCCTGGCATCGCGCCCAGCGCCGTCCTACCGAGGGCATCCCGATGGCCGTCGAACCGGTGATTCCCAATCCCGTCACCCGGCTCAGGCGCTTGGCCGAGGACATGGCCGCGGCGTTCGAGTTCATGGGACGCAATTTCGGGACGCCGCCCTTGAAGACCCTCACGGTGGCGCCCATTCCGGGCGCTTTCGGCCAGGGTTTCCCGGGGCTGATCTATCTCTCGACCGTCTCCTACCTGGAACCGCGCGAGCGCCCGGCGGATGCGCGCGGCGGCCTCCAGCAGGTTTTCTTCTCCGACATTCTCCAGGCCCACGAAATCGCTCACCAGTGGTGGGGCAACACGGTGACCTCGACCTTCTACCAGGACGACTGGCTGATGGAGGCCCTGGCCAACTACTCCGCCCTGCTGTTTCTCGAGAAGAAGAACGGCCCGCGGGCGCTCGAAGACATCCTGAGTCTGTACCGCGAACGGCTGCTCAAGAAGAACGCCGAGGGCAAAACGCTGGAGTCGGCCGGCCCGGTGATCTGGGGCGCGCGCCTGCATTCCTCGCTCACGCCGGATGCCTGGCGCTCGATCATGTACGAGAAGGGTTCCTGGATTCTGCACATGCTGCGCCGTCGCACGGGCGATGCCCAGTTCCTCAAAATGCTGGGAGAGATTTGCCGGCGCTATCGGCACCAGCCTTTGGGCGCCGAGCAGTTCCGCGAGATCGCCCGCCAGTTCCTGCCGCCGGGCTCGCGCGATCCGCAACTGGAGGAGTTCTTCGACTACTGGATTTACGGCACCGGCGTCCCGGCGATCAAGTTCGAACATTCGGTGCGCGGCAAGGCGCCCGCCCTGCGGCTGAACGGGACCATCTCTTTGCGGGAGGTGGACGAGCACTTCGGCGCCGAGGTGCCCATCGAGATCCAGTTCCGCCGCGGCAAGCCCATCGTTCACTGGGTCCACGCCACCACTGAACCGTCCAGCTTCACCCTCAACCTGAAGCAGCCCCCCACTCGAGTCGTGCTGGCCCCCGGCGACGCCATCCTCTCCCAAAAACCCTAGTTTCGGCGACAGGCAATGGGACAGCCTGATCTGCCCGGGTTTTTGAAAACGCGGGCAGATCAGGCTGTCCCCATTGCCTGTCCCCGAGACTATTGGGAACCGTTCCGGTCCACGATTTGCTCGTTTTTCCGGTCCCAGTACATCTTCTTGCCTTCGCGGTAACTGCGATTGGCCATCACCACCGCCACGGAGTGAGCGAAGCCGGTCTGAATGCTTCCGTTGGGCGTCTGGCGGCTGCGCATGCAACGGAACCAGTCGTCGGTGTGGTCCTTCAGGTTGTCGCTCTGATCGACGGCGGGGATTTCGCTGCGCCCCGCGATGGTAACCGGTTCCGGCTTGACCTTTCCCGCCTGAAGCTCGAAGACCCGGTTGGTGCGCCAGCCGCTGGAGGTTTCGGGCACATACCACCACTGCGGGCTGCCTTCGCCGCCCGGAGAGTAGAGTGTGCCGCGCGTGCCGCGGAGGATGGTGTGATCGCCGTATCCGCTGCCGAAGGTGGTGCTGTAACTGTACAGCACCTGCTTTTCCTGGAAGGTGCACAGGCAGGAGAAGGTGTCCGGGTTATCTCGCGCGTCATGCCAGGCGAAAATGCCGCCATTGGCCACGATGTCGTCGGGGATGAAGGTGTCCAGATAGAAGTGCGCCAGGCCGCAGCCATGGCTGAACCACTGGTCGGTGATGCCGCCCGAGAAGTCCTTCGAGATGCGGAACTCGAAGTAGACGCGCGGATCGAAGGGCCGCGCGGGGCGTCCCAGCAGCCAGCGTTTCCAGTCGGTGTCGGCCTCGCGGATGGCGGCGATGTCCGGTTCCCGGGGCGCGTGCCAGCGGGGTCCGTTGAAGTTCCAGCTTTGGCTGATGGAGACGATCTTGCCGAGTTTGCCGCTGCGCACGATTTCACGCACCCTTTGCTGGTACGGGTCGCTGAGCCATTGCGAGCCCATCTGCACCACCTGTTTGCCGGCCAGCACCGTGTTGCGCGCCAGCTTGGCGTCTTCCAGGGTGTTGGCCATGGGCTTCTCGCAGTAACAGTCCTTGCCGGCGCGCACCACTTCGGCCAGGATGCGGGCGTGCTGGTGGTCGCCGGTGCCGATCATCACCGCGTCCAGCGCCGGATCGGCCAGCATCTCCTCGGAGTACTTGAAAGTTCGCGGCCGTTTTCCGAACAGCTTCTCGGCGTCGGCGGCGGCGCGCTCGCGGTTCACCGACCAGAGATCGCACACGCTGCGCAGATCGAAGTTAGGGTCCGTTTGCGCGGATAGCTTCAGCATGCGCCGGTGGCCGGACGCGCGATGGCCGCAACCGATCTGGCCGACTTGAATGCGGTCGTTGGCGCCGAGGATGCGGCCGTAGGAAGCGGCGGTCCCGACAAAGGCTCTTCTCGAGAAGCTGTGTGGCATGATGCTCTCCGTTAGCTACTATAATGCCTCTGTGCGATACATCCTGGCTCTAGACGAGGGTACCACCAGCGCGCGCGCCGCGCTTTACGACGAACAGGGACGCCGCGTGGCGATGGAGTCGAATCCCATCCCCTGCTTCTATCCCCAGCCGGGCTGGGTCGAACAGGACGCGCGCGAGATCTGGCAGGCGCAACTGGACGCTGCCTGGCGCACCCTGGCCTCGGCCCGCGTGACCGCGGCCGAGGTGGCCGCCATCGGCGTCACCAACCAGCGCGAGACCACTGTCGTCTGGGACCGCAAGACCGGCGAACCGGTGGCGCCGGCCATCGTCTGGCAGTGCCGGCGCACGGCGGATTTCTGCAACGCGCTGGCCGCCGGCCCCGAGGCGGCCTCCGTCACGGCCTCCACAGGCCTGGTGATCGACGCCTATTTCTCGGCCAGCAAAATCCGCTGGATACTGGAAAACGTTTCCGGCCTGCGGGCCGAAGACCTGCTCTTCGGAAACATCGACACCTGGCTCATTTGGAAGCTCACCGGCGGCCGGTCGCACGTCACCGACTTTTCCAACGCCTCGCGAACCATGCTCATGAACCTTGCGTCGGGCGAATGGGACGACGGGATGCTGCGGCTGTTCGGCGTACCGCGCACCATGCTGCCGCGGATTGCGCCCTCCCGCGCCGTGGTGGGCGTCACCTGCGGGGACGCTTTGGGCGCCGAGATTCCCATCGCCGGCATCGCGGGCGATCAGCAGGCGGCGCTGGCGGGCCAGGCCTGTTTCCGCGCGGGTCTGTCCAAGAACACGTACGGCACCGGCTGTTTTGCGCTGATGCACACCGGCGGGCACGCGCCGGTGTCGAAGAATCGGCTGCTGGCGACTCGGGCGGCGTCGCACAACTCGAGCCCGCAGTTTGCCGTCGAGGGCAGCATCTTCATCGCCGGGGCCGCCGTGCAGTGGCTGCGCGACCAACTGGGCCTGATCCAGACGGCGGCCGAGTCCGAAAGCGTCGCCGCTTCGGTGGCCGGCACCGGCGGCGTGTACCTGGTGCCGGCCTTCGTGGGGTTGGGCGCGCCGCACTGGGATTCTGCCGCGCGCGGACTCCTCACGGGCATGACGCGGGCCACCGGCAAAGCCGAGATCGTGCGCGCGGCGCTGGAAAGCATCGCCTACCAGACCCGCGAACTGGTGGAGGCGATGGAGGCCGATAGCGGCGAGCGGCTCACAGAATTGCGCGTGGACGGCGGCGCCACAGCCAACAACTTCCTGATGCAGTTCCAGGCCGACATTCTCGACCGTCCCATCGTGCGCCCGGCCGACGTCGAGACCACCGCGCTGGGCGCCGCCTACCTGGCGGGATTGGCGGTGGGGGTTTGGAAGAGCGTCGAGGAACTGGAGCGCTTCTGGCGCGCCGAAAGGGTCTTCGAGCCGCGGATGCGCGCCGGCGAACGCGAATCTTTGTACGCCGGCTGGCGGCAGGCGGTGGCAAGGTGTAAGTTGTAAATCGACTGCGACCTTTTCAACGCAGGTGGAATCCAAGTCTTACAGAGGGTTCCACAAGATGCGTAAGTTTCTGTTTGCAGTTGCTTTGTCCGTTTGCAGTCTCGCGGCTCAGACCGTCGAGTCCGTTCCGTTTCGCGCACTGCTGTCGCCTGCCAACGAAGTCCCGGCGATCGCCAACCTCAACGCTTCAGGCACGGCGACCGTGTGGCTGCACGTGATGCGCGACGCCGCCGGCCAGGTGGTTTCAGGCTCGGTGGATTTCGACGTGCGTTACGACTTCCCGGGCGCCGTGAACATCACCGGCATGCACATTCATCGCGGCGCGGCGGGCGTTAACGGCCCGGTCACCATCGGCGCCATCGGTGGCGCGGCGGGACCGGCGGTGGCGGACTCCACCGGCCGGGGTTCGTTGCAGCGCCAGGCGCAGGTTCCCGCGACGGCCGCGGATGCCCTGGATACCATTCGCGGCATGCTCCAGGATCCCGGCGGCTACTATGTCAATCTGCACACCGAGGTGAATCCCGGCGGGGTCATTCGCGGCCAGCTTGTGCGCGCCGAGCGGCTGAAGCTGTTCGCCCCGCTGAGCTCGCGCAACGAGATGCCGGCTCTCGCCGATCTGAACGCCTCCGGTTTCGCGGCGGTGACTGTGCTGGCCACGCGCGCCGGCAACGGAACCATCACTTCGGCCGAGGTGCGCTTCGATGCCAGCTACCGGTTCCCGTCCGACGTCACGCTGACGGGGTTCCACATTCACGCGGGCGGACCCGCGGTCAACGGTCCCGTCACCATCAACACCGGCCTGACCAGCCAGCCGTCGGCCGGCGGCGGCGCCGGCGCGCTCAGCTACACGGTGGAGGTCCCGGTCACCAACCAGAGCGCGCTCAACACCCTGTACGGGCTGTTCGAAGACCCGGGCGAGTTCTACGTCAACCTGCACACCACCGTCTATCCCGCGGGCGCCATTCGCGGACAGCTTCGGGCGGTGGATGCGGCCACGTTCCAGGTGGCGATGTCTCCGGCTAACGAGGTCCCGGCCGTGACCGGGTTGAACGCCAGCGGCGCGGCGCAGGTAACGGTCGAAACCATTCGGAATGCAGACGGCTCGGTGAGCGCGGGAGTAGTTACCTTCGACGTGAACTACCGTTTCCCCGACGCTGTCGAGTTCACCGGCATGCACATTCACGACCAGGTGGCGGGACAGAACGGATCGGTCACGATCGGGACCAGCCTGTCGGCGGCGAATGCCGTGGCCAGCGAAACCGGTTTCGGCAATGTCTATCGCACGGTGCTGGTGACCGAAGGCACGGCCCTGGCCAGCCTCAACTCGGTGGTGCAGAACCCCGAAAAGCACTACATCAACCTGCACAGCCGCGTGAATCCGGGGGGTGTCATTCGAGCGCAACTGGCACCGGCCAATGCCGCGGCTCCCGCCGTGGCGGACATCCTGAGCGCGGTCAGCGATCCCACGCTGCGCACGGTGGCTCCGGGCGGTCTCATGACCCTCTTTGGAGTCAATCTCACCAAGGTGCCGGGAAGCGCGCAAGGCTTGACGGGGGGCGATGCGCCGCTGGCGTTGAACGGCACGGAAGTGACCGTGGGAGGGGTGAAAGCGCCTGTGGTCCTGCTGGCGGCTGGCTTCGCGGTTGTGCAGGTTCCGGTGGAGACCAAAGCCGGTGCGCAAACCGTGACGGTCCGCAACGCCAACGGCTTGACCGCCAGCCGGCCCGTGCAGGTGGCCGGCGCCGCGCCCGCCCTCTACTTCGACGCGGTGGCGGGAATCGCCTTCCGCGTGACGGACCTGTCGCTCATCCGGCCCGACAACCCGGCCTTCCCCGGGGAACCGATCGCGCTCTTCGCCACCGGTCTGGGACTGACCGATCCGGCCCTGGAAACCGGCAAGTCGGTTCCGGAGTCGCCCTTCTACACCACGACGATGGCGGTTTCGGCCACCTTCGGCGGGCGCCCGGCACTGGTCTTGGGCGCGGCGGCGGTGCCCGGCTTCCTCGGCCAGTACCTGGTCCTGGCCCAAGTGCCGGCGACGGCCTCCGGCAGCCAAGCGGTAATACTCCGCATGGGCGAAGCCACCTCCAACACCGTCCAAATTCCCATCCGCTAAAAACCGGGACAGGCAGCACTTTCCCGCTTTTCAGTCGAACTGAAAAGCGGGAAAGTGCTGCCTGTCCCGGTTTTCTTGGTTGGCGGGGGTGAAAGCAAAAGGTGTACAAAGGTTGAGGAAGGATTTATAGCCCATGAGCATTCGTAACGAAGACGCACTGGAGTACCACTCCGCGTCTCCGGCTGGCAAAGTGAGCGTCGTACCGACCAAGCCGTGCCACACACAGCGGGACTTGAGCCTGGCCTACACGCCCGGCGTGGCGGTCCCGTGCCTGGAGATCGAACGCGATCCGTCCCTGGCTTACAAATACACTTCGAAAGGGAACCTGGTGGGGGTCGTATCCAACGGCACCGCCGTGCTGGGATTGGGGAACATCGGCGCCCTGGCCGGTAAGCCGGTCATGGAAGGCAAGGGAGTGCTGTTCAAACGCTTCGCCGACATCGACGTGTTTGACATCGAGCTGGACTCGCACGATCCCAAGGAGATCATCCGCGCCTGCCAGATGCTGGAGCCGACCTTCGGCGGCATTAACCTTGAAGACATCAAGGCGCCAGAGTGCTTTGAGATCGAGGAGGAACTGAAGCGCACGCTAAAGATCCCCGTCTTCCACGACGACCAGCACGGCACGGCGATCATCTCCGGTGCCGCGCTGGTGAACGCGGTGGAACTGGCGGGCAAGAAACTGGAAGACGTGAAGGTGGTGGTCAACGGCGCCGGAGCCGCCGGCATTTCCTGTTCCGAGCACTACATTCGCCTCGGCGTGCGGCGCGAAAACATCACCCTGTGCGACACCAAGGGCGTGGTATACAGGGGCCGCACGGAGGGCATGAACCGGTACAAGGAGCGGTTCGCCGTCGAGACCGCCGCCCGGACGCTGGACGAGGCCGCGCGCGGCGCCGACGTTCTGGTCGGTTTGTCGGGAGCCGGCTGCTTCACTCCCGAAATGCTGCTTTCCATGGCGCCGGACCCGATCGTGTTCGCCATGGCCAACCCCGATCCGGAGATCCCTTACGACGTCGCCGTGGCGACGCGCACGGACGTGATCATGGCCACCGGGCGCAGCGACTTCCCGAACCAGGTCAACAACGTCCTGGGTTTCCCGTCCATTTTCCGCGGAGCGCTGGACGTGCGCGCCACGGCCATCAACGACGAGATGAAGCTCGCCGCGACGCGCGCGCTGGCCGCGCTGGCGCGCGAAGACGTGCCCGACTCCGTGCGCCGGGCCTACGGCGTCGAGCAGATGGAGTTCGGCCGCCAGTACATCATCCCCAAGCCCTTCGATTCGCGGGTGCTCATCTGGGTGGCCTCGGCGGTGGCGCAGGCCGCCATGGAAACCGGCGTGGCCTCGATTCAGGTGGACCTCGGCGAGTACAAGGAACAACTGGAGCGCCGCCTCGGCAAGTCGCGCGAGGTGATGCGCGTCATGATCCACAAGGCGCAGCGCGCACCCAAACGTGTCGTGTTCCCCGAAGGGGAAGAAACCAAGACCCTGCGCGCCTGCCAGATTCTGCTGGACGAGCGAATCGCCACGCCCATCCTGGTCGGCCGGCGGGACAAGATCGCGGCTTCGATCGCCGAACTGCACCTGAGCCTGGACGGCGTCGAGATCGTCGACCCGGCGACCTCGCCCCGGCTTGAGACTTACATCGACGAGCTCTACCGCCTGCGCCAGCGCAAGGGCATTACGCGCAACGAGGCCGAGCACCTCATCTTGAACGTCAACACGTTCGGCTCGATGATGTTGTACCTGGGGGACGCCGACGCGCTGGTGGCCGGCCTGGTGCAGCACTATCCCGACACCCTGCGGCCGGCCTTGCAGGTGATTTCGGTTCGCGAAGGGCTGCGCAAGGTGGCCGGGCTGTACATCCTCATCACGCCGGGCGGCCGGGTCTACTTCCTGGCCGATACGACGGTGAACATCGACCCCACGGCGGAGGACCTGGCCGAGATTGCCATGCTGGCGGCCGACACCGCGCGGCGCTTCAACGTCGAGCCGAGGGTGGCCATGCTGTCGTTCTCGAATTTCGGCTCCACCCGCCATCCGCTGGCCGAAAAGGTGGCCCGCGCCACGGCCATCGTCAAGCAGCGCCGGCCCGACCTGATGGTCGACGGCGAAATGCAGGCCGACACCGCCGTCGCGCCCGAGATCATTCCCGAAACCTATGCGTTCAGCACGCTGAAAGGCCGCGCCAACGTCCTGGTGTTTCCGAACCTGGAAGCCGGCAACATCGCCTACAAGCTGCTCATGCGCATCGGCGGCGCCGAGGCGATCGGGCCGATTCTGATGGGCCTGTCCAAGCCCGTGCACGTCTTGCAGCGCGGCTGCGAGGTGAACGACATCGTCAACATCACCGCCGTGGCGGTGGTGGAAGCGCAGCAGCCGCGGTAGCGAGGGGTCAAAAACCGAGCCGCCGGTCTTGCGGCCGGCGGCCCCTTCTGAGCGATCCTCCGATTCGTCCGGCCCTAATCGCCGAACGTCCCAACTTCCTCGCGCTCTTCGGCGCGCTGGATCTTCACCAGCTCCGTTGCGGGCTGCTCTTTGAGCACGTGCTGGCGATAGAGTGTTGCCATGCGCCGGTCGTCCCGCGCGCGCAGCTTTTCGTCGCGGGCGGTCTTGGCAATGCCCAGGCGGTCGAGATCCTTCTGCTCCTCGAGGGTGACGATTCCCTCGCGCAGCACCATCGAGTGCCCGGCGCTGGCCAGCGGCACCTCTTTGTTGCCGGCGAAGATCTCGTGCCGGCCGCGTTCCTCGTACCACTTGGTGAGGGTGGCGGTCATGTGCATCTTCTCGACGATGTTGCGCCAGCCGATGCCGGTATTGTACGCGCAGAAGCTGATCTCGCCTTCCTGCGTGGCGTAGGGAATGATGCACTGCTCGGTGCGGCGGAAGTCGTAGTTGAACAGGTCCTGGAACCACATGCCGGCGATGAAGAGGAAGTTCCAGCGGTCGGCGCGGCGCAGGTCGATGTCGCTCCGCGTGCGTGTCGCATCGACGCGGCCGTAGTTGCGGCCGGTGGCGCCGAAGGTCTTGTCGAACTTCTTCAGCAGGTCGGTGAGCCGCAGATGAGTGGGCGACTGGAACGGGTCGTAGTTGCGGATCACCGCCAGCGCCATTCCGAACACCGACAGCCATTTGCCGCGCGCGGCGTCGTTGACCCGCTTGACGTCCTCGGCCAGCCGGTCGGCGTTGAGGAACTGCGTCACCGGCCGGGCTTCCTTGGTTTCCTTGTCCACCATCACGCCCATGCCCACGCCGCAGTTGGGGTGGCAGCCGCAGCTCAACTGGCCCCAGTCGGCGGCGGGCCCCTTCACCAGGTCGCTCCAGTCGGAGAAGGTGCTCATGAAGGAGATGGGGAACCAGTCGCGGGCGGGTTCGCCCAGGCCGGTCTGCTTCTTGACGTCGTGGGCCAAGTGCGAGAGCGTATAGCGCTGCGCCTGCCGGCGCTCGTCGGTGACCTCTTCGTCGCGGCCGGTGAAGGAAACCGGCTGGAAGGAGAGGAAGGGGATGCGCTTCGGGTTGTCGAGCGCGAATTGGACGATGCGTCCCACCTGCTCGTTGTTCACGCCGTTGACCAGCGTAATGACCGGCACGATGTCCACGCCGTTGGACCACAGGTTTTCGATGGCGCGCAGCTTGACGTCGAACAGGTTGCCGACGTGGCGGTGCGAGTTGGCGGCGTTGCCGATGCCGTCGAACTGGAGGTAGGCGTAGCGCAGCCCGGCCTCGGCCGCCTGCTTGCAGAACTCGGGGCTCTTGGCGAACTCGATGCCGTTGGTGGCCGCCTGCACGCTGTTGTAGCCCACCTGGCGCGCGTAGCGCACGGCGTCCAGGAAGTAGGGCGAAAGCGTCGGCTCGCCGCCGGAAAACTGCACCGACATCTGCCGGCGGGGCTTGATCGAGATGGCGTTGTCGAGCAGGGTCTTAATCTCTTCCCAGCTCAGCTCGTGCACGAAGCCCACCTGGTTGGCGTCCATGAAGCACGGGTCGCACATCATGTTGCAGCGGTTGGTGAGATCGATGGTGAGCACCGATCCGCGGCCGTGAGTCACGGTCGAGGAGCCGTGGTCGTGGAGCTTTTCGTCGTTGTGCGCGCGGATGTCGCGCCCGGGGAAAACCTTCTCAATGTGCGCGTAGAAGGCCGGGTCGATGGACATGACATCCTCGAAGCGCCCGTGGGTGGGGCACTCCTTGACCATCAGGATCTTGCCGTCGCGCTGGACGATTTGGGCCTTGATCTCGCCCACCTTCTCGCGCCGAAGGACCTCCACCGGCAGCTCGCCGTCCAGAATCTGCTTGCGGATGGCCGGCACGCACTTGGGGCACAGCGAATCGGTCTCGCGCGGCCAGCCCAGCGGCGGCTTCTGCTTTTCCCAGGATTTCAGCAGCGGCTGGTCCGACCAGCGGGGCGTGAACGACGGGTTCCGCCCGATCCGGTTCACGGTATCGAAGACCGTCCAGGCCGCGCTGGCGGCATAGGTCGCGAGTTTTTCGGCGTATTTGACGGGTTTATGCATGTAGGCTTCCCAGATGTTCCGAGTATATGCGCCCGCCGCGCCGGGAACCCGAAAAATGTATTAAGCTGTGCGTTTTCCGAGTCGTATGGCCGTGAAGCAGAGGTGAACGGAGTCCCGCGTTACACTGAGGGAGTGAGGCGGATGGCCCGGGAGTGCGGCTTTGAACTGGCCGGCATCGCCGCCGCCGGACCTGTGCCGGAATCCGCGCATTATCACGCCTGGGTGGCGCGCAACATGGCCGGCGGGATGCGCTTCCTCACCGGCCACCGTGCCGCGTTGCGAGACGACGCGCGCCTCCTGCTGCCGTCGGCCCGCTCGGTGATCAGCGTCGGCAAACTCTACAACACCGGTCCGTCCCCGGACGGCGTGTCCCGTCATGCGCGGGGCCGGGACTACCACGCAGTGGTGCGCGCGGGCCTGGAAAAACTGGCCGCGCGGCTCAGGGAAGAGTCCGGGCCGTTCGAGTACAAAGCCTGCGTGGACACCGCGCCCCTGCTCGAGCGCGCGCTGGCCCGGCGCGCCGGCCTGGGCTGGCTGGGCAAGAACACCTGCCTGATCAACCAGCCGCTGGGTTCGTGGTTCGTCCTGGGCGAGTTGATCACATCGCTCGATCTCGCACCCGGCGAACCGCCGCCGGACCGCTGCGGCACCTGCACCCGCTGCATCGAAGCGTGTCCCACCCAGGCCTTGGTGCAGATGGACGGGCGCTGGGTGGTGGATGCACGGCGCTGCATTGCCTACCTGACCATCGAGCACCGCAGCCCGATCCCCGAAGAGTTGCAGCCCTTCCTCGCCGCCGGCGCCTATGGCTGCGACCTCTGCCAGGAGGTGTGCCCCTGGAACCGCCGCGCGCCGGTCACCGAGGACCCGGCATTCGCTCCCCTCGATGCGCCCGTGCGGCGGCGGGGTT
>JACQZT010000309.1 GCA_016213755.1 Acidobacteriota bacterium | reverse complement strand
GCCGCCCAAGCCCGCGCCGCCCGACGAGGTGGTGATCATCCGCGGCACTACCAAGACGGTGGAAGTGGTGGGGCTAAACCGTTCCCCCGAAACAAGGAAAAATCCATGAGCGTCGAGATTCGAAGCAACGTTTTGCGCTTCCTGGGGCTGGCGGCGGCCTGCGCGGGACTCGCGTGGGCTCAGTCCGAGGAACTGCGCGTGACGGCCGGCAAGAGCTTGGTGATCGACTATCCGGCCGACGTGGTGCGCATCTCCACCAGCAACCCGGAGGTGGTGGACGCGGTGGCGGTCACCACTCGCGAGATCCTGCTGCACGCCCGCGCGCTGGGCAATTCGACCGTGGTGGTGTGGTCCAAGTCCGGCGAGCGGACCTTCTACAACATCAACGTCGAACACAACCTGGAGCCCCTGCGCCGGCTCCTGAAAGAGACCTTCCCGAACGAGAACATCCAGGTGCAGGCGGCCCGCGACTCGGTGTCGCTGGTGGGCAAAGTCTCATCCAAGGAAGTGGCCGACCGGGCCACGGCGCTGGTCACGCCGCTGGTCAAGAGCGTGCTCAACAACCTGGAGGCGGCCGCTCCGGCGGTCGAACAGCAGGTCGTGCTGCGCGTGAAGTTCGCCGAGCTCAACCGGAACGTAAGCCAGTCGTTCGGCGTGAACCTGATTTCCACCGGGCTGGGAAACACGCCCGGTTCGATTGGCACGGGTCAGTTCGGATCGCCCAGCATGCCCAACCTGAGGGGCTCGATCCCCGGGAAGGTGGAGGGCACCAGCAGCAGCTTTTCGATCTCCGACGTGCTGAACGTGTTCGCCTTCCGGCCGGACCTCAACCTGGCCGGTTTCGTGCGCGCGCTGCAAGGACAGGGCCTGCTGCAGATCCTGGCCGAGCCGAACCTGGTGACGACCAATGGCAAAGAGGCCAGCTTCCTGGTGGGCGGCGAGTTTCCGATTCCGGTGATGCAGGGCGGATCGAGCTCCGGCGCGGTCACGGTGCAGTTCCGCGAGTTCGGCATCCGGCTGACCTTTCTCCCCCAGATCACGGCCAACGGGACGATCAAGATGTACGTGAAGCCGGAAGTGTCGACCATCGACCTGGCCAACGGCGTCACGATCTCCGGCTTCAACATCCCGGCCCTGGCGACGCGCCGCATGGAGACCAACATCGAGCTGGGCGAAGGGCAGAGTTTCGTGATCGGCGGACTGATCGACGACCGCGTGACGGAGTCCATGTCCAAGATTCCGGGCCTGGCGCACATTCCGATCCTGGGGGTGCTGTTCAAGAGCCGCCAGGAAAGCAAGCAGCGCAGCGAACTGGTGGTGATGGTTACGCCCGAACGGGCGCAGCCGGTGCGATCCGGCGACCTGAAGGCGCTGCCGCCGATGCCCAAGGAGTTCATCGGGCCGCCGGTCTCCAAGCCGGCGCCGGCGGCGGCGAGCGGGCAGCGAGGGAAGGAAAAGAAGCAGTAGCCGGGCCGGCGCGGCCGGCGCGGCGGGACGGGGATTTCCTGAGTCCGGAAATGGAAACGAGCGGCATGGCGAGCAATCTGGAAATGGCGGCGCTGCTGATCGCTCCCGATCGGGGGCTGGCGGAGCAATTCCTGCGCACGATTCCGGAAACGCGCGCGTTCCAGGTGCTGGGCGATCTGAAGTCCTACCCGCACGAGCAGGCGCTGGACATCCGGCTGCGGCAACTCAAGCCGGACGTGGTGCTGCTGGACGTGGCCACCGATCCCGGCGCGGCCGCGCGCCTGATCCGCTTCATCGCCGCGTCGCGGCCGGACGTGCAGGTGGTGGGACTGCACACGGCCAACGATCCGGAGGCCATTCTGCGCACCCTGCGCGGCGGCGCCAGCGAGTTTCTCCACGCGCCCTTCGAGGTGGCCACGCAGCGGGAGGCGATCGCGCGGCTGGAACGGCTGCGCGCGAGCGTGGCGGGCGGTCCGGAACGGGGCTCGGTGGCGGTGTTCACCAGCGCCAAGCCCGGCTCCGGCGCCTCGACGCTGGCCACTCAGACCGCCTTTGCCCTGCGCCGCGCCACGGGCAAGAAGATCCTGCTGGCGGATTTCGACCTGATGGGCGGCGCGATCGCGTTCTATTTGAAACTCAATCCCACCGGCTCGCTGGTGGACGCCCTGGAAAGCTCCGGGCGCATGGACGCCGCCTTCTGGTCCTCGCTGACGGTCAACAGCGGAGGGGTGGACGTGCTGCCGGCGCCCGAGACGCCGCGCACCGATCCGGTGGACACGGCGCGGCTGTCCGACGTGCTGGAGTACGCCCGGCGCAGCTACGACTGGGTGGTGGTGGATCTGCCGTCGGTGTTCCAGCAGATCAGCCTGCTGACTCTGGCCGACGCCGAGCGGGCGTTTCTGGTGACCACCTCCGAACTGCCCAGCCTGCACTTGACGCGCAAGGCGGTGAACATGCTGGCGCAGTTGGGCATCGACAAGACGCGCTTCCAGGTGGTGGTGAACCGGATGAGCAAGCGCGACGGCATCGGCCAGGCGGACATGGAAAAGGTGTTCAATTGCCCGGTCCACGCCAGCTTCCCGAACGACTACTTTTCGCTGCACCGGGTGGTGACGCATGGCCAACCGCTGAATGGCGACTGCGAATTGGGCCGCGCCATCGACCGCCTGGCGGGGAAACTGTGGGGCGCCGCGCCAGCCGAGCGGCGCCGCGCCGAGTCGCGGGTCGAGGTCCAGCCGGCGCTTTCGCAGACTTGAGACAGGAAACAGGATAAATGATACCCACCATGGATTCCCGATCGGCGCCGCAGCAGATGAGCTGGGAGCAGCGGCTGCTGCGCAACTCCGGGCGCCCCAAGGCGGCGCTCAAGCCGGAGTACCAGGAGTTCAAGTTCACGCTGCACCGCAAGCTGCTGGACAAGATCAACCTCGAGGCGCTGGCCACCATCGACAACCAGCGCGTGCGGGGCGAAGTGCGCCAGGCGCTGATCTCGCTGATCGACAGCGAGCCGACGCTGCTCAGCGCCCTGGAACGGCAGCAGGTCTGCGACGAGGTTTTGGACGAGGTCTTCGGCCTGGGGCCGCTGGAGCCGCTGCTGCAGGACACCACCATTTCCGACATCCTGGTGAACACGCACAAGCAGGTCTACGTCGAGCGCAAGGGCCAGTTGGAACTCACCAGCGTCAGTTTCCGCGACGACCAGCACCTGCTGCGGATCATCGACAAGATCGTCTCGCAGGTGGGGCGCCGCGTGGACGAATCCAGCCCCATGGTGGATGCCCGTTTGTCGGACGGCTCGCGCGTCAACGCCATTATCCCGCCGCTGGCCGTGGACGGCCCGCTGCTGTCCATCCGCCGTTTTTCGACCGACAAGCTGATGCCGCCGGACCTGGTGGAGCGCAAGGCCCTGACGGCGGGGATGATGGAGCTGCTGGAGGCCTCGGTCAAGGCCCGGCTGAACATCATCATCGCCGGCGGGACCGGCGCCGGCAAGACCACGCTGCTCAACGCGCTGTCGTTTTTCATCTCCCCCAAAGAGCGCATCGTGACCATCGAGGACGCGGCCGAACTGCAGCTCAAGCAGCCGCACGTGGCGCGGCTGGAGACGCGGCCTCCCAACCTGGAGGGCAACGGCGCGGTGCGCCAGCGCGAACTGCTGGTCAACAGTCTGCGCATGCGTCCGGACCGCATCGTGGTCGGCGAGGTTCGCGGCGGCGAGGCGCTGGACATGCTGCAAGCGATGAACACCGGTCACGACGGTTCGCTCACCACCGTGCACGCCAACACCCCGCGCGACGCCGTATCGCGCCTGGAAGTGATGGTTTCGCTGGCCAACGCCAACATGCAACTGGTTTCCATCCGGCAGCAGATCGCCGGCGCGGTCAACATCCTGGTGCAGGCGGCGCGCCTGTCGGACGGCTCGCGCCGGGTGACCAATATCACCGAGATCACCGGGATGGAGGGCGAGGTGGTCACGCTGCAAGACATTTTCGTCTTCGAGAAGCGCGGCCTGACGCCGGAAGGCCAGGTGGTGGGCCGCTTCGCGGCCACCGGCATCCGCCCCAAGTTCTACGAAAAGCTCCTGTCAGCCGGCATCCGGCTGCGTCCGGATCTGTTCGACGAGGTCCTGGAGGTCTGAAATGACGGGTTACGTCCTGATCGCCGCCGTCATCTGGATCGCATCGCTGGCCATCTGGTGGATGGTTTCGCGGGCTTTCCGGCACGCCGACACCGACAAAATCAAGAGCCGCCTGACCGGCGGGGGCGGCAAGCGCAAGGCGTCCAAGAACGGCCCCAAGCAGCCGGCCCTGATCCGCACCGAAGACTTCTCCACCGGGCGGCTGATCCTGCGCCTGCTGACGCGCTACCAGCTCACCGAGAAGCTGCGGGGGCTGATTGAGCAGGCGGGGTTGAAGTGGAACGTGGCCCGGCTGGTGCACGGCTGCCTGGCGATGTTCCTGGCCGTGTACGCCCTGCTGTGGCTGGTGCTGCCCTCCGATCTGCGGTCCTTCTGCGTGTTTCCGGCCGCGGGGGCGGCGTTCCTGCCCATCGGCTATGTGCTGCGGCGGCGCGGCCAGCGGCTGTGGAAGTTCGAGGAGCTGTTTCCGGAGAGTCTGGAGTTCGTGGCCCGCTCCATGCGCGCCGGGCACGCCTTTTCGGTTTCGCTGGAGATGCTCCACCGCGAGTTTCAGGAGCCGCTGGCGAGCGAGTTCCGCCGGACCTTCGAGGAGCACAACCTGGGCCTGCCGCTGGAATCGGCGCTGCAAAAACTGGCCCAGCGCGTGCCGCTGCTGGACGTGCACTTCTTCGTCTCCGCCGTGCTGCTGCAAAAGCGCACGGGCGGCAACCTGGCCGAGATCCTGGACAAGCTGGCGTACGTGATCCGCGAGCGCTTCAAGCTGCGGGGCAAGATCCGCGCGATCAGCGCGCACGGCCGCATGACCGGCATGGCGCTGTCGTCGATCCCGGTGGTGGTGGGCGCGATGCTGTTTTGGGTCAACCCGGACTATGTCCGGTTCTTCTTTACGGATCCTACCGGGCAGATCATGATCGCGAGCGCCGTGCTGCTGCAACTGGCCGGCTACGGCGTGATTAAGAAGATCGTGACGATCGAGGTTTAGCCATGTCGATTTTAGTCGCCTGCGTGCTCTTCATCGCCGTGACGCTGGGATTGTCGCTGGCGGGCATGCGCCTGTGGGTGCGGCCCAAAGAGGCCATCGAGCGCGTCACCGGCGCCACGGCGGCGGTGCAGGAGTCGGCGCCGCTGCACCCGAGCCTGGTGTTCCATCATCTGGTGCGGAGCATCGGCGCGCTGTTGCCGGCTTCGCCCAAGGACGTGGGCGCGGTCCACCGCCGGCTGATCCGGGCCGGGATCCGTTCGGAGAGCGCGATCAAGCTGCTGTACGGAGCCAAAGCCAGTCTGGCCGTGCTGCTGCCTCTTCTGATGACGGCGGTGGTGGCCCGCGGCAATGCCGCGCCCGAGAACAAGGTAATCGCGGTGCTCGCCGCCGGCGCCGCGGGCTTTTTCGCCCCCAACGAGTACCTGAAGATCCGCGCCCGGCGGCGGCAGAAGCAGATTCAGCGCGGCCTTCCCAACGCGCTGGACCTGCTGGTGGTGTGCGTCGAGAGCGGCCTGGGCCTGGATCAGGCGATCCTCCAGGTGGCGAAAGAGCTCGAGCACGCCCACAAAGAGATCACCGAAGAGTTCACCTTCGTCAACCTGGAGCTCAAGGCCGGCATGCGGCGCGTCGAGGCGCTGCGCAACCTGGCCGAGAGAACTTCGGTCGGCGACCTGAAGAAACTGGTGGCGGTCCTGATTCAGGCCGACCGCTTCGGCACGGGCGTCGGGCAGAGCCTGCGCGCCCACGCCGATTACATGCGCGTGCAGGCGCGGCAGGTGGCCGAGGAAAAAGCCGCCAAGCTGGGCGTCAAGCTCGTGTTTCCGATCTTCTTTTGCATTTTGCCGTCGCTGTTCGTGGTGACGGTTGGGCCGATTGCGGTGCGAATCATCCGGGAGCTGCTCCCCATGATGAACAGCATCTAGAAACCAAGCCGGCCCCGGGGCCGGCGTGAAACCAAGGAGAGAAGAGATGGATCCTTCAATCGTTCGTATCGTTTGCGCCGTTCTGGCAGTCGTATTGCTCGGCGTGCTCGTGCTGCGCCGGAAGAAGAACGCCGACTAGCCGAATCAGTCTGGAACGATGGAACTCGCCGAGACCGGAACGCTCCCGGCGCCGGGCGGATGGGCCCGACCGGACCCGCGGAGCGTTCCCTCCGCGCCGGCGAGTTGCATGGGAATTGGAAGCAGTCGAGTGCCGTTGCCTCCGGCGGAGCCGCTCAGGCGGGCGGGGTCGTGGCGCGACGGAAGAAGCAGGGAGTGAAGTTTATGAAAAACAGGTGGTGGTGGAAAGTCCTTCTGGTGGCCGGCGCGGCGAGCCTGGCCTGGGGGGGAACCTTTGGGAAAGTGGTCGCCATCGGCGGCCACGCGTCCGACTTGGTCCTGGACGAGGCGCGCGGAGTGCTCTACGTAGCCAACTTCACGGCCAACCGAATCGAGGTCTTGTCTCTGGCCAGCCACTCCATCCAGACCTCGATGAACGTGGCGCCGCAGCCGGGCTCGATGGCGCTTTCGCCTGACGGCCGTTACCTGGTCGTGGCGCATTTCGGCAACTTCCAGGCGCCCAACACGCCGCGCAACGCTTTGACGGTCATCGATCTGGACGGCGGCGGCCGCCAAACGTTCGCCCTGGGTTCGCCGCCATTGGGAGTGGCCTTCGGGCTGAACAACCTGGCGCTGGTGGTCACCGCGCAGGAGTTCCTGTTGTTCGACCCGGTCAGCGGGACCACGCAGCTTGTGGACACCATCACCGGCGTCACCGCCAAGACGCTGCCCCAGCCGCCGGCCAATTTTCCGCCCCAGATCATCGCCGCCAGCCTGGGCGTTTCCGGAGACGGCTGGAAGATCTACGGCCTCACCGACACGCTCGAATTCAGTTTCGACGTTCTCAATCGGCAATTGCGGGTGATGAGCTACGTCTCCCAGCCGCCCGCCGGTCCGCGCACGGTGAGCGTCAGCCAGGACGGCTCCTACTACCTGGCGGGGTGGGCCCTGAACGACAAGCGCGGATCCCTGGTGGCGCAGTTTCCCAACGCCAAGGGTCTGCTGAACGTGGGCAGCCATGCCATCGACACGGCGCGGGGTCTGGTGTATGCGCAGATCCCCGAGGCGGTGGTCTCCACACAGGCCGCCGGCGCCCCGGCTCCGGCCGCGCCGGTCTCCGGCACGCCCAGCCAGGGCGTGCCCGTTTCCACGCCGGTGGCGAGCGACGCCCCCGTGCTGCGGATTTGCGATGCCGACAACCTGGCGGTGCGCGAGCGGCTGCTGCTGGCCGAGAATCTGGCCGGCCGGAGCGTGCTGTCGAGCGACGGAGCGGTTCTGTACGCGCTGTCCGATAGCGGCGTCACCGTGCTGCCGGTGGGGGCGCTGAAATCGGTCCGGCGGGTGCAGGCCGCGCAGGAAGACCTGGTTTTCCGCAGCGGCAACTGCGACCGGCAGGTGGCGACGCAAGAGGTGACGATTTTCGATCCGGGCGGCGCCCAGACCGAGTTCACGGTCTCCTCGACGCTCGCCGGAGTGCGGGTTTCGCCCGCCTCGGGCGTCACGCCGGCCACTCTCCGCGTGTCGGTCGATCCGGCCGCGTTCCAGAACCAGTCCGGGACGGTGGCCGGGTACCTCAAGGTCCAGTCCGCCTCGGCGGTGAACCAGCCGCCGCAGGTGCGGGTGCTGGTGAACCTGCACGAGCCGGACCAGCGGGGTTCGAGTTTCAACGTGCCGGGCAAACTGGTGGATATTCTGGCCGACCCGGCGCGCGACCGCTTCTTCGTGCTGCGGCAGGACAAGAACCAGGTACTGGTCTACGACGGCGCGACCTATGGCCTGGTGGCCACCCTGCGCACCGGCAACACGCCGACGCAGATGGCCATCACCTTCGACCGGCGCTTCCTGGTAGTCGGCAACGACAACTCGCAGATCGCCAACGTGTTCGATCTGGAAACCCTGGAACCATCCACGCCCATCCGCTTCCCGGGCGGGCACTATCCGCGCTCCATCGCCAGCTCCGGCAAGGCCATGCTGGCCGCCTGCCGGGTGGCGGGCCCCAAGCACACCATCGACCGCATCGACATGGGCGCCCGCACCGCCACTGAGTTGCCGGCGCTGGGCGTGTACGAGAACTCGGTCCACATCAACACGGTGCTGGTGGCCGCGCCTAACGGCAGTTCGATCCTGGCCGCGCAGGCCGACGGCAACCTGCTGCTGTACAGCGCCAACGCCGACAGCTTTACCATTTCGCGCAAGGATTTTTCCTCGCTGGCGGGCGCATACGCCGCTTCCAGTTTCGATCAGTTCGTGGTGGGCAACAGCCTGCTGAACTCCTCCCTGGTCCAAGCCCGGCAGTTTGAAACCGGCACGGGAAGCCCCTCGGGGTTCGCCTTCGTCGACCAGTCCGGCTTCCGCACCACCGCCGCCTCGGCTTCCGCGCCGGGCGTCATCCAGCGCGTGGACCTGGCCAGCGGGGCCGGGCAGCGCGCCACGCGCATGGTGGAGGCGCCGCTGCTGCCGGAAACCGGAGCGGCGTTCACCCGCACGCTGGCGCCGCTGTATAGCCGCGGCGCCATCCTGAGTCTGACCACCAGCGGATTCACGGCCCTGGCCTGGAACTACGACGCTTCGGTGGCGGCGCCGCGCATCGAGCGCGTGGTCAACGCCGCCGATCTGACCGCGGCGGTGGCGCCGGGCGGGCTGATCTCGGTTCTGGGCCGCGACCTGAGCGTCACCAACTTGGCCACCCGCGAAATGCCTCTGCCCACCGCGCTGGGCGAAAGCTGCCTGTCGGTGAACGGCGTCGCGGCGCCCATGCTGTGGGTCTCGCCCGCGCAGATCAACGCCCAGTTGCCCTTCCAGAGCGACGGCAACGTGACGCTGATCCTGAGGACGCCGGGCGGCGTCAGCGACAACTTCAACATGACCATTCTGCCCGCCGCGCCCAGCGTGTTTCGCAACGGCACGGCCGGACCGGACACCAGCGTCCCGGCGGTGGTTCGCGCCGCCAATAACCAATTGGTGACGCTGTCCAACCCGGTGCATCGCGGCGACGCGCTGGTCATTTATCTGACTGGCATGGGGCGCACGACTCCGGCCGTGGACGCCGGCCTGCCGGCGCCGGGGGATCCGCCGGCCAGCGTGCTGATCGCGCCGGAGGTCACTCTCGGCGGGGTCGGGCTGCCGGTGAGTTTCGCGGGCCTGGCTCCGGGACAGATCGGAGTCTACCAGATCAACGCACGGGTGCCGGCCTGGGCGCCCGCCGGATTCGCGCAGCCGCTGACGATTTCTCAGGGCGGCGGCTCAACGTCCCTGGAGGTCCGGGTCGTCGAATAGCGCGACGCCGGCCGGGCAAGAAGAGGAGAGAAGATGCTGGTTTCAAAACGCATGGCGATCATTGTGTCCGCCCTGGCCGCCGCTGTGACGGCGCAGCCGGGCTGGGCGCAGAAATGGGAGTTCGGCGCGGGCGGCGGCGGCAGTTTCTACAAGTCGCAAACCGTCACGGCCGGCTCGGCGAGCGGCCGAGCGGGCTTTGCCAACGGCTTTGTGGCTACCGCCTACCTGGGTCACAACATGTACCGCCACGTGAGCGGCGAGATTCACTATGCCTTCGGCAAGAACGACCTGCAACTGACCTCCGGCGGCGCGAAAGCCGCCTTCGCCGGCCAGTCGCACGCCGTCTTCTACGAGTTTCTGGTCCACTCGGCCCCGGTGGGCGCCAAGGTGCGGCCGTTCGTCGCCGCCGGCGGCCGCGTCAAAATGTACCCGGGCACCGGACCCGAGGTGACCGATACTGACCTGAGCCACCTGGCGCAGCTGACCAAGACCCAGGAGTGGAAGGGCCTGCTGACCTTCGGCGGCGGCGTGAAGATCCAGGCTTCCAAGCGCACCGCTCTGCGGATCGAGTTCCGCGACTTCCTGACCCAGTTCCCGAACAGGGTCATCACCCCCAACCGCGGCGCGAAGGTGGGCGGCTGGATCCACGACTTTGTACCCATAATCGGCCTGACGTTTTTGCTATGACGAGGTTCCCCGGCGCCGCGCGGGCATGCTATGGTCTCTTAGAGTGTGTATGACCAAGTGCCGGGGACCGGTGCATGATTCCGATCACCACGTTTAACTGCATCACCGCCGCGCTGGTGGCGCTCTCCGTCTGGCTGGGCGTGAAGCGGATTACCGGCAGACTCGACAGCAACTGGCCGCTGGCTTATTACTTCAGCGCGGTGGTGTATTTGAAGGTGTTCGAGGGCAGTTTGGATCCTTACATGGTCTACACCG
>JACQZT010000321.1 GCA_016213755.1 Acidobacteriota bacterium | reverse complement strand
GGAACGGTCAGTGCGAACTGCACTTGAGTCCAGCTCGCATTGGGGATGGGCTGAGATCCGTCACCCTTTCCACCCGCTTCGGGGCCAGCGCTTCGAAGTACTCAAGGAACGGCGCCTGGCCGGCGTCGACACTTTGATCCTTTGCGAGGTGGAGCGCGGCACCTTCAGCGTCGCGCGCGAATGGACCGACTGGGCCGATCCGTCCCTGTACGACTCGCTCGGTCTCCCGCCGCAGCGGCTCGATACATGAAATCGCCCATGTCGGCCGCAGGGTGAATCCGGACAACTTAGCCGCTGAGAAGAACATCTGGAGTAACTGGTTCAAATAGTGAATTCAACGTTTGTTCTCCTGGTCCTTGCAGTCGCCCCGGCGCTTGCCGCGGATACTCCATATTGCTCACTTACCGTCCGGGTAATCGGCCCGCGCGGGCGACAGATGTACGCTCCAGTATCGGTTCGCGAGGGCAACGGCCGGGTTCTGGAACAGGAACATAGGCCCGGCCGCCCGGCGAAGTTCTGCGACTTGGGAATACTGCCGGTAACGGTTGAAGTGGGAGGTGATAAGGTGTGCAACCAGGTCGTCGTGCGAAACGCCCGCTTGGATTGGGGAGAGCCCGTCCTCCTCACAATCACAGACAACTACGGGGCATGCCTCAACAGCCATCCAGCGCCGCCAATTCCGCAGTGCTGGGTACTTCTCCGCGTTAAAGACGAAGACGGCAGGTGGTTAAGCGATGCCAGAGTGAACCTGGCTACTCCTCGGATCCGGGACCTCAAGGCTGACGGCTTTGGGCGAGTTTTCTTCGCCGAGAAGTCAGGCACTGAGATCACGGGACAGGTCACAGCACCGGGCTACCGAACATCGTCCATCCGGATAGATTGCACGACAGGGCCGACGGAGCAGGAAGTTGAGTTGGCGGTGCAACCGGAGGCGAAGCCGCCGCGCTCGCCGGCGCGGAAGTAAGGAGTGTCGGGGAGTTGCATTCGTCCCGGTGAGACGCACGTGACAGGAGCCGGGCCTGGTGGCAGGCAAACGCCAGCGCCGACGCGCTTTCCGGCCCCTCCCCCCAGGCAGCGACTATGCGATCGAGTTGCGGAACCCAACCCTCAGCGGCGGCAGGTGCTCGGCCACCCTGGCCGTGTATAAGCGCGTGAATTCGGTGATCAGCATGCTGTTGTCGACGGTGAACTCTTGTCACGGCTACGGGGCCACTGGCGAGCTGACCCTGCGCGCCATCCGGCGCGCCTCGGGCGCGATCTACGTGCTGGACGAGTGGGACAACTACTTGGTCTGGCTGTCGGATTCCGATCTGCAAAGCGGCTAGCCGGGCGTGGGCGCGCGGGCGACGCCGGGGATGAACGGCATGGAGCGCGTCCAACTGGGTCCCGGCGACGGCGTGGCGCCCTATCCGGTGGACCGCTACCAGGTGAGCAGCCTCTATACCGGGGGTTGCCTGTAACCTGCACTGGGCCGCCTCGGCGGACGATTCCAACGGCGCCGGGGTGGTCAGCTACCCCATGGAGCGCAACGGCCAGTTTGCGGGCGCGCCCATGACTCCGGCGCTCACCGACTGTACAGTGACGCCCGGGCAAACCTACACCTACCGCTTCTACGTCCTGGACCGGCACGTGAACTGGGCGCCGGCCACCGACGTGACGGTCACGGCGGGCGGAGGGGCGGGCCTGCCGCCCGGAATCCTCGCGCCCGACGCGGTGCGGCTGGGGCGCGACCTTCGCGCTCACCTATTCGCCTGGAAGCTGCTGGCCGGGGCGCTGACGCCCATCTGGAGCGGGTACGAGCTGAGCTACTTCCTGTTCACCGACTCCACCGGCGCCGAGTACCGCCTGGACGTCAATGAAGGCGGCGTGTGGCGTTCCCGCCAGGGAGTGTACGTCTTTTACGACGCCAACACCGCCCGGCTGAACTCCCCCGACGGCAGCCACTGGCACATGAGCGCGGGGTGACCGCGCGCGGCGCTCGGGCGGCCGAAAAAGCGGCGGGAAAGGACGCCGTCGCGCCTGCCTGGCCGGCGCGTTCGCGGCGCGAGCGTCCATCTTTGCGAGATCCCAGCCGGCGGGGAAGAAGTTCTCTAGCAGCGGACCTCGATCGCGCGGCCGGTGCGGGCCGATTCGTAGCAGGCGGCCAGCACCTTCTGGCTGCGCACGCCTGCGGCGGCGCCCACCTCGGGTTCCCGTCCTTCCAGCACGGCGCGGCTGAACGCCTCAATTTCGGCGCGGTACATATTTACGGGCTCCGGCGAGATGCCGATCCCGCCGCTCGTCTCGCGCGACTGCTGCGCGTCGTAGCCGCCCGCGCCCGGTTTCAGGATCGCCGTCATTTTGCCCTGCGCGCCCTGCCCGATGGTGCCTTCGGCCAGGATGCAGCCCAGCGATCCGTGCAACTCAAGCGCGTTCTTGCTCCCCTCGTCCGGGATGCAAAAGAAAGCGTCCACCGTGCCGAGCGCGCCCGAAGCGAATTCCAGCAGCGCCACCGCGCTGTCTTCGCTCGGGTAGGCGTGCACCGTGTTGCGCGTGAAGCAGCTCACCCGGCGGACGGGGCCGAAAAACATCTCCAGCAGGTCGGCGCAGTGGCCGCCCATGTCGATGAGCGAGCCGCCTCCGCCCAGAGCCGGATCCTGCCGCCAGGCGCCGGCCATCGGCGGATACCAGCAGGAAAGCTGCGCGCGGCTGTAGACGGGCTGGCCAATTCCGCCCTCCTCGACGATCTTCTTCGCCGCTTGATGCTGGGAGTGGAAGCGCATCATGAGTGCCGTGCCGAAGCGCACGCGCGCCGCGCGCGCCGCCGAGGCCATCTCCTCCGCCTCGGCCACCGTCATGCCCAGCGGCTTCTCGCACAGGACATGCTTGCCCGCGCGCGCCGCCGCCAGCGCCTGCTCGCGGTGCAGGTACGCCGGGGTAGCGACGTAGACGGCGTCCACATCGGTCTTCAGAAGGTCTTCGATGCACGAGACGGCGGCACCGCCGAACTCTGCGGCCACCGCCCGGTTGGCCTCGGCATCGACGTCGAACACCGCCGCCAGCACGGCGTTCGGGGCCGCGGCGATGCCTTCCGGGATGGTCCTGCGGCGGGCGATGCCGCCGGACCCGATCACGCCCCACTTCACCCGGTCAGCCATTGGCTTTCCCTTTCGAGCGGGCCTTGATCACCTTGACCAGCGCCGCCGCGATCTGGCGGCAGTTCTCTTCGCTGTAGGTCGGGTAGGCGAAGCAGGTGAAGGTATGCTTCTCGTGCCACAGCGCGTTGGGCACTTCCACGTTTGAGTAATCGGCGCTCGACGGGGTCGTGTACTCTTTCGAGCGGAACGGAAAACCGGAGTTGCCGAACCCGTTGGCTTCCTGGAAGGCGCGCTCGGTGTGGCACTGCGGCCAGAAAACCTTCCAGCAGGGCGCGCCCTCGGCGCCGGCCGCGGCGACGAACTCGCGGATGTCGCAGTCCATGTTCTCGATGTCCAGCGAGAAGGCCATCGCGTACCAGCCGTTGCGGCGCTCGGGCGTGTCGATGGGGCAGAACTTCACTTCCGGCAGCTCTCTCAGGGCGTCGACGATAATGCGCGCGTTGCGCCGCCGCGCCGGCATGTTCCAGCCGTCGAGGCGCTCGATTTCGGCCAGGCCGATGGCCGATTGCATCTCGGTCATGCGGTAGTTCCAGCCGACCATGTTGTGGATGTAGGGCAGCTTCTGCTCCAGCTCGAGCAGGCTCAGCCGCTGCTTGACGTCGTAGCCGTGGTCGCGGAAGCTGCGCGCGCGCCAGGCCACCTCCTCGTCGTCGGTGGTGACCATGCCGCCCTCGCCGCCCGTGGTGAAGGTCTTGTTCTGGCAGAAGCTGCAGCCGGCCACGTCGCCCAGCGTGCCGGTTTTCTTGCCCTTGTACTCGCCGCCGTAGGCCTCGGCGTTGTCCTCGACCACGAAGAGGTTGTGCCTGGCCGCCAGCGCCCGGATGGGGTCCAGGTCGCACACGTTGCCGTACAGATGCACGGGCATGATGGCCTTCGTGCGCTCGTTAATGAGCTTCGCGGCGCTCTCGACGCTGAGGCAGTGATCCTCCAGGTTCACGTCTGCGAAACGCGGAATGGCGCCCGCCTGCACCACCGAAAAGCTGGTGGCGATGAACGTGTAGCTGGGCACGATCACTTCGTCGCCCGGCCCGATGCCCAGCGCGGCCAGCCCCACATGCAGCGCGGCGGTGCCGGTGGCCACGCTGATGGCGTATTTCGATCCCTGCCACTCGGCGAAGCGTTTTTCGAACTCCATGCCCCGCTTGCCGGTCCAGTAATTCACCTTCCCGGAGCGGAGCACGGCTTCCACCTCCTGGATGGCCTTGTCGCTGAATTGCGGCCAGCCGGGCAGCGGGGCTTTCACCGCCTTCTCGCCGCCGTTGATCGCCAACGATTCTCTCATGTTCCTTGTTCCTTTCTTTCCGGCGCCGCTCGGCCCGGTTGCGAAATAACTGTTCCAGCCGCTCCCTGAGGAGCCGTCAAGAAATGGTACAGGCACCCGTGTCCCATCTCAGAACTAGCCGATCTACCGAACTTTCTCGTTGGGACACGGCTGCCTGTCCCGATTTCTTGACGGCTCCTCGCCGGGATGCTCCTGGAGCATCACCGGACCGGTCATTCTCTTCAGCAGTTCGCCGTCTCGGAGCGAATTCAAAAATGCCAGGGAGGCCGCACCCTTCAGGCCGCTGTCGTGTCCCAGCGAACTGACTCGCAGTTCGAGACGATCCAGCAGCTTGGGCGCGCAGTGCCCGGCGAGTTCTTCGCGAATCGGCCCCGCCAGCAGGTCGTGGCCGTGAATGAGGTCGCCGCCCAAAACGACGAGTTGAGGGTTCAGCAGGTTCACCAGGTGCGACAGCCCGACACCGAGCGCGCGGCCCGCGCGGTCCACCACGGCCCGGGCGGCGGGGTCGCCCTCGCGAGCGCCCGCAAAGACTTCGGTTACCGGGTGGCCCTGGGGATCGCCGCCCGAGCGCCCGGACTTTTCCATGTATTGCCGCACGATGTTCGGACTCGAGGCGATCGCCTCCAGGCAGCCGTTCTTGCCGCAGTTGCAGCGGTCCGGGGCGGAAGAGTCGATGGTCAAGTGGCCGAACTCGCCGGCCATTCCGTCGTGGCCCTCCAGCAGGTGACCGTCCACGAAACAGCCGATTCCGATGCCCACGCCGGCCAGAATATAGACGCAATTGGCGCAACCCTCCGCCACACCCACCCAGCGCTCGGCGAGGATCTTGCAGTGGCCGTCGTTGCCATAAAAAACAGGCATGTTGAGCGATTCATCGAGCCGTTCGCGCAAGGGAAAATCCTTCCAGCCGAGGTTCACCGCGGTGACCCGTCCGCTGTCGTCCATCAGGCCCGTGTAGCTGACGCCGGCCGAAAGCACGCGCGCCCGCTCCAGCGGCTCCAGGCTGCGCAAGACCATCTGGACTCCCTGCGTCACGCGCCGAACTCCAAGCGGCTGGCGTAAGACGATGTCCTCCTCCCACCGGAACCGGATGTCCCCCAGGAAATTGGTCAGGCCGACGCGCAGGCGCGTGCCTTCCAGGTCCACTACCACGAAGTAGCCGGCCTCGGAGTTCAGCTTCAGCACCTCGCGCTTGCGTCCGCCGGTGGAGCGCAATTCGCCCGCGCGTTGCACGGCGCCGCACCGCAGCAGGTGCTGGATGGTCAGGCTAATGCAGGCCGGGTTCAAACCCGTCGCCTGGATGAGCTCGCCGCGAGTCGCCGTGCGGCGCTGGTACAGCAGGCCCAGGATGTCGCGAAACCATTGGTCGGCGACTTTCAAGTAGTTATTATAAGACTTAAGTCTTCCATTGACAAGCCACACTTGGGCACGCGGGACGCTTTAAGAGAGCGCTGTCTCAATCACTATAACACTTAAAACAATAGTTGACTTCCGGTGCCATTGGATATAGAATTCCGTCAGCACGGCGGTCCGTCGTGCGAGCCGCAAAAAGCCCAAAGGGGGATCCAAAAGATGGTGCGCATCAACCTGTTCAGGACACGGATGGGGACTACGTTCCACTGTTCCGCCTTCGTGTTGCTCAGCTTTCTCTTTGTCTGCTCCACGCTGATGGCGCAGTTGACATTGTCCACCGTTCGTGGCACCGCCACGGACCCATCCGGCGCGGTTGTGCCGAAGGCCCAGATTGTGCTGGTCAGCCTGGATACGAATCAGAGGCGCGAGGCGGCGACCAACGACAACGGCGATTTCGAGATCCCGGACCTGGTCCGCGGCCGGTACCGTCTCACCGCGACCGGGACGGGCTTCAAGACTTTCGTGGCCGAGAACATCCTCCTCGAAGGCAACCAAATCCGGCGCATCAACGTCGCCTTCGAACTGGGCGCGGTGGGCGCCGAGGTGACGGTGCGCGCCGACGCCGCCGTCATTCAAACCGACACCTCGCGGCTGCAAAGCGCCATCAACACGGCCAAGCATTTCGACACCCCGTGGGTGGGCGCCGAAGCGACCCTCGACCCCAGCCTGTTCATCACCACACTGCCGCTGATTTCGCAAACCAGCGGGGTCTGGAGCTCGCAATGGGCCGGCCAGTCGTCCAATCAGGTCCAGCAAGGTCAGGACGGCCATACCAATGACAGCGCCGTGAATCAGATCAACGACATTCTGGATACGCAGGAGATCAGCGTGGTCACGGTGAACAATACGGCCGAGTTCTCCCGCGTCGGTTTCATGAACATGATCACCAAGTCCGGCGCCAACGCGTTTCACGGACGAGCCTCCTACTGGCACCAGAACTCGGCGCTGGGCGCGCGGGAGTTCTTCGAAGACACCAAGGCGAAGCAGTTGCTCCACACGGTAAGCGTGAGCGGCTCCGGCGCGGCCATCAAGAACAAGCTGTTCTTCTATGCCTCCGCCAACATTTTGAAAGTCCCCAGCAAACAGTTTTACCTGCGCAGCGTTCCCACGGAGAGAATGCGGGGGGGCGACTTCGCGCAGTTGCTGCCGAGGACGGCCGTCCGGGATCCGCAGACGGGGAGCCCGTTCCCGGGAAATCTCATACCGGCCAGCCGGCTGAACGCGCTGTCGCTGAAGGTCAACGAGAAGTACATGCCGGCGCCCAACCGCGGCGGCGCCGACGCGCTGGCGAACAACTACGGGTTCACGTTCCCATTTCCGACCGACTACGCGCTGCGGAAGGACTTCACGCAACGCGTGGACTTGAATGTGACCAGCAAGAACCGGCTGATGGTGCGGACGATCGAGAATTGGGGACTGTACGTGCTGCCCTTGAACTTCCCCTCGTTTACGCGCACCCGCGTGCGGTTCAACGTCCACTTTGTCGCCGAGGATACGCATGTCTTTTCGCCGGCGCTGGTGAACTCGTTCCGGGTTGGGCTGTATAAGGAGAAGTACACCGACGGCGACACACTCTACGGCGTGACCCCGTTCAAAGGGGACGCGGCAGTGAAGGAACTGGGCCTGCAAGGCGTCAACCCGAAGGGATACAGCGCACAAGGGTTCCCCAGGATGGACATTACGGGTTTC
>JACQZT010000034.1 GCA_016213755.1 Acidobacteriota bacterium | reverse complement strand
TCGCCGCGCCCCGAATACCCAGAGTCGCCGGCCACCATGCGGTCGATGGGCGCGGTGGTCACCCGGCCCACCAGGGCCCCCACGATGACTCCGCCGGCGTTTCGAACCGGCGCGGAGAGGTGCAGGTAGACCCGCCGGTCTTCGGTGTCGAAGCGGAATTCGTCCGCCAGTTCCTGGCCCGCCGCCGCGGCCCGGAACCAGCGCGCCGCCAGGTAGCTCCGCCCCAGGAATCGTCTTTCGGTGGCCAGTATCACGGTTCCGAGCTGGTCGGTCAGGTATAGCGCCTCGTAGCCGCCGATCTTGCGCAAACCCAGACTCGAAGCCTGGGCGTCGGAGGCGGCTTCGCGGATCCCGCGACCGGCCAGGAACTTCGCCAGGGACGGAACGGAGGCCACTGTGCGGACCCCGTTCAGGATGTCTTGCAGGTACAGGTCCAGCTTTTCGACCGTGCCGCGGGCGGCTTGCAGGTTCTGCGCCCGAGTCGATGCCCGCAACTGCTCGCGCGCGGCGAAGTGATTGTAGATCGCCACCACGCCCAGCGGGATGGCGGTCCACAGCGCAAACAGGAGCGCCACCCGGGTGGTGAGCGAGAGGCGGGTCACTTGGTCCACCGTACCAGGCTGTAATCGCCCGTTCCCACCAGCCCCAGCGCTTCCAATTGCGGAAGCCCCTCAATCCCCGCCCGATACGTGTAGAACTGCACATGTTCGAGGAGCGGGACGATCGGCAGGTCCCGGGCCAGGATCTCCTGGGCACGGGCATAGGCCTGCGCCCGCGCGCGCAGCGTCTCACCGCGCGCGCCCTCGGCGATCGGCGCATCGAATTTCGAGTTGGAGTAACCCATGAACTGGTACGCTCCGCGAGAGCCGAAACGAAAATCCAGGATGTCCGGATCCGGGCCCCAGGTCCCGTTGGCCACGGCGAGATCGAAGTCCCGCTTCACGACCACGCGCTCGTGCCAGGCAGCCGGCGCAAGTGGAACGACTTCGACGGCCACTCCGGCCGGCTTCAGTTGCGCGGCCAGTTCTTCGGCAATTTCGCGATAGGGCGCGTTAATGGAAACCAGCAGCCGAAACCGTGAATGGGAGCGCTCCGGCCGCCGTCCTCTCACTTGCCGCCACAACCGGGCGGCGGCTTTCGCGTCGTACGCCGGCGCTTGGGCGCCGGCGTTGTAGGCCCACGATATGGCCGGCGTGTAGAAACCGATGGCCGGCGAGCCGTAGCCCAGCAGGGACGTCTCAACCAGGCGGTTGCGCTCCACCGCCCGGGCCACCGCCCGGCGCGCTCGCAGGTCGCTCCAGGGCCAGCGCCGCAGGTTGAAGGCGAGGTAGTAACGGGCCGGATGGGGCCGCGTCCGGACGATGAGACCGGGCTGCTGGGAAAGTTTCCGCATTTCGCTGGTCCGGGGCCGGGCAATCATAAAGTCGATCTGCCCGCCGGCGAACAGCCGTCCGGCCTCTTCGGAAGCATTCGGAACGAAGCGGAACACCAGGCGGTCGAGCGGCGGGCGGAAGCGAAAGTAGTCCGGATTCCGTTCCAGAACGATGCGATTGCCGGCTTCCCAGGCGACAAATCGAAACGGGCCCGTGCCGGCCGGCTTTTCCTCCCCGGCGGGGGAAGCCGCGCCGGTCCCGGCGAATCGATGCGCCGGCAGAATAAACGTATGCGCCCACGCCAGGTAAGGAAGGAACGGCGCCCAGGGTTCCTTCAGGCGCACGATCACGGTCGCATCGTCCGGGGTCGCGACCGACGCGATCCGGCTCATGAAACCAGTGGAAACGCCGGACCGGCGCATCAGCGCCTCAAAGGTCCATTTCACGTCCGCCGAGGTGAACCGCGTCCCGTCGTGCCAGCGCACTCCGTGCGCCAGATGAAAAGTGTACGTCGCGCCGCGGTCGCCGACCTCCCAGCTCTCGGCCAGGTCTTTGATCACGCGATAGTCGGCGTCCAGGGCCACCAGTTTGTTGAACAGGTTCTGCCCGATGACCATGTTGGAGTCGTCCTGGACCTGGAGCGGATTCAGGGTCCGCGGTTCCGCCGCCAGAAGAACGCGAAACTCGCCTCCCGACGCCGGGACCGGCGTGCGGGTCCGCGAGAAGTTGCACCCGCCGGCCGCCAGCGCCAACGAGACAACGACCGCCGCACCTCTCCACATGGGCCTAGAAACCAAACCGAAGCACCAATTGAACCTGTCGCGGCGTCCCGGCGCCGACCGTCTTGCCAAACGTATTCAGGACCCGGCCAAAGCTGGCGCCCCCGAAGACCGCGTTCGGCTGTTCGAAAATCGGATGATTGGGCAGGTTGTAGAACTCGGCCCGGAATTGCAGCGTCTTGCCTTCCCGCACGGCGAAGTCCTTGAGAACCGAGAAGTCCGCTTGCGCGAAGGAAGGTCCGCGCACCGTGTTGCGCCCCAGGTTGCCGAACGTGCCGCGCGCCGGCAGCCGGAAGGACGCGCTGTTGAACCAGTGGGCGATGGTCCGCTGGGGCGGGTAGGGGCTCTCGCCCGCCACCGCATCCGGTCTCTGGTTGGTCAGGTTCGCGTTGCCGAAGGTGTTCGAGCCGATCAGAACCGTGTTTGGCAACCCGCCCCGCACCAGGCCCAGCGAGGCGATCTTCCAGCCGCCGCCGAGTTCCAGCAGGAGGTTGAAAGACAGGTTGTGGCGAGCGTCCACCGCGGCGTGGCCGCGCTCGGCGCGCAAGTTCCGGTTGTCCTGCGGTTGTGCCGAGCCGATGCCCTGATCCTGAACGTCGTCGATAGCGTGCCCGAAAGTGTAGTTCACGCCCGCCTGGATCCGCCGGCTCATGCGCCGGCGCAGCGCAACCTGGAGCGCATGATAAATGCTCCGCCCCGTGTTGGTTTCCAGGCTGACGTCCCCGAACCCGGCGATGGGCCTGCGTCCCAGGGCGGGCTCGAAGAAGTTGATGTTCATGTTGCGGCGCAGATTCAGCGCGTGGCTCCCCACATAGGAAGCCCGCACCAGTGTGTCGCGGCCGGCGTCGAAGGTCAGAGAGAAGTCCCAATGCTGGGCGTAGATATCACGACGGTCCCAGTCGAAACCGGCGGCCGTGGGAAGCGCCGTTGTGCCTCGCGCCAGGAAAGCGCCGAACGGAAACGCAAGGTCGGGCGCCTGCTGGCGGACGACGGTGGTGTTGCCCGGCAGGGTGTTGCGCGGCACGTTAATCGCCGCCACGCTAATCGGATACATCTGCCAGAAGACCCCATAGCCCGCCCGGGCCGTGAGACGGGGCCGGGCCCGCCACGCGAGGCCCAGCCGGGGAGCGAAATTGCGCCGGTTGCCGCGGAAGTAGGGCGCGCCGGACGCGGCCAGAGCGCCCGCGCGAGGGTCGAACGGGCGGGTGGCACGGTACAGGTCGCGCGGGACGGTTTCAAAGTCGTAGCGCAGCCCGAAATCCAGGGAAACCGGACCGAGCCTCAGCGAGTCCTGGGCGTAAGCGCCGGCCTGGGTGGCCAGCGTGCCGTGCCCCGGGTCGGCGGGCGTGGCCGTCACGCTCGCAATCCGGTTGCGGATGAAGTCGTCCAGGGAGGTGAAGCTCATCGACGTGGTCGGAAGAGTGCGCCGGTTCACACGCACGCGCCACAAGGTGGCGCCCCATTTCAGCGTGTGTCTGCCCCGGACCAGAGTCATCGAATCGCCCAACTGCGCGCTGTCGGCGTTCTGCAAGCTCCAACCGCGGGTGCCAGGCGCGGCGGTGAGACCGGTGACGCTGGTCAAAGGGAACGGCTGCGCCGTGTCGATCTGGCTTCCCCAACGCTGCACACCGGCCAGCAGCGTGTTCAGGAACCGGGCGGAGAATACGTGCTGGTGTTCGAACGCCAGGTTGGCGGTTCGCACCGGCACATTCTGCTTGTCCAGAAGTCCCATCGCCGCCGGGGTCACCGCGAACAGGGGACCCGACACGCGCGAGTCGTTGACATTGGCGCGGAAGAAGAAGCTGTCCCGATTTGAGACACGGTGATCGATTCGCACGCTGCCGGTGTCTTCGCGCACCCGCGAGGAGCGGACCACGGAGTACAGGTCCACCAGCGGGTTGCCGGTGGCCGAGCTCCCGCGCGGATACAGATCGACGATTTCCGACAGCGCCGGCGAGGTTTTCCGCACCTCGGCCCGCAGCGCTTCGCTGGGCACCGTGCCTCCGGCGGTCACTCCGATGCGCTGGCGCGATCCTTCATACGTGGCCGACCAGAAAGTCTTTTCGCGGCGCAGCGGACCGCTGAAGCTGCCCCCGAAAGTGTTGAGCCGGAAGGCGGGTTTCGGCCCCGCCGGGGCGAAGAAATTGCGCGCGTCCAGAACGCTGTTGCGCAGGTGCTCGAATATGGTTCCGTGCAGCCGGTTGCCGCCGGAACGGGTCACGATGTTGATCACCGACCCGGCGGCGCGACCGAATTCGGCCCGGTAGACGCCGCTTTCGACGCGGAATTCGGCAATCGTATCCAGGCTGCCGGTCAGCAGGCGCGCGCCGCGCTCGTAGCCGTTCGCCATGTAAGGCTGGTCCACCCGCGAGGCGTCCACGCCGTCGATCGCAAACTGGTTGTGCACCGTGTGCAGGGAGTTGAAGGAGAGGTCGGCGATGAAGTTGCCGCGCCCCACGGCGCCCGGCGACAGAAGGCTGAAGCGGGCGTAGTCGCGGCCGTTTATGGGCAAAGAGGCGATTTCCGCGCTCTCGATACGATTGCCCGCCGCGACCCCGGCCAGTTCCGGGGCGGGAACTCGCTCGACGACGGTCACACTGGTTCGCAAGACCGCCGGCCGCATCTCGAAATCGAGCTCCACGGTCTCGGCGGCATGAAGGGTGACGCGCCTGTAAAGCACTGGTTCAAAACCCTCCAGCTCGGCTCGAACCGCATAATCGCCAACCGGCAACGCGGGGAATACCACCCGGCCATCGTCATCCGCCTGGGTCCGCCATGTCTGCCCGGTGGAGAGGTTCTCAGCGACCGCCACGGCCCCGGCTGCGGCACGATCCGGCGCAAACCGCAGCACTCCGGCGATAGTGCCCGACGTCTGGGCAAAGGTTACAGCAGCGAAGACAGTACATCCCGCTATCCGAAAGAGGTATCCCATCCGGCCACCCTCTCGGCTAGAGCATGTCTATCACCAAACCGGAGACGAGGGTCTACTCTTTTTGAAGCAGCCGGTATAAGGTGGCTCGTCCGATGCCCAAGACCGCGGCGGCGCGCGCGCGGTTGCCGCCCAGGCGCTCCAGGACTTTGTGGATGTGCTTGCGCTGGAGTTCCTCGAGCGAAAAGAGTTCCTCGTCTTCCTCCTCGGCTTGGGTTTCCGCGATGGCCAGTTGATTCCGCACGCTGTCCGGGAAGTCCTGAACGTCGATGACGTTGTGCGGCGACATCATGGCGCAATAGCTCAGGACGTTTTCGAGTTCGCGGACGTTGCCCGGCCAGGAATAGCGGCTCACCAGAGTCTGGGCGCGGCGGCTCAACGCCAGGGAGGGGCGGTTAAAGCTTTCGGAGAACCGCTTCAGAAAGTGGCGCTGGAGCAGAGGGATGTCTTCCTTTCGCTCGGCCAGCCGGGGGAGACGGATCTCGACCATTGCCAGCCGGTAATAGAGATCCTCGCGGAACTCGCGCTTGTCGATCATCGCTTTCAGATCCCGGTTGGTGGCGGCGACGATCCGGACGTCCACGCGGCGGACCTGCGGGGAGCCCAGGCGCTGCATTTCGCGATTCTGGATGACCCGCAGAAGCTTGGACTGGACCGAGAGCGGAATTTCCCCGATCTCATCCAGGAAAAGCGTCCCGCCGGAGGCGTGCTCGACCATGCCGGCCCGGTCCTGGTTGGCGCCCGTAAAGGCGCCCCGCATGTGACCGAACAGCTCGCTCTCGAAGAGGCTCTCCACGATGGCCGCGCAGTTGCAAACCACGAAAGGGCCGTTCAAGACCGGCGACAACCGGTGCAAGGCCCGGGCGACCAGTTCCTTGCCCGTGCCCGTGTCGCCCGTCACCAGCGCGGTGGCAAAGTGCGGCGCAATGCGGCGGATGCGCGAGAACACGTCCAGGATAACGGGACTGCGTCCGATAATGCCTTCGAACTGGTACGTATCCACCATCTCGGTATCCAGTTCCATGGCCCGCTGGCGCGTGCGCGCCTCTTCCAGCCAGCGGCCGACCTTTTCGCGCAACCGCTGAATGGGCAGCGGCTTGGTCAGGTAGTCGTAGGCGCCCTTCTGAATCGCCTCCACGGCCGACTCGGTGGAATAGTGGGCGGTCACCAGGATGACATCGGCGCCGGGATCGATCTCCAGCAGCCGCTCGAGCAGTTCCATCCCGGTCACGCCCGGCAGGATCAGGTCCAGCAGCACCAGGCGGGGCCGCTGGGATTGCATGATGGCCAGCGCCGTGGCGCGGTCCGGCGCCGCCAGGATCTCGACGTCGAAGTCCGCCAGCACTCCGCGCACCAGTTCGATGGCCAGCGGATCGTCGTCCACCACCAGCACGCGCTCGCGCGGACGCTGAACGGGCGGCTGGCCGCCGGCACTTTGAGGCGGGGCAGTTCGGGCTCGAGTCTTCATCGCGCGACCTCCCCGCCAGCAGCATCCGGCTTGCGCGCCGCAACCGCGTCGATTAGCTCCAGCGCGCGACCCACGGCGTGCAGCATGTGCTCCACATAGTTGCGCTGGACGGGGTTCAGCGGTCCGACCCGTTCTTCCGACAGAAGCTCCAGGAATCCCGAGAAAGTATTGATGGGGCCCACAAGGTCGTGGCGCAAACGGCTCAGGAGACGGCGGCGCGCCTCGTCCCGCTCGGCCAGAGCGGACCGAAGATGCCGTTCGCGCATGGACAGATCGCCCGCCCGGAGCGAGTTGCGCCGGGCCAGTTTCAGCCATACGCGAGGTTCTGGTCGCATCTTCGCCTTCTCCAGCCCAACCCGACACGAGACTGTCTCAAACTGAGAAATCGGTATCGGATTGAGATATATTCTACACCAGTCGATACCTTCCGCACCCTCTAAAATCGAACGTACTATAAAGGACAGATTGCCTCCGGGACCACCCCCGCCATTGTGGCCCCAGGATTGCACACCTGTCTCTTGACGGGCAGACCAGGAGCGCAAGAAACATGTGCAACACGATGGCTGTGAAATCCGACGCGAGTCTTCTGGTCGTCGACGACGACGACGGGCTCAGAGCTTTGGTCTGCGCGGTCCTGCAACAGGAGGGCTACCAAGTCCTGGACACCAATTCCCCGGTGCGGGCGATGGAGGTGCTCGGCGAGAACGCCGGGCAAGTCCGCCTCCTCATCACCGACATCGTGATGCCCGAAATGAGCGGGGTCGAACTCGCAAAGTGGGTGCGCGGGGCGCGGCGCGAGGTTGGGGTGCTGTACATGTCGGGCTACACCGAGCGCGTGCCGCCGTCCGCGCTGACCGAGGGAGCGTTTATCGCCAAACCTTTTACCAAGCAGGCTCTGACCGAGAAGGTCAGACAGGCTTTGGAAGCACCCCGCGGCGGCGCGACGATCCTGGTCGCCGACGACGACGCCCAGGTGCGGGACCTGTTTCGGCAGATCTTGACGGCCCAGGGATACCGGGTTCTCGAAGCGGACAACGGCAAGCACGCCATGAACCTGCTTTCCATGGAACCGGTGGATCTGCTGATCACCGACCTGGTGATGCCCGATCAGGAGGGACTGGAAACCATCCGCACGCTGCGCCAGATGGGCCTGGACCTCCGCATCATCGCCATCTCCGGCGCCGTCTCCGACTACCTGCAAGTCGCCCGCCTGATGGGCGCCAACGCTGTGGTTCGCAAGCCGGTTTCTCCCGCCCTGCTGGTGGATACGGTTCAGGACATACTGGCCGGCGAATCGGGAGCCGCTCGCTGATGCCACTGCCCAACGAGACCCCGAAGACACTGCGGCGGGTCTTGTGCATTTGCTCCGTCTGCCGGCGCTTCCGCGGCGAGAACGGCGTGTGGGAGCCAAACGAATCCCCCCTTCCGGAAGACCCTGGTGCGGATCTGAGCCACGGGTTGTGCCCGGATTGCCTGAGCCGGCTCTTGCCCCTCCGCGGATCATCGTGAGACAGCCTGTCTCGCGTTGAGACAGGCCGCACTCCTCCAAAATCCCTCCGCCAGCCTGCCAGTTTCAATCTAACTATATTCAAAATCAATCGGATATCTGGAATGCTGGAGATTGGCCGTAAGCGTGCTTCTGCGGAGGGCATACTGCGGGTCGTAAGAGTTCAGAGCCGCCGGTAATAGGATGGAGGACTTAGCCATGTTGCAGAGTATCGAAGCTCCCCGGACTTCTCAAAGTCGACGCCCCCCCGCGGCCGTAGCGTCGTCGCCGGTCGCCATGACGGTGGTTTCGGTTCGGGAAGATGAAGCCTACACCAAGCTGGTCGTCGAGCACCTGGACACGGTTAAGTACGTCGCCCTAGGAATTTTGCGGCGTTTGCCGGTGGCGGTCGAACTGGACGACCTGGTGCAGGCCGGAACGCTGGGCCTGCTGGACGCCTGCCGCAAGTACAAACCCGAGCGCGGCGTGGCATTCAACGCCTACGCCAAACACCGCATTCGCGGTGCGATTCTCGACAACCTCCGCGAGCTGGCCCCCACCACCCGGTCGTTGCGGGAGAAGAAGCGCAAGCTGAGCGAGGCCAGCGACCAACTGACCGCAAGCTTGCAGCGCGAACCGACCGAAGAGGAGCTTTCCGAGCGGGTCGGGCTGAGCGTCGAGAAGTGCAGGGACACGATTCGGGAGATCCGGCAGGCTTCGAGTCCCGCCGTGTCCATGGACGGCTGCGGCGAGGACGGCGGACGCGCCATGCAGTACGCGGGGCCGGAAGAAAGCCGGCCGGACATGCTGGCCATGCAGGGAGAGAAGGCGGCGCTGCTGGGCAACGTGCTGCGGGAACTGCCGGTGCGGCACCGGCGGGTTCTGCTGCTCTACTACCGCGAGGGCAAGCTGATGCGGGAAATCGGGCGCGTAATGGGCGTGCAGGAAAGCCGGGTCTCGCAAATCCACAGCGCGGCGCTGGCGCAATTGCGCAAGTCCCTGCAAAAAGCGGGCGTGCGGTCGCCCCGGGAAGTGTAGGACAGCGGCCGGCAGCGCTTGTGCCGTCCTCCAGTCCGCTCCGTCGCCGGCCGGGCTTTCGGTCTATAATGGGCGTTGGGGAGCTGTACTTTCCCGAATGGAAGACCTCAAAAAGAAGTTGCAGGAAGAGATTACCGTACTGCAGTACGAATTACGGAACGAGCTTCCGAAAGAAATCCTGAAGGCCCGCGCGCACGGCGACTTGAGCGAGAACGCGGAATACCACGCCGCCAAGGAGCGCCAGGGCTACGTCAACGCCCGCCTGGGGCAGCTCCAGAAGCGGCTGGCGGAGCTTTCCATGATCGACGTCTCGAAGATCCCGCGCGACAAGGCGGGCCTGGGATCGACCGTGGTGGTGCTGGACTACCAGAAGGATGCCGAGACCACCTATCGCTTGTGCACCAGCGAAGAGGCGGATATCTCGAAGGGCCTGATCTCGACCAGCTCTCCGATCGGCCGGGGGCTGTTGGGCAAGAGAGAGGGCGATGTCGTCAAGATCCAGATTCCGGGCGGCGTGCGGGATATGGAGATCCTCAAACTGACCACCATTCACGACGAGGCCGGGATGCCGCCTCCGAGCGGAGGCTGAACGGAATGCCGATGACCATCACGCGCATGATCGGGAGCGCCTGCAACAAGGTCATCCGGCTCATCGTGCGCACTCTGGCCCTGTGGAAAATCGGCCCCAACCTGCTCACCTTCATCGGACTGGTGATCAACATCGCGGCGGCGGTGCTGCTGGCCGCCGGGCGCTTCCAGACCGCGGGCGTGGTCATCGTTACGGCCTCGATCTTCGACATGGTGGACGGCCGTGTGGCGCGGGAAACCAACCAGGTAACGCGCTTCGGCGGCTTCTTCGATTCCGTGATCGACCGCTACTCGGACCTGGCCCTGCTGATGGGCTTGCTGGTCTATTACGCTTCCATCAACCGCTATTTTTACGTCGTGCTGACCGCCGTGGTGATGACCGCCTCGGTCATGGTCAGCTACACCCGGGCGCGCGCCGAGAACACCATCCCGCTCTGCAAAGTGGGCTTTATGGAGCGGCCCGAGCGCATCGTGCTGCTCATCATCGGAGCGCTGTTCGACCGTATGGCGGCCGTGCTGTGGGTGATCGCCGTGCTGGGCAACCTGACGGTTGTTCACCGCATGATCTTCACCTGGCAGGAAGCCCGGCGGCTGGAGCGGGCGCAACTGGACCCCGCGCCGGCGGAAACCCCCAAGCAGCGGTAGTCTCCGGCGAAACGCAGCCAAAATTCTCCCGGCCTGTGTAGTGGGCCGTCCTTTGTGCCGATATGACAGCTTTCCGATGACCTCCCTGCCGCCTCCCACCCCAGATGAGTGCCCCGGCTTGCCCGAGATGCCCGTGCCTCCGGTTCCGGAGACCATTGAAGAAACCGGCTTGCCCGAAACGATGATCGAGCAGCTTGTTCTGAAGATTCTCTACTTCCGCAGTGAGACGCTGGGCCGCGACCTGGCCAACGCGCTCGGGCTGAAGTTCAGCGTCATCGAGGGCTTGATGGAGTTCCTGAAACGCCAGAGCCTGGTGCAGGTCAAGCGGTCTCTGGGCATGGGCGCCACGACTTCCATCTATGCACTGACCGAGGCCGGCCGGCAGCACGCGCGCGAATACCTGGAGGCCAACCAGTACGCCGGCCGGGCGCCGGTGCCTCTGGATCAGTACGCCACCATGGTCCGGATGCAGCGGCAGAAAGATAGCTGGCTGACCCTGGAGATGCTGCGCGACGCCTACCGGCACATGGTGGTTTCGCCGCACATTCTCTCTCAGATCGGACCTGCGGTGAACTCCGGCAAGTCTTTTCTGATCTACGGGCAGCCGGGCAACGGGAAGACCTACCTGGCGGAAGCGCTCTTCAATATCGATCCGACGCCGATCTACATTCCCTACGCGGTGGAAGCGCAGGGCATGATCATCCAGATCCACGATCCCATCCACCACATGGCGCTGGAAGAAGCGTCCGTGGATTCGGTGTTCGCTCTCTCCAACAGCTTTGCCTGCGACATGCGGTGGGTCAAAGTGCGGCGGCCCTGCATCGTCAGCGGCGGGGAACTCGAGCTGTCCGTGCTGGACCTGAGCTACAACCCGGTGGCCCGGTTCTACGACGCTCCGCTGCAGCTCAAGGCCAATAACGGCATCTACCTGATCGACGATTTCGGCCGCCAGAAGTCGTCGCCGGCGGAAATCCTGAACCGCTGGATCGTGCCCATGGAGCGGCGGGTGGACTACCTGACCTTCGCCAACGGGACCAAGATCCACGCCCCGTTCGATGCGTTCCTGATCTTCTCGAGCAACCTCAAACCCGACCAGTTGGGCGACGAGGCGTTCCTGCGCCGCATTCAGTACAAGATGCTGCTGCGCAGCCCGGACGAGGCGGAATACGCGGAGATCTTCCGGCGCTTTGCGGAGTCCAAGAACCTTCCTTGCGAGGAATCGGCGCTGGACCGCTTCCTCGAGCGGCGCTACCGGGCCACCGGGAAGCCGCGCCGGCGCTGCCACCCGCGCGACGTGCTGACCCACGCCATCGACCTGATCCGCTTCGAGAGGCTCCCCTGGACGCTCACCGACGGAGTGCTGGACCAGGCCTTCGAAAGCTGCTTCACCGACACCACCGAAGAGGGCTGAAACCCGAACGCTAAGCCCGTGCCAGGTGCTAGCATCAGTCCTGTGAGGGTATCGGTATGGCCGGAAAAGCGTGCCGTGACAATTTTCAAATCCAAAAAGACATTGCGTTCCTGGCGGACTGGCTGAGCCAGAACTTCGGCTCGGAGGTTCGGGACAAGATCATCGGCCTGATCGACAAGCAGTTGGGCCTGGGCGGCAAGATCGTCGATGCGGTCGCCAAGTATGTCCAGGGCAAGGCGATCGAAGCCGTGCTCGGGAACCTCAACATCTGCTCGTCGGTGATGAATTTCACTCTCGGCATCTGGGGCTTCTGCTTCAACGAGGCGGTGCTCGAACAGGAGCCGCGGTTTTCGACGCCGTACTCGCCCCGAGACAACTGGAACGAATACGTGTCGATCCTGATCAAGAGCTGGCAGCGCGGCGATTTCCGGTACATGCCCCTGGGCATGGTGTACGGTAAGTAACCGCGGAGTTTCGGGAGTCTCGGGGCTGCGAAACCCCGAAACTCCGAGAGGATATGACACCCATCGGCCCGGAAGTCGAACGGCGCATGCGCGAAGACTGGAACCGGCGCGCGCGCGAAGACGCCAACTACTACGTCGCCTTCGGGCGGCGCGAGCAGGGCGAGGAGGAGTTCTTCGCCTCGGCGGCGGACGTGATCAGAGGGCTCGCGAGGGAGCTGAATCGGCTGCCGGAGGGCGCGCGGAGCGCGCTCGAAATCGGCTGCGGTCCGGGACGCCTGATGCGCCTGCTGGCCCCGCGTTGCGGGGAGATCCACGGCGTCGATGTTTCCGACGAGATGATCCGCCTGGCGCGTGAGCGTTTGGCCGGAGTTTCCAGCGCGCACGTCCGCCGCACCGCCGGCGCGAGCCTGGAGGGCTTCGCCGCCGACTCGTTCGACTTCGTGTACTCCTACGCCGTCTTCCAGCACATCCCCAGCCGCGAGGTGGTGCTGAGCTATTTGCGGGAGGCCCGGCGGGTGCTGAAGCCGGGCGGCATCCTGCGCTGCCAGATTAACGGGCTGCCGGAAACCGCCGCGCGCTACGACACCTGGTCGGGTGTGCGCATCGGCGCGGCGGAAGTGGCCGCCTTCGCGCGCGACAACGATTTCCAACTGCTGGCGCTGGAAGGCGCCGCGACGCAGTACATGTGGACCACCTGGCGCAAGCGGCCCGCGGGATGGACCGCCGGCTTGGCCGGGCACCGCCCCCAGGGCGGGGTCCGCATCCGGCGCATCACCAACGCCCACAGCTCGGAACCGGTGGCGCCCAGCCGCGGGCGCTTCGCCTCGATCGCGCTGTGGGTGGAGGGTCTGCCGGAGGACTGCGACCTCAACCACCTGGAAGTTCTCATCGGCGGCCGCAAGGGCTTCGGCTCCTATCTCGGGCCCGCGGAAAGCGACGGACTCCAGCAGTTCAACGTCGCGCTGCCGGAGGGACTCGCCAGCGGCTTGCAGCCGCTCGAACTGGCCTGGCTGGGCGCGCCGCTGTGCGCGCCGCGCGCGCTGCGCGTGACCCCGCCCCCGCCGGCGGTGCCGCGCGTGGTCGCGGTGAGCGACGGCATAGACCTGCTCTCGGGCACGCGCATCGTCAGCGGCATAGTGAAGGTCACTCTCGAGGAGGCCGCGCGGCCGGAGGAATTCGGCGCCACCGTCGCGGGGATGCCGGTGCGCGTGATCGACATCTTCTGTACCGATCCGCTGCCGCCGCGCCACGAGATTAACTTCCGGCTGCCGGAGGGCCTCCCGGCCGGCGGGCACGAGATCGAGATGCGCCTGGGGCGGCGGCGGTTCGCGCCCTGCGCGATCGAAGCCGCTCCGATGGCCCAGCGAGTACTATAAAGGACGGATGGAGTCGAAGCCCGGCCTGTCGATCTTGTGTCATGACTTGCACGCCCCACCCGCATTCACGCCGGATGGCTTGATCGCCGCGGTCCGAGAATCGCGCCATCTGGCTCCCGCCCCTGTTCCGCCCATCTGTGTGCTGGACTTCGACGGCGACCTGACGGACTGGCTGATCCGCGAACGACTCGCCGAACCGTTTGCACCCTGGGCCTGTTTCCACACGACGATGTACTTGCTGGAAACGGAGGGAGTGCGCTGTGGCATCGTCGCGCGCACCATTGGCGGACCGTACGCGGTGCTGATCGCCGAACAGCTTCACGTGTCGGGCGCCGGCCTGACTTTGGGCCTCACGTCGGCAGGCCGGGTTTCGCCCTCGCTCCCTCTTCCGAGTTACGTGATTCCAACCAGTGCCGTGCGAGACGAAGGCGCCTCGTTTCATTACCTGCCTCCAGCCGACCGTGTGGTTGCGCCAACGCCGCTGAACGACATGCTGGCGGAGGAGATCGGTCCTTTGGGCATCCCGGTCGCGCAAGGGTGTGTCTGGACGACCGACGCTCCTTACCGCGAGACGAAGAGTCAACTGGATCGCCACGCGGCCGGCGGCGTGCTGGCGGTTGAGATGCAGACCGCTTCGCTTTTCGCTTTTGCCGCCGCGAGGAATGCCGGCGTTGGAATGGTGGCCCATGTCACCAACGCGGCCGGCCATTCCGACGAGCAGTTCGACAAGGGCGCGGACGAAGACGGCTTGGCTTTGCTGAAGGCGATGCTGAGAGCCGGACAGAGGTTTCTCAGTCCGGCGTGATGGCCGGCGCGGAGGAAGCGGTCGCATTCCGCGTACCGGTCCGTTCGCACGCGTCAAGAAACCGCGCACTCAGGATTGGCGGCTGGCGAGATACCAGGCGACGGTGCGCCGCAAGCCGTCCTCGAACGGAGTCCGGGCGCGGAAGCCGAACTCCGCTTCGGCGCGGCTGACGTCCAGGCAGCGGCGCGGCTGGCCGTTGGGCTGGCTCGCGTCCCAGACGATGCGCCCCGCGAATCCGGTCAGCGCCGCGATCTTCTCCGCCAGGTCGCGAATCGAGATTTCGACGCCGCTGCCGAGGTTGATCGGAGCGGGTTTGTCGTAACGCTCGGCGGCGGCCACGATGCCCTCCGCGGCGTCCTCGACGTACAGGAACTCGCGGGTCGGAGAGCCGTCTCCCCACAGGACGATCTCCGCGCGATTCCTTTCCACCGCTTCGACGCACTTGCGAATCAGCGCCGGGATGACGTGCGACGCCTCCAGGTCGAAGTTGTCGCGCGGGCCGTAGAGGTTGACCGGCAGCAGGTAGATGGCGTTCACTCCGTACTGCTCGCGGTACGCCTGGCATTGCACCAGCAGGGCCTTCTTGGCGATGCCGTAGGGCGCGTTGGTTTCCTCGGGATAGCCGTTCCACAGGTCCTCCTCGCGGAACGGGACGGGGGTGAACTTGGGGTACGCGCAGATGGTGCCGAGAACCACGGTCTTCTCCGTACGGAAGCGGCGCGCGGCCTCGACGATCTGAATGCCCATCATGGCGTTCTCGTAGAAGAACCGTCCGGGGTTGGCGCGATTGGCGCCGATGCCGCCCACCGCGGCCGCCAGATGGAAGACGAGTTCGGGGCGCTGCTCCTTAAAGAGCCGCTCGACGTCGTCCCAGCGCGTAAGGTCGCATTCCGGGTAGGTCGGGACAAAGATATGACGGCAGCCTGCAAGCCGGAGACGCTCCACCAGGTGGCTGCCCAGGAAGCCGGCGCCGCCGGTCACGACAATCCGCCGGGAGGCGATCTCCATCACATGTTCCTCCCCTCGGAATGGACCGCCGTGCGCAGCGCCTCTTCGCCGCCCCGGAGCTTGGCGTCGATCTCGCGCAGGTCGGCGTCCACCATGATGCGCACCAGGTCCGCGAAGGTCACGGAGGGTTCCCAACCCAGCGCGCGGCGGGCCTTGGAAGCGTCGGCCAGGAGGTAATCCACTTCGGCGGGACGGAAGTAGCGCGGGTCGACCTCGACGAACTCCTTCCAATCCAGGTCCGCGCAGGCGAATGCGAGTTCGACGAACTCGCGGACGGTGTGCGCCTCGCCGGTGCCCACCACATAATCGCCGGGCTGGTCCTGTTGCAGCATTTGCCACATGGCGCGCACGTAGTCGGGCGCATAGCCCCAGTCGCGGCGGGCGTCCAGGTTGCCCAGGTACAGCTTGTCCTGCACGCCGCGCTTGATGTGGGCCACGGCGCGCGTGATCTTGCGGGTGACGAAGGTTTCGCCGCGGCGCGGCGACTCGTGATTGAACAGGATCCCGCTGGACGCATGCAGACCGTAACTCTCGCGGTAGTTCACGGTGATGGTGTGGCCGAAGAGCTTCGCGCAGGCGTACGGGCTGCGGGGGTGAAAGGGAGTCGTCTCGTTCTGCGGCGGCGGCGCGCTGCCGAACATCTCGCTGGACGACGCCTGGTAGAACCGGCAGCGCAGGCCGGTGAGGCGGACCGCTTCGAGCAGGCGCAACGTGCCGCCGGCCGCCACGTCGGCGGTGTACTCGGGCACCTCGAAGCTGACTTTTACGTGGCTCTGGGCGGCGAGATTGTAGATCTCGTCGGGCCGGATGTCGTAAAGCAGTTTCACCAGCGAGCCGCCGTCGGTCAGGTCGGCGTAATGCAGAAAGAAGCGGGCGCCGGATTCGTGAAAATCGCGGTACAGGTGATCCAGGCGGTCGGTGTTGAAGCTGGAGGAACGCCGCTTCAACCCGTGAACCTCGCAGCCTTTGGCGAGCAGAAACTCGGTTAAGTAAGAACCGTCCTGGCCGGTGGCGCCGGTAAGAAACGCTTTCTTCATGACTCGGTTTCCTCCTGTCGAAGCGAAGCTGCGCCGATCTCGTTGCGGCACAGGGCGAGCAACGCCACCGCCAGGTCCTGCGCGTGCCTCAACTTCCCCTGGCGGGCGTACTCCAGGAACTCCTCCATCGTACACTCGGAAACCTCGATGCGTTCTTCCCCATCCTGCGCTTCGCGCTCCTTGCGGACGTTGCGGGCCAAAAAGCACCACAGGCGCACGTTCAGCCGTCCAGTGTCGGGATCGAGGACCCCCAGCAGCTTCAGTTCATCCGCGCAATAGCCTGTCTCTTCCAGCAATTCCCGCCGCGCCGCCGCTTCGGGCGACTCGCCGCCGGTCTCCAGGTGGCCGCTCGGCAATTCCAGGGAGCTGCGGCCGAGCGCGGGCCGAAACTGCTCGACCAGCAGGATCTTGCCGGCCGCCGTCACGGCCAGCACGGTCACGCAATCGGACGACCGGACCATGTAATATGGGTCGCGCCATCCCGGGCAGGTCTTCTCGACCACCTCGAACCAGCGCGTCGAAAACACCACTTGGCCGTCCCCGGTCCGGGGCCTGTCCGCGTTCATCCCCATGCGCCTCCAAACAGGTACGATCTTACCGCGCCGGCGCCGGCGGAGGGATCTATTTCAGTTGACCAAGTCCGATGTTCTGTGCTACTTTAACCGCTTTGGAGCCCCATTCTGTAAACGTTTCCTGAAGCCGTTCCCAGTCGATTCCGATGGACGCAACTCTCATTGCATTGGGAGGGCTCATGCTGAAGGCCCTGCCCACTTTCGTGCTGCTGGTTCTGCTGCACTTTTATCTGAAGTTCATCTTCTTCCGCCCGCTGGACAAGGTGCTGCGGGCGCGGTTTGAACTCACCGAGGGCGCGCGCCGCTCGGCCCAGACCAGCCTGGAGGCCGCCGCCCGCAAGACCGCCGAGTGCGAGGCCGCGCTGCGCGAAGCGCGCGGCGAGATCTACCGCGAACAGGAAGAGACTCGCCGGCGCTGGCGCGACGAACACGCCGCCGCCGTTCAACAGGCGCGAGGCAGCGCGGAATCGCTGGTGGCTCAGGCGCGCCTGCAACTGGCCGAAGACGCGGCGCGCGCGCGAGAGTCCCTGCAAGCGGAGAGCGAAGCCCTGGCCGCGCGGATCGCGAGCGCGATTCTGGCAAGGAGGCCGTCGTGAAGCGGCTTCTTCCGCTTGGATTGGCCGTAACGGTGCTGGCTTGCGCGGAAGGCGGAGGCGAACACGGAGCCGCCAGCCTGACGGGCTGGAAATGGGCCAACTTCGCGCTGCTCGCCGCCGGCCTGGGATACCTGATCGCCAAGAAGGCTCCTGCGTTTTTCCAGGGGCGCACGGCGGACATCCGAAAGGGCATCGCCGAAGCCGCCGGGCTGAAGGCCGGCGCCGATGCCCGGGCCGCCGAGATCGAACGGCGCATGGCCAGCCTGGGCGCCGAAGTGGAGGCTCTGCGCGCCACGGCCCGGCAGGAGATGGAGGCCGAGAACCAGCGGCTGCGCGCCGAGACCGAACGGCACCTGGCCAAGATCCAGGAGCAGGCGGAACAGGAAATCGCCTCGGCCGCCAAGGCCGCGCGCCAGGAACTGAAGTCGCACGCGGCGGAGTTGGCCATCCGGCTGGCGGAAAGGCAATTGCGCGGCCGCATGACGGCGGAAGCCGAACAGGGCCTGGTGGTCGGCTTCGTGCACGACCTGGCGAGCCGGAGCGGCTCCGCGCAGGGGGTGAACTGAGATGGCGTCTTCGGCGGCCGCCTCCCGTTACGCCCGCGCCCTGGTGGACTCGGTTTTGGCGCGCGGCGCCGCGCTGGCGCCGCGCCATGTGATCGGGCAGTTGCGCTCCTTCGAGGAGGCGCTCTCGACGGCCTCCGAGTTGCGCCACATTCTGCTGTCGCCGGCCGTGCCGCCCGCGCGCAAGCGCGCCGTGGTGGGCCGCATCGGAGAGACGCTCGGGCTGGACCGGCTGGTGCGCAACTTCCTGTACGTGGTGATCGACCACCGGCGCATCGGACTGCTGGGAGAGATCCGCGCGGCCTTCGAGGCGCTGCTGGACGAAAGGCAGGGCGTGGTCCGCGCCGGCATCGTTTCGGCCCGGGACCTCGCCGAACCCGAGCGGCAGGCCATCGAGGCCCAGCTTACGCGCCTGAGCGGCAAGCGCGTGCGCCCCGAGTACGCCATCGACGGCGAGTTGATCGGAGGCGTGACGGCGCGCATCGGTTCGACCATGTACGACGGCTCCGTGCGCGGCCGGTTGGAATCGCTGCGGCGGAAGATGACGGCCGAGTAAGGATCGGAATAGGGAACTATGGCTCAAATTCGAGCGGATGAAATCACGCGCGTGCTGCGTGAGGAAATCGAGAATTACGAACAGGCGGTCAGCATCTCCGAGACCGGGTCGGTGATCTCGGTGGGCGACGGCATCGCCCGCATCCACGGCATGGAAAACGTCATGGCCGGCGAGATGATCGAGTTTCCGCACGGCGTCTCTGGCATCGCCATGAACCTGGAAGAAGACCAGGTGGGCGCGGTGCTCATGGGCGAGTACACGGAGATCAAGGAGGGCGACGAGGTCCGCCGCACCGGCCGCATCATGTCCGTGCCGGTGGGCCAGGCGCTGGTCGGCCGCGTGGTGAACGCGCTGGGCCAGCCTATCGACGGCAAGGGCCCCATCGACACCACCGAGTTCAACGACCTGGAGCGGCTGGCGCCCGGCGTGGTCGACCGCCAGTCGGTGAAAGAGCCGCTGCAAACCGGCATCAAGGCCATCGACTCGATGATCCCCATCGGCCGCGGGCAGCGCGAGCTGATCATCGGCGACCGGCAGACCGGCAAGACCGCCATCGCGCTGGACACCATCGTCAACCAAAAGGGCGGCGACGTGATTTGCATCTACGTCGCCATCGGCCAGAAGCGCTCGACGGTGGCCCAGGTGGTGAAGACGCTGGAGAGCTTCGGGGCCATGGAATACACCATCGTGGTGGCCGCCACCGCCTCCGACCCCGCGCCCATGCAGTACATCGCCCCCTACACCGGCTGCGCCATGGGCGAGTTTTTCCGCGACCGGGGCGGCCACGCGCTGTGCATCTACGACGATCTTTCCAAGCACGCCGCGGCCTACCGCGAGATTTCGCTGCTGCTGCGCCGCCCGCCGGGACGCGAGGCCTTCCCGGGCGACGTGTTCTACCTGCACAGCCGGCTGCTCGAGCGCGCCGCCAAGCTGAGCAAGGAGAAAGGCGCGGGCTCGCTAACCGCCCTGCCTTTCATCGAAACCCAGGCGGGCGACATTTCGGCTTACATCCCGACCAACGTCATTTCGATCACCGACGGCCAGATCTACCTGCAAGCCGATCTGTTCAACTCCAACGTCCGTCCCGCCGTCGACGTGGGCCTGTCGGTGAGCCGCGTGGGCGGCAACGCGCAGGTGAAGGCCATGCGGCAGGTGGCCGGAGCCCTGCGCCTGGAACTGGCGCAGTACCGCGAACTGGCGGCCTTCGCGCAGTTCGGCTCGGACCTGGACAAGGCCAGCCAGCAGCAGTTGAACCGCGGCCGGCGCCTGGTGGAGATCCTCAAGCAGGGCCAGCTCGAGCCGCTGCCGGTGGAATTGCAGATTTTGATCGTTTTCGCCGGCGGCAACGCCTACCTGGACGACCTGCCGGTGGAAGACTGCCGGCCGTTCGAGTCCGCCCTGTACCGGCACTTCAAGAACGCGCACGCGGGACTGCTGGCCGAGATTCGCGAGAAGAAGATCCTGGACGACGCGCTGCGCGCGAAGCTGCACGCGGCGCTCAAGGAGTTTAAGGAGCGGTTCGTCGCCGAGCACGGCAAGTAGAGGCCGCCGACCATGCCCAGCCTGATCGACATTCGCCGCCGCATCCGCACGGTGCGGAATACGCAGCAGATCACCAAGGCCATGAAGATGGTTTCGGCGGCCAAGCTGCGCCGCGCCCAGGAGCGCGTGGTGGCCGCGCGCCCGTACGCCGCAGTGCTCAACCAGATCCTGGCGGACGTGGCCCTGGCGGCGCGCGCCGACGAAAGTATGTCAGGGCACCCGCTGCTGGCCGAGCGCGAGGAAAAGCGCATCCAGCTCGTGCTGGTGACCGCCGACCGCGGCCTGGCCGGGGCCTTCAACTCCAACCTGATCAAGGCTTCGCAGCGCTTCATCGAGGAGCGCCCGGAGTCCGCGGTCGAACTGGTGCTGGTGGGCCGCAAGGGCCGCGACTTCTGGCGCAAGCGCACCTCCGCCATCACCGCCGAGCACGTGGGCATTTCGCAGAAATTTACCTTCGCCGACGCCGCGGCCATCGCCCAGGCCGCCAGCGACCGTTTTGCGTCCAAGGAAGTGGATGCGGTCTACCTGCTGTGCAACGAATTCAAGAGCGTGATCGCGCAGAAGCTCTCCGTCGTGCGCGTGCTGCCGGTCGAGCTGCCCACCGAGGCCAAGAACCTCGATTTCATTTACGAACAGCCGCCGGGCGATCTGATCGAGAAGCTGTTGCCGCGCTATGTCAAGGTTTCGTTCTATCGCGCCATGGTCGAATCGGCGGCGGCCGAACAGGCGGCCCGCATGACCGCCATGGACGCCGCGACGTCCAACGCGGCCGAAGTCATCGACCGGCTGACGCTGTATATGAACCGCGTCCGCCAGGCCAGCATTACCCGGGAGATCATCGAAGTGGTGAGCGGCGCAGCCGCCTTGGAGTAGGGGCCGGGTTTCCCGGCCCGTGAGACGAAACACATGGAAACTTCAGCAGGCAAAGCAATCGGCAAAGTGATCCAGGTGGCTGGACCCGCCGTGGACATCCAGTTCCCCGAGGGCCGGATCCCCCTGATCTACACGGCCATCCGCATCACCAGCGAGGGCTTCAACGTCCCCCACCCCATCGACATCATCGTCGAGGCGGCGCAGCACATCGGCGAGGGCCGCGTGCGCACCATCGCTCTGAAGCCCACCGACGGTCTGGTGCGCGGCATGAAGGCCGAAAGCCTGGGCATCCCGGTGACCATCCCGGTGGGCAAGGAAACGCTGGGGCGGGTGATGAACGTCATCGGCGAGCCGGTGGACTACCGCGGCCCCATTAACGCCACCAAGTTCTCTCCCATTCACCGCTCGGCCCCCCTGTTCGAAGAGCAGTCCACCGAGTTGCAGATGTTCGAAACCGGCATCAAGGTCATCGACCTGCTGGAGCCTTACCTGCGCGGCGGCAAGATCGGCCTGTTCGGCGGCGCGGGCGTGGGCAAAACCGTCGTGATCATGGAGCTGATCAACAACATCGCGCTGAAGCACGGCGGCGTGTCGGTATTCGCGGGCGTGGGCGAGCGCACCCGCGAGGGCAACGACCTGTGGCGCGAAATGCAGGAGTCGGGCGTGCTCGATCCCGACGACTGGCGCAAGTCGAAAGTGGCCCTGATCTACGGCCAGATGACCGAGCCCCCCGGCGCGCGCCTGCGCGTGGGGCTGACCGGCCTGACTGTGGCCGAGTACTTCCGCGACGAAGAGAAGCAGGACGTGCTG
>JACQZT010000306.1 GCA_016213755.1 Acidobacteriota bacterium | reverse complement strand
CGCAACACCACGATGGAGAGCGGTTTGTTCAGGTAGTCGCTGGCGCCCTTCTGAATGGCCTCCACCGCGGATTCGGTCGAATAGTGGCCGGTGATCAGGATGACGTTCGTCCGCGGAGCGAAGGAGAGAATTCGCTCCAGAAGCTCCATCCCGCTCACGCCTGGCAGAACCAGATCCAGGAGGACGATCTCCGGTTGCTCTCGAGAAACACAGCGCATGCCTTCCGCGGGGTCGGTGAACGTCAGGATTCGGAGGCTCTCAAGACGCAAGGCATCCAGAATGAACTCCAGCACTTCGGTGTCGTCATCGATGGCGACCAGAGTGATGGAACGTCCGGATTCGACTGGCTGCGGAGGGGACAACAAGACCTCGCTGGTCCCCATTTTCTCATACGGCAGGTGTGGGCCGGCTTGGATTCGGCCGGCTGAGCAGCTCCCGAACCTGGAACCTGAGGGTTCGGGTGTTGAGCGGCTTGGTAAGGTACGCGTCAAACCGCTTTGTGAGTTCCGTATCCGCCGCGCTCCGCGGAACTCGCGCAGTCACGGCGGCGACCGGCAGATTCGAGAAACGCGGATGAGCTCGCAAGCGATCCAGCACCGAGAAACCATCCAGCCGCGGCATCTTCAAGTCCAGCAGCACGAGATCCGGCCGCTCTCTCTCCACCCCTTCCAGGGTTTCCCGGCCGTCGCAGGCTTCCACAATTCGATAGTCCTGATGCGCCAGGGCATCCCTGATCAAAGCCCGGCTTTCGGAATCGTCGTCTGCCACCAGGATGATCTTCATTCCAGACCGCGACCTCCAGCGCTCGACGCTGCACAAAAGAATTACACGGAACCCTGAGCACGTTTTCTGCCATCTGCCGGCAATTCCGCGGCCGGCAACGTGAAACTGAACCGGCTCCCCTTTCCCGGTTCGCTTTCGACCCAGATTCTCCCTCCCTGGCGCAATACCAACTGCCGGGCGATGGACAGGCCCAGTCCGGCGCCGCCGCCGGATGCGCCGGACTGACCCTGAAAGAAATCCTCGAACACATCTTCCTGCGCGTCGGGATCGATACCGATGCCTGTGTCCGCGACGGAAAGGACCACCATTTCATCCGCCCGTGAGGAACGGACAGATACCTCGCCGCCGTCGGGGGTGAACTTGACTGCGTTGCACAGCAGGTTCAGAAGTATCTGCCGGAGCCGGGTCCGGTCCGCCCGGACCAGCGTGCCGCAGTCGACCAAAGCCTTCATCTCCATGCGTTTCGTGCCTATTGCGGCCCTCACGATGGCCATCAACTCCGGCAGCAACTCGCAAACATCGACGGTTTCAATCTGAAGTTCCTCCCGCCCCGCCTCGATGCGCGCCAGATCGAGGAGTCCTTCGACCAGTCGCAAGAGATGCGCCGCGCCCTTCCGGACATGCCGCAGGAACCGTTTCTGCGTGCTGTTCAGAGGCCCTTCGCCCTCTTCGGCAAGCAACTCCGAATACCCGGAGATCCCGTTCAACGGGGCGCGCAACTCGTGGCTCAGCCTGGACACAAAATCGCTCTTGCGCCGGCTTACCAGCGCCAACGCCTCGTTGCGGGAGCGCAACTCCTCGTTGGCCGTTCTGAGTTCCGCACCCAACTCGGCCAACCGGGCCTCCGATTTCGTCTTCTCCGCGATCTCTCGTGTCAGGCGGTGGTAAACCGCCGAGAGCAGGACAACGTTGAACAGGAAGGCCGCCACCATCCAGGCAGTCAGCCCTCTTGCCTGTGCGTCGATTTGACTGGTTTGCCGCCGCAGATCGAGATACTGTTCTCGGCGGATCCGGAGCAGCGACTCCCGCGTCTGGGTCGAAACCTTGGCCATCTCCGCGATTGCCCCTCGCGATTCCGCGTCCGAATGCCCTTCAACTGGACGGTTCACGATCTGCCGACCGGTCTCCGTGGTGGTCAGGATCGGCGCCCAAAGTGCCAAGAGAAACTCCCTGAGGTCGGGAGCTTCGTTCGCCAGTTGCTCCATCTCGCCGAACAGCTTCCGGATCTCGCCGGAAGCGGCATGAAACCGCTCACGACAGCCCTGGTCCGGAGCTGCAATGTAGCAATCGACAGCCTGTTCGGCATTTTCAATCTCGAGGACCAGCGAATCGAACCGGTTCATGATCCTCAGCGTATGCAGGACCCAAGTCGAGTTTCCAACCAGCCGGGCGGTGTTCAAGTAGACGAGTCCGCTGAGGGTGACCAGGAACAGCAGAGCGCAGGCGAAGGCGATTCTGACCCTTCCCAGGGTCGTGAGTCTGAAAACCGCTGTAATGGACGGTGCTTGCATGATCCACGCCCTCGGGTTGCCGGCATGCCTTCCCGCCAACGGCTGCGCCTGTGGGCTAACAGTCGTATTATGTCACTCCCGCTGCTCTCCGGTTAACGCCGCCGGCCAGGCGAATGAGACAGAATGTCCTCTCAGAATGAGACAAGTTGTCCCCGCGGCGCCCCGACCATTCCCGCCGCCGTATGGGTAAGCCCCCTATTCCCTGGAAGATAGATCGCCTGAAGCGAAATAGTCACGACAGGCCCTCTAATTGCACTATCCCTGTGCGACAAATCAGAATAGACATGCCGCCTTTCCTCAAGGCCATCCTCGCCCTGGTCGCTTCCGTCGGAGCCACGGCTCTCGGTTTCTCTCTTCTCGACTTCCAGTCCGCCGATCCGGTGCGTTACCTGTGCTACCTGGTGGTAGCGATCCTCGCCTCCGGGCTGAAGGTCGCCATGCCGACCTTGAGCGGAACCCTGTCGGTCAACTTCCTCTTCGTTCTGGTGGGGATTCTGGAACTGAGCCTGCCTGAAACGGTGATGCTGGCCTGCGCCGCCACCGTCGTCGAGGCCTTGTGGAGGCCCGGGAAGCCGGTTCGGGTGTTGCACGTGTTGTACGGCTCGGCGGCGGTCGCCACCGCCGTTGCGGGCGCTCACTCGGTCTACCATTCCGCTTTTCTGCGCCATCGCGGCGTCGAAGAGCCGATCATGATCGCGCTGGCGGCGGCGGCGCTGTTTCTGCTCCACTCGCTGGCCACTGCCGTCCTGATCGCGGGCCTGGAGCGCGGCGGGCTGTTCCGGACCTGGCGGGTGCGCAGCTTCTGGACCCTGCCCTACTATCTGGTGGGGGCCGGAATCGCGGGCGTCTATCACCTTTGCACACGGCTGGTAGGCTGGCAGACCTCGAGCCTGATCCTGCCGGCGGCTTACCTGCTCTACCGGGCCTACCGGCTGTACGAGGAACGCCTGGACGACCAGATGAAGCACTCCGACGAGATGTCGTCCGTGCACCTGCGCACCATCGAAGCGCTGGCGCTGGCCATCGAAGCCAAGGATCACACCACGCACGGCCACTTGCAGCGCGTGCAGGTGTACGCCATCGAGATCGGCAAGGAACTGGGGCTGGCGGAAGCCGAACTGGAAGCCCTGCGAGCGGCTTCGGTGCTGCACGACATCGGCAAGCTGGCGGTCCCCGAACACATCATCTCCAAGCCCGGCCGGCTGACGCCGGAAGAGTTCGAGAAGATGAAAATCCACCCCGTGGTGGGGGCCGAAATCCTGGAACAGGTGCAGTTTCCGTACCCGGTGGCCCCCATCGTGCGCTCGCATCACGAAAGGTGGGACGGGGCCGGATATCCGTCCGGATTGAAAGGCGAGGAGATCCCCATCGGCGCGCGCATTCTCTCGGCCATCGATTGCCTGGACGCGCTGGCCACCGACCGCCAGTACCGCCGCGCGCTGCCCCTGGAGGAAGCCATGAACGTGGTGGCCCGCGATGCGGGCAAGGCCTTCGACCCGCGGGTGGTCGAGGTCCTCGAACGCCGCCATGTGCAACTGGAACAGATGGCCAGCGCGCGGCAGGACGGTAAGAGCAAGCTCTCCTCCGACGCTCGCATCGAGCGCGGCGAAGCGCCCGCCGCCGGCTTCGAAGCCTCGCGCCCGGAGAAGGACCGCAGCCGGACCGAAACCGTCGATTTCCTGAGTTGCATCGCCGCCGCGCGCCAGGAAGTGCACACGCTGTTCGAGCTGGCGCAGGACCTGGGCGCCTCGCTCAGCCTGGATGAGACCCTCTCGGTGCTGGCGGTGCGGCTCCAGCGCGTGGTGCCCTACGAGTCGATGGCCATTTACGTACAGCGGGAAGGCGTGCTCCATCCCGCCTTCGTCACCGGCGAGAATTTCAGGGTCTTCTCCTCCCTCGAGATCCCCGTCGGGGAAGGACTCACCGGCTGGGTGGTGGAGAACCGCAAACCCATTGTGAACGGAAACCCGGGCGTGGAGCCGGGTTATGGGAGCCAGGCCGGCCATTCCAGCGTTCTGCGATCCGCGCTGGCCGTGCCGCTGGAAGGGCTGGCCGGCGTGGTGGGCGCGCTGGCGCTGTACCGGGCCGAGAAGGACGCCTTCACGCGCGACCACCTGCGCATCCTGCTGGCCATCAGCGGCAAGGTCGCCCTGTCGGTGGAAAACGCTTTGAAGTACAAACAGGCCGAGTCGTCCGCCACCACCGACTACCTGACCGGGCTGCCCAACGCGCGCTCGCTGTTCCTGCACCTGGACGGAGAGGTGTCGCGCTCCCGCCGCCAGGGCCATCCGCTGTCCTTGCTGGTCTGCGACCTGGACCACTTCAAACAGGTGAACGACCGGTTCGGGCACCTGGAAGGCAATCGTGTGCTCAAGGCCGTCGCCTCGGCGCTGCGCGCCGGCTGCCGCGAATACGATTACGTGGCCCGCATGGGCGGCGACGAGTTCGTTCTGATCCTGCCGGGCATCTTTCCCCAGGATGCCCAGGCCAAGGCCGGACGGCTCTCGGCGATCGCCGAACTGGCCGCCCAGCAGGCCTGCGGCGAGAGCATCTGCACGCTGAGCGTGGGCACGGCCGACTACCCGGCCGACGGCGCCGACGCCGAGCAGCTTCTGTCGGTAGCCGACCGCCGGATGTACGCCGCCAAGCAGAACCGCAAAGCCAGCGCAACCCCAGCCAGGAGCAGTTTCGAACTGGGCTGGAACTCCTCCGTAGTCCAGTAGAAGCGGAGGGTGCCGCCAGTGGGACCGGCATCCGCGCCGGTCCCATCACTCCGTGGTGGTGACCTTGGCGATGCGCTCGAAGCGGCCGGCTTCGCGGCCGGCCAGGGCGGCCAGAGCCAGCGAGATCATCTCGACCGGCAGCATTTCGAGGATGGGGCGCACCGCGGGCGGAACCTCCGGCAGCCGGAACACATCGAGTTCCGCGCCGGGACCGGCCAGGGCGGCGCGCCCGCCGGCGTTCCGAATATCCCCGACCAGGGCCCGGTTCAGCGGGGCCGTGGCCGGATCGCCTTCCAGAACTAGCACGAACACTTCCGGGCTCAGCATCTCGAACGGCCCATGCCGGAACGCGGCGCTGCTCATGCCCTCCGAGTGGACGTGAGTGGACTCTTTGATGATCAGACCGCCCACTCCGGCCGCCGCCAGAGAGGCGCCGCGCCCCACGAGAAAGACGTCCCGGACACCTGCCAGTTCGCCGCACAGGCTCGCCACGTGCTCCCTCCAGCGCGCCAGGTAACTCCCGGCCGCGGGAGCGGCCTCGGCGAGTTCCCGCGCCGTGCGCGCCAGGTCCTTCCCGCACAGGCAATCGCCCAGCCACGCCAGCGCCAGCAGCGCGGCCAGCACGGTCTTGGAAGAGACCGAGGCCTCCGGGCCGGCGCGGGTGAGGACCGTCACATCCGCGCGCTCGGCCAGCGGCGAGCCCGCGGTGTTGGTGATCCCGATGGTGGTGACGCCGCGCCCGCAACCCTCCAGCAGGCGCACCGTCTCGGCGCTGCGCCCCGACTGGCTGAGCGCCACCAGCAGCGTGCCGGAACCCAGCAGCCCGGACATCGAGTACACCAGCTCCGAGGTCTCGGCCACGAGCGACGTGAAGCCGTGGCCGATGAGCTGCAAACTGAGCGGATGCAGCGTGTGCAGCGACCCGCCCATGCCGGTCAGCACGATGCGCCGGAATTTCTCGGGGGCCAGGCTGGGGAGAGGCGTCAGGCCGGCCAGCGTGTCCGCCAGGGCCTGGGGTTGGAACAGCAGATCGGCCAGGTACGGCCCTTCGATCACGGAAATGGGTGGGGGCATCTTCGCTTTCCATAGTAGCGGGTTGAGAATCTCCGGCCGGCCGGCGCACCGTCTCTTAGAGAGCTATGCCGCCCGCTGCCTGCAATCGCGAAGAGGAACTTCACTGGCTGGCGCTCCGCATGGCGCCCAGCCTGGGGGCCCGCAAAGCGGGGCAACTGATTGAAAAGTTCCGCACGCCCCAGGCGGTGTTCCGCGCCTCGGTGTCGGCGCTGGAAGCGGCGGGGTTGCTGCCGGCGGTGGCGCGCAGCATCGCCAGCGGCTGCGCTTTCGAGGACGCCGTGGTGCAGCAGGAAAAACTCCTCGCCGCGGGCGCCGCCGCCATCCCCATCACCGATCCGCGCTATCCCCCGCTGTTGCGCGAAATCTACGACCCGCCGGTGGTGCTGTTTGCGCGCGGGCGGCTGGAATTGCTCGGCTCGCTGATGATCGCAATGGTCGGAACGCGCCGCCCCACCCCCTATGGGACGGCGGTGGCCGAGCGCCTGGCGGCCGATCTGGGCCGCGCCGGTCTCACCGTCGCCAGCGGCATGGCCCGCGGCATCGACACCGCCGCCCACCAGGGCGCCCTGTCGGCCGAGGGCGGCACGGTGGCCGTTTTCGGCTGTGGCGTCGATGTGATTTACCCGGTCGAAAACCGCCGCCTGGCGGCCGAACTGGCCGGGAAGGGGCTGCTGCTTTCGGAGTTCCCCATGGCCACGCCCGCCTATCCGCAGAATTTTCCCATCCGCAATCGCATCGTGAGCGGGATGAGCCTGGGAGTGGTGGTCGTCGAGGGCGCGCAGTACAGCGGCAGCGCCATCACCGCGCGTTTGGCGCTGGACCAGGGACGCGAAGTGTTCGCCGTCCCGGGCAACATCACCTCGAAGACGAGCTGGGGACCCAACCTGTTGATTAAGCAAGGCGCCAAGCTGGTTCAGGAGGCCGGCGACGTGCTCGAGGAACTGCCCGCCGAGGCACGCCGGCGGCTGGTGGAAGAGCTGCGCCGCCGAACCGGCGACACCCCGGCGGACGGGGACGCGCAGCGGACTTTGGCGCTGGGGCCGATGAACGAAATCGGGCGAAAAATCTTCGCCATCCTCCGCGTCGACACCCCCACCCACATTGACGGACTGCTCGAGCGTGTGGAAGACTGCTCTTCGTCGGAGATCATCGCCGCGTTGTTCGAGTTGGAGATCCTGGGAGTGGTGAGACAACTTCCGGGCCGGAACTTTGTTAAGGTGTGGTAAGGACGTCTCGGACGCCCCGCCTTAACAACTCTTACACCAAAGGATCGGTTTCAGCGGACTCATATGGGAAAATCTCTCGTCGTCGTCGAGTCGCCGGCGAAGGCGAAAACAATCGGCAAGTACCTCGGCAAGGACTTCGTGGTGAAGGCCTCCCTGGGCCACATCAAGGATTTGCCCAAGAAGGACCTGGCGGTGGACGTCGAGCACGACTTCCGTCCCCACTATGAAATCATCGAGGGCAAGAAGAAGCTCATCACCGAGCTGAAGCAGGCGGCCAAGGGCGCCGACTCGATCTACCTGGCGGCCGACCCGGATCGCGAAGGCGAAGCCATCTGCTATCACTTGCAGGAGGAGCTGCAAGGCAAGAAGGGCGGCGGGCCGTCGGTCTACCGCGTGATGTTCAACGAGATCACGGCCAACGCGATCCGCAAGGCGTTCGATCATCCGGCCCAGGTCGATCTTCACCTGGTGGACGCGCAACAGGCGCGCCGCGTGCTCGACCGCCTGGTGGGCTACAAGATCTCGCCGCTGTTGTGGGACAAGCTGCGGCGCGGGCTGTCGGCCGGGCGCGTGCAGACCGTCGCGCTGCGCCTGATCGTCGAGCGCGAGCGCGAGATCCGCGCCTTTCAGAAGCGCGAGTACTGGACCATCGACGCCCACCTGGGCGCGAAGAAGCCGCCGCAACTGGTGGCCCGGCTGGTCAAGCGCAACGAGGAAAACCTCGAGATCGGCGACGAGGCCGCCGCGCAGAGCGTCATTTCGCATCTGGACGGCGCGGTATACTCCGTCCGGTCGGTGGTCACCAAGGAGAAGCGCCGCAACCCGGTGCCGCCCTTCATCACCTCCACCTTGCAGCAGGAGGCCGCGCGCAAGCTGCGCTTCAGCGTGAAGCGGACCATGATGCTGGCGCAGCGGCTCTACGAAGGCGTGGAACTGGGCGAAGAGGGCTCGGTGGGTCTGATCACCTACATGCGCACCGATTCCACGCGCGTGGCCGGCGAGGCGCTCACGGAAGTGCGCGAGTTGATCGTCGGCCGCTACGGCGCCGGCTACCTGCCCGAGTCTCCCAACTTCTACCGCGGCAAAAAAGGCGCGCAGGACGCGCACGAAGCCGTCCGCCCGAGTTCGGTGATGCGCACGCCCGAATCGCTGGCCAGTTATCTGGCGGAAGACGAGCTGAAGCTCTACCGCCTGATCTGGATGCGCTTTGTCGCCAGCCAGATGACCCCGGCCGTGTTCGACCAGACTACCATCGAGGCCGAGGCCGGCGGCCAGGACGGCGCCACCTACCTGTTCCGCACCACCGGCACGCTGCCCAAGTTCGACGGTTTTCTGGCGGTCTACCAGGAAGGCAAGGACCAGCCGGACGAGGAAGACGAGGAGCTCAAGCACAAGCTGCCGGCGGTGCGGGAGGGCGAGGCGTTGAAGTTCCGCTCGATCGGCTCCGAGCAGCACTTCACCGAGCCGCCGCCGCGCTTCACCGAAGCCTCTCTGGTGAAGGAACTGGAAGCCGACGGCGTGGGACGTCCTTCGACCTACGCGTCCATCCTGTCGACCCTTCAGGAGCGAGAGTACGCCAAGAAGGAAGGCGGACGGTTCACGCCCACCGAGCTGGGCATGGTGGTGGTGGACCTGCTGCTGGAGTGTTTCGAGGACATCTTCGACGTCACCTACACGGCGCGCATGGAAGAGGCGCTGGACGAGATCGAGGAAGGCCGCATCCACTGGCGCGACGCGATGGCGGAGTTCTACAAGAAATTCGAGAAGGACCTCACGCGCGCCGAAACCGAAATGACCGACGTCAAGCGGATGGAGAAGCCAACCGACTTGACCTGCGACAAGTGCGGCAAGCCGATGGTCATCAAGTGGGGCCGCCACGGCAGCTTCATCGCCTGCACGGGTTACCCCGAGTGCACCAACACGCGCGAACTGACCGTCGATCTGCCGGATGTCGACAAGGCCGATCTCACCGAACAAGGCGCCGAGGAGTATTGCGACAACTGCGGCCGCCCGATGGTGCTCAAGAAAGGGCGCTTCGGCACCTTCTACGCCTGTTCGGGTTACCCGGACTGCAAGACCACCAAGCAGATCGGAAAGGCCGAGCGCAAGCCCGACGTGCCGATTGACGAGAAGTGCCCGCAGTGCGGCAGCCAGATGGTGGTCAAGTCGGGCCGCTTTGGCGAGTTCACCGCGTGCGGCAACTACCCAGCCTGCAAGTACGTCAAGCAGAACACCATCGGCGTTACCTGCCCGTCCTGCAACCAGGGCGACATCATCCAGCGCCGCTCGCGCCGCGGCAAGACCTTCTACGGCTGCAACCGCTATCCGGAGTGCGACTTCGTGGCCTGGAACAAGCCCCTGGCCGAAAAGTGCCCCCAATGCGGCGGCGCCTACATGGTCGAGAAGTGGCTCAAGGCCGGCCCCATCGTGCAGTGCCCCAACGCCGAGTGCAAGTTCAAGCGCGAACTGGCCCCGGCGACTTGAGCGTCGTTGCGTTTTTCTCCACGCGGACTGCCGTGACGTCGGACAAAACCAGCATACCGGTGTCCATCATCTCTTCGACCACCGGAACCAGGCGGGCCAAGCTGTCCGGCGTGTCGACGATCGAGATGACGATCGGCTGGTCGTGGCGCATCAGATGCGCCTTGTGGATCTCCGCGCTTCCGCCGTACCCTTCCAGACCGCGAAACACGGTGGCGCCGACGATCTTCATCTCCCGGCACTTGTCCACGATCGCCTCATACAGCGGCTTGCCCAGGCAGCGGTCGGATTCCGAGATGTGAATTCGCAGGAGCTTAGCGGGATGTGCCGGTTGCATTGGACGCCTCCGTAACGGTATGGCCGCGGACCAGCCTCACCATGTCTACGCCGGAAGTGACGATCAAGCCATCCTCCAACATCGCTTCCAGAGCCTCCGCGGCCGCGGCGATCTTGTCGGGCCCGTCGATTACGGAAATCATGATCGGCAGGTCGCGCATGGGGTGGAGGACACTTCTCTTGTGCTCGTGCCCCTTGGCTCCGTAACCGAGGATACCGCGATAGACGGTGGCGCCGGCGATGTCCAGCATGCGCAGCTTCTTTACAATCGCGTTGTACAGCGGTTCGCCGTGCCACTTGTCGGCCTCGCCCAGGAACACCCGCAGCAGCGTTGCGCGGCCACGCTTCTCCTCGTGAGGCAGTTTCGGCTCGGGTCCCGGGGACTTTCGCGCCACTTTCACGACGGTCGTGTCCTGGACCTCGATCAGCCCGTCGGTGACCATCTCATAGAGGGCCGGCAAGAGCTCTTCGACCTTCTCCGCCGTCTCGATGAACTCGATGCGGATGGGCAGATGCTCCGCCAGCACTTCGATTTTGGGGGTGTGCAGCGTGTGGTGCGAACCGAAGCCGGAAAAGGCTCGCGTCGCCGTCGCGCCGGAAACCCCCTTGTGCATCAGGAAGGTCATGAGAGCGTCGTGCAGCGCCGTCAAGTGGTGCTGGGTGTCTTCGTTGAGGAAAATCACCACCCTTTTTGCGGGGCCTTTGGTTAGCATTCCGCCTCCTTTCCCTTCGCGCGAAAGACACCCGTGCCCAATGGTTCTTCAGCTTTGCTTCCAGACTACAATGAACCGCCGAGGCGTTCAATCGGCGGTCGGGGCTTCCGCCCGGTCATACTCGAATCCCTCTTCAAAAGAGGGAACTTCGGGCGGCGGCATGACGTTAGAATAGAGAGGAGGTTTTCGCCTCTTCGTCTCTTATGTTCCCTGTCGCGTTTTGCCTTCTGGTTTTTGCATCCGCGGACGACTCGGCGCCCTTGACGCTGGGCGAGGCGGTG